>JABDQH010000041.1 GCA_013042375.1 Woeseiaceae bacterium
TCCCCGAACTGCGCGACTACATCGAGATCCCGAACAAGTCACCGCACTTCGATCCGGACTGGGAACAGCACGGGCACATGGAAGCGGCGGTCCGCCAGCTCGAAGCCTGGTGCCGGGCCCAGCAGATCGACGGTATGCAGGTTGAAGTGGTGCGCCTTGCCGGTCGCACACCGGTGCTGTTCGTCGACATTCCGGGGGCGTCGGACGACGTGGTGCTGCTGTACGGCCACTACGACAAGCAGCCGGAGTTCAGCGGCTGGGCCGAGGACCTCGACCCGTGGGAGCCGACGATCAGGGACGGCAAGCTCTATGGCCGCGGCGGCGCCGACGACGGCTACGCGACGTACGGCTCGCTGACCGCGATCCGGACCCTGCAGGAACAGGGCGTACCGCACGCGCGTTGCGTGGTTCTGATCGAGGGCTGCGAGGAATCGGGTAGCTTCGACCTGCCCTACTACATCGACATGCTAGAAGACAGGATCGGTTCACCCGACCTGGTCGTCTGTCTCGACGCCGAAGCAGGCAATTACGACCAGCTCTGGTGCACGACCTCGCTGCGCGGCAACCTGACGGGCACGCTGCGTGTCGACGTGTTGACCGAGGGCGTGCACTCGGGAACCGCCAGTGGCGTCGTGCCGTCGAGTTTTCGCGCGGCGCGGCAACTGATCAGCCGCATCGAAGACGAGGACACGGGGCAGATCAAGCTCGAAGCCCTGCACGCCGACGTCCCCGCACAGCGCCTCGACCAGGCCGGCAAGGCGGCCGACACGCTGCAGGAGCTGGTCTACGAGAAATTCCCCTGGGCCGTCGCTGCGCCGCAACCCGACGAGTCGTACACCGAACTGACGCTCAACAATACCTGGCGCCCGACGCTGGCCGTGACGGGCCAGGAAGGCATGCCCGATCTCGTCAACGCCGGTAACGTGCTGCTTCCCTACACGGTACTGAAACTGTCGTTCCGCCTGCCCCCGACCGTCAATGCCGAGGACGCGGCCGTCGCGGTCAAGGCAGCACTCGAAGCCGAAACGCCGCCGCTCGTCAAGGTCGAATTCGACGCCGACTCGAGCATGGCCGGCTGGAACGCGCCCGAGATCGCGCCGTGGCTCGAGGCGTCAATGCAGAGAGCCTCCGAGGCCTTCTTCGGCAAGCCGTCGATGTACATGGGAACCGGCGGCACGATCCCGTTCATGGGTATGCTTGGCGAGCGCTTCCCCGAGGCGCAGTTCCTGGTCACCGGGCTGCTCGGTCCGAAGTCGAACGCGCACGGGCCGAACGAGTTCCTGCACATCGAGACGGGCAAGCGGCTGACCTGCTGTGTCGCGCAGGTGCTGGAGGACCACTTCGCGCGCTAGTCGGCGGACGTCTCCGAACGCAGCACGAGCAAGGCGGGCGGCGTCAGGACCGCGGTAATCGCGATGACGAGCATGCGGTCGACAATGGCGACGCCGGCCGCGACCTCAGCCGGGATGCCGACGAGCAGGGCGCCGGCGAGCACGGCCCCTTCCCGGATACCCATTCCCCCCGGGGTGAGCTGAATCAGCATGCTGGACTCGGCGACGACCACGACGAGCAAGGCCTCGTTCCACGCGAGGTCGATGCCGGCGGCCTCGAACAGCAGCCACAAACGCAGCCCCCGCAACAGGATCGCGGCGGCGTGACAGGCGACGATCAACAGGAGCAGCGACGGCCTTTGCGCGAAGTCCTGCAGCGACCGGCTGGTCGCGCCGACCCGTTCGCCCAAGGCCTGCGGCAGCAGAACGGTCAGCCCGTGTGCCCCGCGCGCAATGAACAATGCGCCAACCAGGACGGCGCCGTAAACAGACAGGAACAGCCACAGGCGCTCGCCGAGGACCTGCGGGTTAAGGAGCGCTGCCACAAGACCGATGACGCCCAGCGCAGCCGCGGCCAGCACGAACTGCGGCGACGCGAGCGCGGCCAGCTCGGACCAGGATATGCCTACTTTGCGCCGGATCGCATGCACGTAGGCGACCAGGCCGGCGGCGGGAAAAACCTGGTTGGCAAAGGTCCGCAACCAGCCGACCCAGAACGCGTCGCTGCGGCGCATGTGAAATCCCAGCACGCGCAATGGCGCGACCGTCGTTTCAGCGAGCGCGATACGAGCGACGAGTGTCAGGGCCATCCAGAGCGCAATCACCGTCAGTCCGACCCCGCGTAGCGCCGCGGCGATGCTCTCCACGCCGAAGTAAGAAATGATGACCGCGAGGCCCGCAATGCCGGCAAACCAGGACAACGGCTTGAGAAGTCGCCACATCTACTCGATCCCGGCGAGACGCAGGACCCGGCCCAGCACTCGGCCGGCCACGGTTCGAACATCGGCGACGAGCAATGACGCGAGGCTCGGCTGGCGCAATGCAATGCGCCGCGCGAACGGGGAGAACTGGAATCGAACGAGGTTAATCGCGACGCCGGCATAGCCGAGCAGCAGTAGCATCGTCGCCTGCAGGCGACGCTGTCGAAGCACTAACAGCAATTTGCCGATATGCACCCGGTTACGGGATGCGTACCGCGTACTCTGCATTTCGAAGTCAACGACACGGACGATGTCCTGGCCGTCCGACCGCGTCACGAGAAAGTTGTTGGCGTTGAGATCGATGACGTCGACGAGGCGCGCGTGGCCGCTGACCGGCAGTAACACGCCGCTCGGCGCCACGATACGCAGCTCGCAGGCATCCCGGTAGATCTCCACTACGGTCGCCGCGAACCTGCGCCGCTCGGCGGCCGGCGCCGCCCGCAGGTCGCTGACCGGCGAGGCATCGGCAATGTACGGACAGGCTACGGCGCCGTCGGGCTCCAGGCGGGCAAGCGGCTGAACCGCCCACTCCGTGTCGACCTGCGAGCCGATCGCCCATTCCGCGTCGGCGGCGATCGGCAGGTGCACGTGCTTCTTGATGAAAAGCGGCGGTTCCTGCGACGACGCTGTCCAGAAATTCGTCGGCGAGTCGGAGGTCGTTGCGTCGTCGACACGCTGCAACTGCTGATCCCTGGAGCCGATCGTGCGCACCCAGGGACCGTCCGATTCTGCCGGCCACGGCTGGAGATCCTGCGGCAGGGCAACGCTTTCCTGCCGCATGTCGAAGCGGATGTACTGGCGCCGAATACCGTGAATCCAGAAGGTCCCGATGACTTCGAATCCCGTGATCAGGTGCTCGATGCTTCGCACGAGATAGAAAAAGTGTTCCTCGTCCGTACGGAACAGGCGGCGCATGGGAGCCTGCCAGCCCCAGCGGCCACCCTCGCCCAGCTGGCCGGTCTCGAAAAACAGGTGCTGGCCGCAATGAGCCGCGAGCTTCTGCAGTGTCCGGATGGCGGCGGACAGGCCGAACAGGTTCAGTATGTGGTGGTGCACGGCGCCGTAAATGACGTGGTCGAAACGTCCGTCGAGTTCAAGGTCGACGACATTTCCCTCGAGCAGGGTAAACGCCTCATGATGTCGCAGTGCCGGCTCGACCGTCTCCGCATGCAGCTCGATGCCCGTGACCTGCCGGGCCTTGCCCGCATCCAGCATGTACGCGCTCGTGATGCCGTTGTTGCAACCGACGTCGAGCAGTCGCCCCGGTGAGGCGATGTGCGAGGCGATGCGCTCGGCCCGGGCCAGCGTGCGCTTCGAGTGCCTGGAGTGATAGGTCGAATCCGATGCTGTGCTGTCGATAATCGGCATTAGGTTTCCTGGCCGGAGGCGCCGCTCCAGCGCAGCAGAGCGTCGATCGTTTCCTGGCTTGGGTACACGTCGGCGTCGATTCGGGACGGCACGCGCAGCGTGTCGATTTTCCCGGATTCGATGAATGATTCCATCGACTCGTTCACATCGCCCCGCAGCACGATGTTGCTGCCGAGGCCGTCGGGTCGCTCCGAGCGCTCCCGGTAGAGCACGGTTGGCACGCCGAGGTAAGACAATTCCTCCTGGTTGGAGCCGCCGTCGCTGAATACGGCACGCGCACCGCTTATCAGCGCAAGGAACTCGGTGTACGGCATGCGCGGGCGCACGTTCATGCCCGGCGCATCGGCGAGCACCTCGTAGAGGTTGTATTTCCTGAGACGCAGTTCGGTCGGTGGATGCAGGATGAAATGCACCTCGCCGAATCTGGCGGCGGCCAGCATTTCGTCGACGATGCGGGCCAGCTCATCGCGACTGTAGATATTCTGGAAACGGTGGATCGAGGCGACGAAGTAATCGCCGGTGCTATCGTGCGCGGCACCTTGTTGAATGGCGAAGCGCACGCAGTCGAGCAGCGTATTCTCCTGCGTGTTGATGACGATGCAGCCGGCGTAGCGTTCCATGCGAGCCGCTGCCTCGTCATTGGGGCAGATCGCGTAGCGTGCCTTGCGAAACGTCAGGCGACGCAGCATCTCCTCCGGGAAGGGGTCGTTCCACTTGCCGGAGCTCAGCCCGCTCTCGAGATGCACGACATCGCCGCCGCCCCATTTCGCGGCCAGCGCCCCTAGCCACGTCGACAGCGTATCGCCGTGCACGACGACCAGCGGACGCTTGCCGGTCCACTGCTTGACGCTACCGACGTAGCGCCAGCAGTCGTGCAGCGTTTTCGGGACCCAGACGAGCAACCTGAAGATACTCGAGCGCTCCTTGTGCCTGGCGGGGAGAACGAACGCCGAGTTGAGCGAGAAATCGCTGATCAGGTCGTCGATGGACTCGCGGTGCTGGCCCGTGAACCAGACCGTGTGGCGCAGGCCGGAGGCTTCGGCGAGTCGCAGGACCGGTGCGATCTTGACCAGTTGCGCACGCGTACCGAGTACGAATATGCAGCGCCGCATGTCAGGTCTTGCTGTAGGTCAGGGCCGTGATTTGCTCGGAGATCAGACCGATCAGGAACACGATGACCGAGGCGCTGAACAGCAACATGCTCATGTTGGTGAATCGGCCCATGGTCGCGTAGGTATACGCATACCAGCCGCAGCCCGTAGTGAAAAACACCGCGGCAACTGGCGCGAAGATCTTCAGCGGCGCATACAGCGTCGCGATCTTGAAGATAATGACGAGAAAGCGCAGACCGTCCTTGAACGGGCGGATGTGACTCTTGCCGACACGCTTTGCGACGGGAATGGGCTCGAAGCGAATCGGGTAGCCGGAGCGCAGAAATGCCATCGTGATGGTCGTCGGGTAGGAGAAACCGTTAGGCAGCAGGTAGAGGAATCTCCGGAACAGCTCGGCCCGCGCCACGCGAAACCCGGACGTCAGGTCCGGGATACGCCGGCCCGTCAGCCAGGACGCGACAACGTTATAGACGCCGTTCGCATACAGGCGGCCGAAGTTGGCGTGCGAACCCGAGTCGCGCGCCCCGATGACCATGTCGAAACCCTCGTCGAGCCGGGCGAGCAGTCCGTCGAACTCGGCGGCATCGTGCTGACCGTCGCCATCCATGAACGCGATGATCTCTCCGCTTGCCGCGCGTGCGCCCGCCTTCACGGCGGCGCCGTTGCCGAGGCTCTCTGGATGGCGCAGCACTTTCGCGCCGGCGTTTGCGGCGACG
The DNA here is from genome assembly GCA_013042375.1 of Woeseiaceae bacterium. GTDB lineage: Bacteria > Pseudomonadota > Gammaproteobacteria > Steroidobacterales > Woeseiaceae > UBA1847. The sequence goes on from JABDQH010000041.1 coordinate 5,508, forward strand.
TCGGCGGTGCCGTCATCCGAGCCGTCGTCGACGACGATGACTTCTGCTTGCGGGTACTTCGCGCGCGCACCTTTCACGACGTCGCCGATAACGGCGGACTCGTTCTTGGCGGGAATGACGATGGATAGTGAACTCAACGGCCTGCCCTTGTTACGACGTGAACATGATCATGATACCGGCCGCCACGGCAGATCCTATGACGCCGGCCACATTTGGCCCCATTGCGTGCATCAGCAGGATATTGTGAGGATTGGCTTCGAGGCCAACCTTGTTGGCCACGCGCGCGGCCATCGGGACGGCAGACACGCCGGCCGCGCCGATCAGAGGGTTGATCGGCTGTGACGACACGCGGTTCAGGAGCTTGCCCATGATGACGCCGCTGGCCGTCCCGATCGCGAACGCCACCATGCCGAGGCCCAGGATGCCGAGCGTGCTTACGGACAGGAACTGGTCGGCGCCGAGTTTGGAACCGACGGCTAAGCCCAGGAAGATCGTCACGATGTTTATCAGCGCATTCTGCGTCGTGTGCGACAAGCGCTCGACGACCCCGCACTCGCGCATGAGGTTGCCGAACGCCAGCATACCGAGTAGCGGCGCCGCGGTGGGCAGCAGCAGGCCGACGAGCAGCAGCAGCATGAGCGGGAACAGGATGCGCTCGGCCCTCGAGACCTCGCGCAGCTGCACCATCTCGATGCGGCGCTCCTGCTCGCTGGTCAAGGCCCGCATGATCGGGGGCTGGATCAGCGGTACCAGCGCCATGTAGGAATACGCAGCGACCGCGATCGCGCCGAGCAGGTCGGGCGCGAGCTGGCCCGCCACGTAGATCGCGGTCGGTCCATCCGCGCCGCCGATGATGCCGATGGCGGCGGCCTCGCGCAGCGAAAAGTCCATCCAGCCGAGCTCGGTCATGCCCAGCGCGCCGAGCAGCGTCGCGAAGATGCCGAACTGCGCGGCCGCGCCCAGGAACAGCGTACGCGGGTTCGCGAGCAGCGGCCCGAAGTCGGTCAGTGCACCGACGCCCATGAAGATGATCAGCGGAAATGCGCCGGACTTGATGCCGACCTCGTAGGTCAGGTACAGCAGGCCGCCCGGCTCGGCGATGCCGGCGCCGGGGATGTTGCTGAGGAGACCGCCGAAACCGATCGTGACGAGCAGCAAGGGCTCGAACTTGCGGACGATGCCGAGATAGAGCAACGCCAGGCAAACGAGCAGCATGATCGCCTCGCCGCCGGTGATCTGATAGAGACCCGAGCCGGTCCAGATTTGCCTGACGAGATCCACGACCGATTCAGCCGATCGAGACGAGCGCGTCGCCGACCGCGATCTTATCGCCCTCGCTCACGAACACGTCGATAACCGTACCGTCGCGCGGCGCCGGCACAACGGTCTCCATCTTCATGGCCTCGACCACGAGCAGGGGATCGCCTTCCTTGACGGCCGCGCCCGGCGTCACGTGCACCTTGAAGACGTTGCCGGCCAGTGCCGCATTGATCCGCTCGGCTGCGCCTGACGTCGGTGCAATTGCGGGCGCGGTGGCCGCTGCGGGAGCAATCGCGCCAACTTGGCCAGTGTCGGCAACCTCAACCGTGTACGTCTTGCCGTTTACCTTCACCGAGTACACATTCGGGCCTGAAGGCCCCACCGCGGGAGCGGGCCCCGCCGCGGGTTGGTTCGGGCCTGAAGGCCCTCCCACCGGTTGCTGTTCCTCCCAGGGCGCCGGCTCGAAGGCATCCGGATTGTCGCGGTTCTGCAGGAAGCGAATACCGATCTGCGGGAACAGCGCGTAGGTCAGCACGTCGTCCACGACCTCGTCGGCCAGATGGATCTTCCTGTCGATCGCGATGTGGTTAAGCTTCTCGGTCAGGCGGTCGAGCTCGGGCTCGAGCAGGTCGGCCGGCCGGCACGTGATGGGCTCGGCGCCTTCGAGCACGCGCGCCTGGAGCTGCGCGTTGACCGCCGTGGGCGTGGCGCCATACTCGCCTTTGAGAATCCCCGAGGTCTCCTTCGTGATGGTCTGGTAGCGCGCGCCCGACAGCACGTTGATGACGGCCTGCGTGCCGACGATCTGCGAGGTCGGCGTCACGAGCGGCAACATGCCGAGGTCACGGCGTACCTGCGGTATCTCTTCGAGCACTTCGTCGAGCTTGTCGCTGGCGCCCTGCTCCTTGAGCTGGTTCTCGAGGTTGGTCAGCATGCCGCCCGGCACCTGGGCCACGAGAATGCGTGAATCGACGCCGCGCAGGCTACCCTCGAACTTCGCGTACTTCTTGCGCACCTCGCGGAAATAGGCCGCGATTTCCTCGATCAGCCTGATGTCGAGTCCGGTATCGCGATCCGTGCCTTCGAGCGCCGCAACCATCGCCTCGGTCGGGGAGTGACCGTAGGTCATGCTCATCGACGATACGGCGAGATCGATGTTGTCGATGCCGGCCTCGGCCGCCTTGAGGTTGGTCGCGGTCGACAAGCCGGTGGTCGCGTGGCACTGCATGTGAATCGGGATGTCCACCGACTTCTTGAGGCGTGTCACGAGTTCGTAGGCCGTGTACGGTCGCAAAAGGCCTGCCATGTCCTTGATGCAAATCGAGTGCGCGCCCATGTCCTCGATGCGCTTGCCCATGTCGACCCACAGGTCGATGGTGTGCACGTCGCTGACCGTGTAGGACATCGTGCCCTGGGCATGCTTGCCGACGTCGATCGTTGCCCGGATCGCCGTCTCGAGATTGCGCAGGTCGTTGAGGGCGTCGAAGATGCGGAATACGTCGACGCCATTGGCCGCGCAGCGCTCGACGAACTTGTTCACGAGATCGTCGGCGTAGTGACGATAGCCGAGGATGTTCTGGCCCCGAAACAGCATCTGCTGCGGCGTATTCGGCATGGCCTTCTTGAGTTCGCGGATACGTTCCCACGGATCCTCACCGAGGTAGCGGATGCAGGCATCGAAGGTCGCCCCGCCCCAGGACTCCATCGACCAGTAGCCAACCTTATCGAGCTTGGGCGCAATGGGCAGCATGTCCTCGATGCGCATACGTGTCGCGAGCAGGCTCTGGTGCCCATCGCGCAGGACGAGTTCGGTGATACCGAGGGGGTTCTTGTCGCTCATTATTCTGGCTACCGGGTATGCTTTTTGCGGTGCGCAACGACTGCCGCCGTAATCGCGGCGACTTCGTCGTCGCTCGGGCCATCGGCTACTTGCGGCGAGACGCGCCGGACTATACCGCCCATGGCGGACATCGCGATGACCAGCAAGGTAAGGAACACGAAGACCGTGCCCATGCCGACGAGCATGAGCTCGAGCCCCTGATTCAAAAGTGAAGATTCCATTGCGCTACCACTGCGGGTATAGCGCGCGATTATACTTAAAGATGCTTCTCAATGAACGCCGCCATGGC
>JABDQH010000052.1 GCA_013042375.1 Woeseiaceae bacterium
GTTTTCTCGTCGGCAGCGAAGAACATTGATCGGGATTCTGAAACTGTCGGTTACTTTGACCGCATGGTGTTTGCAGACGACGGATGTAGCGACAGAGTTATTGCTGAATTTAACGAGTTCATCAAGGAGAGAGGGCAAGATTTTCTCGAAGAACTAGATGTTTGGTTCACTTCACGAAAAGAAGAAAGCGAGAAAAGCAAGGATCGAAAAGAGACAGGCGTCTATATGGTTCATTATGTGGAGGACGCAGATGATCTTGGGACGCTTCAAGAACTACTTCAAAGTAGGGGACAAAGTTAGGGAGGTTTAGCGAGGTGTACAGAGCGAAAAGACTTGAGGCGAACTGCCTTGAGTCAGTCACCACGCTGAGCATTTTGAGGGTTGGAGAGAAAATAAGGAGCGAAAGATGCGCCATGCAAGAAGCGCCAAGGCTTGCTATGCCTTGGGAGCGACGCTTATTGTTTTTGCATCGCCGGCGCTGGCTGAGGACTCGGGAAGTTCTGTGGTCGGCATCGATGGCGGAGCATCCGCTGGGATAGACGGTGGTGCGACAGCTGGCATCGACGGCGGAGCCATTCTCGGCATCGACGGTGGTGCGACAGCCGGCATCGACGGCGGAGCCATTCTCGGCATCGACGGTGGTGCGACGGCCGGCATCGACGGCGGAGCTATTCTCGCAGGCCCGGTAGACGCGATCGACTTGGGCAATGGAGTCTTCCACTCGCTAGGCCAGGCGGTCCTTACGTCCCATGAAGTGCTTTCGCAAATGCGTGTCGGTGACTTTGTTGAAGTAAGCGGTTCGGTGGTCTCGGCTGGTTGGTTGTATGCCGATGAAGTCGCTATTTCGAATATCGACTACGTGCCCGGTGCTACAGAAGTGTTTGTCAGTGGCATGCTTAGCGGCGTCGACTTTGCTGCCGGAACGGCACGACTTGGTGGTCTTACGATCGACTACACGCCGAGTCTTGCGCTGGGTGCAGCGCCATCGAGTGCTATGTGGAGCTTCCAGGGAACTCGACCGGCATCGGAAGGTTTGATGATCTCAAGGACATCGCACGCAATCGCGCAATAAGGCTAATCGAAAGGGCGGCTCTGATTTCGCTCATCGTGAGTTCTGCGCTAGGGACTAGCGTCTTTTCGACCTAATCAGAAAAAGGCCACCGAGGTGGCCTTTTTCTTTGCCTGCAGTTCTTGCTGGCAGAAAAAAGTCGGCGTCCCTGCCGACTTAGTTTCTCGTATCAACCTAATTAAAGGAGATGCGAGGGTTGGAGGAGCCGTCCCCGAGCGATTAGGGACGACTCGCGAGCAATACTAGTTATGGCATCGAAAATCAGGTGTGACCAAGATCACAAATCAACGCTCGTCAAAAGAAAGGGCGCCGTTTGGCGCCCTAACATGAATGAATTTAGAGGATTAAGTTAACTCGGTCCTGGCCCTCGATTTATTTGCGCAAACTTTTGAGAAAATCCTGCAACTTCTGGCCTTCGACTCTTTGCTTCAGAACATCGCGCATGCTTTCGAATGGCGGCGGTGTTGACTCACGCGAATCCTCACGCAGGATTACGTGCCAGCCAAACTGCGTTCGGACACTGTCTTGCGTGTAGGCGCCGTCTTCCAGGGCCATGACGGCCTGGGAAAACTCAGGGACCATCCGGTCCGGTGAAAACCAGCCGAGATCGCCGCCGGATGGACCCGAGGGCCCGGTCGACTTTTCAGTTGCAAGCTCTGCGAAATCGGCGCCGCCTTCAAGTTCCCCGATGATGTCCTGAGCCTCGCCCTGGGTGTCGACCAGGATGTGTCGTGCCTTGTACTCAAGCGGTGGCGCCTCCTGCATCTGCTCGTCATAAAGTGCCTGCATTTCTTCAGCCGTCGCCTGGTTACGGGTGACGAAATCCTGCGCGACCGCCTGGGCGAGGGTCACACGCGTCTGCAATTCGAGCTGCGCCTGGAGCCGGGGCTCCTTCTTGAGCTCATCCGCCCGTGACTGCTCAGAGAGCATGTAAATGTCCACCAGCTGATCTCGAAGCGTGTCGATCTGCTCAGATGTCGCATGGTTTGCTGGTTGCTGAATGCGGGACTCGATAAACAGGTCCAATACATTCTGGTCGATGTCGATGCCGCTATCGTCTTGCGCCTGCAATGCCCCACTGAACAATAAAGCAGTGGCGCCTGCTACGGACGCCGTTCGGATAGAAAGATACATAAGTTAGTCCTCGTTACGAGATTTTCGAATGATAGATGAATAGACGCTTTATGAGAGAACTAGTTCTCTGCAGGCGTGCGGGCGTTGATCCGCAGCGCGTGGATGTCCGATTCCATGAGCGAGCCGAGGGCGTCATAAACCATGCGGTGTCGAGCCAGTGGACGTTTGCCGGCAAATGCTTCGGCAACAATGGTCACGTCGAAGTGGCCGCGCCCGTCACGCGCGCCGGCGTGTCCCGCGTGCAGGTGGCTCTGGTCCTTGACCAGCAGATGATCCGGTGCGAACGCCTGGTTCAGGATCGCCTCGATACGGGCAACTCGATCCTCGCTCACGTCGACTCCTCAGCTTCGTCTTCATCGTCGCCGATGATATTTGCGATCCACAGCGATTGCGCGATCATGAACACGAACGACAGTGCCATGAGTCCGAATACCTTGAACGTGCCCCACGTTTTCTCGGAGAAGTTGTAAGCAACGTAGATGTTCAGGGCGCCCGCCAATACAAAAAAGGCGACCCACACATAGTTCAGCCGCGTCCATTGGCCCTGAGTGACCTTTTCCAGACTCAGTCCCTCGACGAGACCGAAGAGCCGTTGCGCCAGGGGTCTCTCTCCGACCCAGGTGCTGGCAAGGAAAGCGATACCGGCGGCCCAATAGAATGCCGTTGGTTTCCAATACGTGAAGTAGGGGTTACGAAAGTAAAGAGTCATGCCGCCGAAAACGAGGGCGAACACGGTTGACCAGAGGTACATCTTGTCCCACGAGCCCGTGCGGATCGTCTTCACGGCGAGACCGATGGGCATCGTGACCATCAGCACGAGGACGGCTGCATAGATGTCCTTCAGGAGCAGGGTCCCGAGAAACAACAGCAGCGGCAGGAATTCGAACAACATGGTCATTTCGGTGGCGAATGATAGCCTATAGCAAAGGCTAGGCGCGAGCCGGCTCCTAACCTACAATCCGCGCGTGGCCAAGCTGATTGAACTACACCCGACCGACCCGCAACCGCACCGGGTCCGGAATATCGTGGATCGGATCCGCGAGGGTGCGCTTATTGCCTACCCGACGGATTCGAGCTACGCATTCGGCTGCCGCATCGGGGACCGCGATGCCGTGAGGCGGATTCATCGGATTCGGCGCACGGACAAGAAGCACAATTTCACGCTGGTCTGCGCCGACCTGTCCGAGATCAGCATCTATGCGCGCGTCGAAAACTGGGCCTATCGCCTGATCAAGTCGCTGACGCCAGGCCCCTATACTTTCATCCTGCCAGCGACCCGGGAATTGCCGAAGATCCTGGCCAATCCGAAGCGCCGCACGATCGGTATCCGCGTTCCCGATCACCCGCTGGTTTCGGCCATGCTCGAGGAATTGGGGGAGCCGATCATGAGTTCGACGCTCACATTGCCGGGTGATGACATTCCGTTGACGGATCCGCTCGACATCGAGAAGCGCATCGGCCACGACATCGACGTGATCGTGGAAGCAGGCACGACCGGCATCGAGCCGACCACGGTACTGGATCTTTCCACCGGTACTGTTGAGGTTATTCGCGTCGGGCGCGGCGACGCCAGCCAGTTCACCTGAGGCTCGCCTTATGCGCTAGAATGGCGCGATTGCAGCCGGAATTCCCGATGAAACCCGAACTCAAAGTCCTGAAGCCGGAAGACGCACCGAAGCCGCCTCAGGACGAAAAACAGTCACCAGCGCAGGGCGAGATGCCCTTTGCCGTCGTCGACGGCGAGCCCGTGACGACGCTGCCGCAGGACCTGTATATCCCGCCGTACGCACTGCAGGTCTTTCTCGAGGCTTTCGAGGGGCCGCTCGACTTGCTGCTGTACCTGATTCGGCGCCAGAACCTCGACATCCTCGATATACCAATCGCCGAGATCACCAAGCAGTACGTGCAGTACATCGAACTGATGAAAGAGCTGCAGCTCGAACTCGCGGGCGAGTATCTCCTGATGGCCGCGATGCTCGCGGAAATCAAGTCGCGTATGCTGCTGCCGCGACCGCCAGTCCAGGAGGAGGAAGAGGACGATCCTCGCGCCGAACTGGTGCGGCGCCTGCAGGAATACGAGCGCTACAAGAAAGCTGCTGAAGACATCGCCGAGCTGCCGAGGCTCGAGCGCGACGTTTTCGTCGCCAGTGCCGATGCCCCGGAGCGCAAGGTCGTCGCGAAGCTCCCCGACGTCACGATGAAGGAGCTCCTGCTTGCATTCCATGATGTGCTCAAGCGGGCCGAGATGTTCTCGAACCTGCACATGCAGCGCGAGCCGCTGTCGGTGCGCCAGCGCATGAGTGAAATCCTGTCGCGTATCAAGGCAAGCAACTTCACTGGTTTCGCCGATCTCTTCGATCCCGAGGAAGGGCGCATGGGCGTCGCCGTGACCTTCATTGCGATTCTCGAATTGCTCAAGGAATCGGTCATCGACGTCGTACAGTCGGACGAGTTCGCGCCGCTGCACGTGCGGGCAGCCTCGACGGTTCACCTCGCGACAGAGGGCGGGGAGCAGGTCGATTTGCCGCCGGATGAGCAATCCGGGTGAGCAACAGGGCAGATCCTTAATGGAAGCAACCGAGATCAAGCACTTTATCGAGGCCGCGCTGCTGGCGGCGGGGCGGCCGCTGAGCGTCGACCAGCTCAAAGGGCTGTTCGATGGGCGCATGGCGCCCGAGAAATCCGAGATCCGCGATGCGATCCGGACGCTCAACGAGGAGTATGCCGAGCGTGGCATCGTCATCGGCGAGGTGGCTTCGGGCTTTCGCCTGCAAATCAAGGCGTCGATGGCGGATCGCCTGAACAAACTCTGGGAGGAGCGACCGCCGCGCTATTCGAGGGCGCTGTTCGAGACCCTGGCGTTGATCGCTTACCGCCAGCCGATCACGCGCGGCGATATCGAGGAGATTCGCGGCGTTTCCGTCAGTTCCAATATCATTCGTCAGCTGCTGGAGCGCGACTGGATCCGCGTCGTGGGACACCGCGATGTGCCGGGGCGGCCGGCAATGTTCGGCACGACGCGTGCGTTTCTCGACTATTTCAGCCTGAAGAAGCTGGACGACCTGCCGCCGCTTGCCGACCTTTCGGATTGGGAGAGCCTGCGCGTACAGCTCAACCTGCCCGAGGTCGAAAATCCGGACGACAGCGACGCCGACGAGATTGCCGGCACCGCGGCGAATGACTTGCAGGCGCTGCATACCGAGAGCGAGGCAGCGCCCAGTTCGCCCGAGGCACACGAGGAATCGCCCGAGTCCCAGGAGGATCGCGTCGCCGGGAAGTGGCCGGACCCGGTTGGCTGAGCGCATCCAGAAAGTGCTGGCGGCAGCCGGCCATGGCTCGCGCCGCAAAGTAGAAGCCTGGATCAGGGAGGGGCGCCTGGCAATTGACGGGCGCGTGGCGACACTGGGCGATCGCATCGAAGGCCGGGAGCGGATCACACTGGATGGCCGCCCGCTCTCGATGAAGGGCATCTCGCAGGCGCATCGACACCTCGTCTACAACAAGCCCGGCGATGAGCTTACCTCGCGTGAAGATTCGGCCGGACGCAAGCTCGTCTTCGACTCGCTGCCGCGGCTGAAAGGCCGTCGCTGGGTGGCCGTCGGACGCCTGGACCTGACAACGACGGGGCTGTTGATCTTCACGACGGACGGCGCGCTCGCCAACGCGCTGATGCACCCGTCGTCGGGCATCGTTCGCAAGTACGCGGTTCGCGTGCACGGCGTGCCGGATGACGCCACGCTCGACAGGCTGCGTCAAGGCGTGACCCTAAGCGACGGCGAGGCTCACTTCGATTCGATCGAACCCGGAGGCGGCGAGGGCGCCAACCGCTGGTTCAACGTAACGCTCAGCGAGGGGCGAAACCGCGAGGTCCGGCGCTTGTGGGAAGCCGTTGGTTTCGAGGTGAGCCGGCTGATCCGAACCGGCTATGGTCCGCTGCAACTGCCGCGCAACCTGAGGCGGGGATCGTGCCGCGACCTGGCCCCGGCGGAAGTCCGAGCGCTTTATCGGGCTGCCGGTCTCACTGAGCGTCAAAGCTCTCGCCGGTAACCCCTTTGCTGTCGGGACCGAGCAGGTACACGTAGGCCGCGAGAATCTCGTCGGGGCGCTTCAGCAGGTCACGATCTTCGGCCGGGTAAGCCGCGAGCCGCATACTGGTGCGTGTCGCGCCCGGGTTGATGCAATTGGCGCGGAGCTTGCCGTGGCTGTGCTCCGAGGCAAGGACCTGCGACAGGCCTTCGGTCGCGAACTTCGACACCGCGTAGGCGCCCCAGTACGGCTTGCCCTCGCGACCGACGCCACTGCTCGTGAAGATCACCGACGGGTCTTGCGATTCGTGTAGCAATGGCAATAACACCTGGGTCAGGGCGAAGGTGGCGGTTACGTTGACGTGCATGACCTTTTGCCAGAGGACCGCGTCGTACTGTTCGATCGAGTAACGTTCGCCGAGGATGCTCGCATTGTGGACGAGGCCGTCGAGCCGCCCGAATTCGGACTCGATGCTCTGCGCCAGCGTCGTGTAGGACTCCGAATTTGCCGATTCGAGGTCGAGAACGGCGATCGACGGTCGCGGTGCACTGTCGATACCCTCGATCGCATCGTAGACCTTTTCGAGCTTTGGCACGTTGCGGCCGTGCAGGATTACCTGCGCGCCGAGGTCCGCCGCATGCAGCGCCAGCGCTTTGCCGATGCCATCGCTGGCTCCCGTGATCAGGATAATCCGGTCCTTGAGAATATCGTCGGCGTAGGTGTAGGCGCGCGGATCTGTGCTCAAGTGTCGTTTCCTTCAACCATCGTGCGCGGCACGGGGTCCAGCGTCTCGAGCTTGTCGATGTCCTTTTTGCCGTGCACGCCGAGTTCGGTGAACTTGCGCGCGCCGGGAAGAACGCTGCGCTCGAGCGAGCCAACGGCGCGGTTGTAGTTCTCGACGCTGCTCGCCAGTTGCCGACCGACTTTGTTCATGTGCGAAACGAATGTGGAAAGACGACCGTAGAGGTCCTCGGCCAGGATCCGAATCTCCTTGGCATTGTCGGCAAGCGCGAGCTGGCGCCAGCCGTAGGCAACAGCCTTGAGCAGGGCCACGAAACTGGTCGGCGTCGCGAGGATGATTTGCTGCGACAGCGCGTACTCGATCAGGTCGGGTTCTTCGCCCAGCGCAGCGCTCAGGAACTGGTCGCCGGGGATGAACAGGATGACGAACTCCGGGCTCTCGTCGAATTGCTTCCAGTAGGCCTTGCTCGCGAGCAGTCGAATGTGTGCGCGCACGTTCTTGGCGTGTCGCTCCAGCCCGAGCTTGCGCTGCGCGTCGTTGTCGGCCTCGGCGGCCGCCAGGTAGGCATCCAGGGGCGTCTTGACGTCGACGACCAGTTGGCGCTGATCGGGCATGTTGACGATCATGTCGGGGCGAATATTCTGCTCGTCGCCGACCACGTGCATCTGCTCGACGAAGTCGCAGTGCTCGACCATGCCCGCGAGCTCGACCAGGCGGCGCAGCGTGATCTCGCCCCACTGGCCGCGAACTTCAGGCCGTCGCAACGCCGTGACGAGATTCTGCGTTTCCTTCGTCAGTGATTTCTGGCTGATCTGCATGGCTTCGAGATGGGTCCTGATGCTGCCGTAGGCCTCGCTGCGTGACTTCTCGAGCTCGCTTATCTGTTTTTGCGACGCATCCAGCGCGTCGCGGATAGGCTTGACCAGTGCCTCGACGGCTTTCTCGCGCTCGCTGAGCTCGCTCTTCGCTTTCTGTTGGTGGGTTTCGAGGTTCTGGCGCGCGAGTCGCAGGAACGTGTCGCTGTTGGCGCGCAGCGAACGATTGGAAATATCGGCGAATGCCTGGGTCAGCTTGGCATTGGCGAGTTCGAATGCCGCCGTGCGCTCTTCCTCGAGCGCCGCCTGGTTCTTGAGGTCGGACTCGGCCTGTTCCAGCGCCACCAGGACTCTGGCGCGTCGGCGCCGCATCACGAGCCATGTGATCATTACGCCCACGAGCAGCCCGATCCCGGCCGCGGGCAGGCCGATCTCGATGTAAACCGGGTCGATCGTGAGTGAGATCATCTTCAATAGAGGTTAACCGCTTTGAGGACGATTTGCGTCAGTTCTTCGACGTCGGCCGCCATGGCGTCAGCGCCCCAGCTGGCAGGGTCGTCGTCCTCCGTGATGTATCCGTAGGCTGCGGCAACCGTGGCCATACCGGCCGCGAGGCCCGCCTCGATATCCCTCGCCGCGTCGCCGACGTAGACGCTGCGGTGTGGCGCGACGCCGGCAATATCGCAGGCATGCAGCAAGGGGTCGGGATGCGGTTTGCGTACGGGCAGCGAGTCGCCGCCGACCGTACAGGCGCTGCGAGCGGCGAGTTCGAGTTCGTCCAGTAACAGGTTGGTCAGGTATTCGGGCTTGTTGGTCACGATGCCCCAGGGCCGGCCGGCCGATTCCAGGCGTTCGAGCAGGGCCGCCAGTCCGTCGAACAGGCGTGATTCGATACAAATGCTGCCCGTGTATCGCTCGAGATATTCGGCGTGATACCTGTCCCCGAACTCGACCGCGAGCTCGGGAAATCCGGCGCGCAACAGGCCGATCGCGCCGTTGGAAACCTGGCGCCGGGCGGATTCATAGGGAATCGGTTCCAGGCCGCGGGCGACCTGCATGGCCTGCAGGACGGCCACCATATCCCGTGCAGTATCGACGAGCGTGCCATCGAGGTCGAAAAGAACGGCGTCACAGTCACCGTCGAGTATGAGTTGCGAGGGAGTCAACTGGCGGGCCGCGTAAAGTGCATCATAAAGTTGACATCGAGATTCGGGCCGAGGGAGTACTCTTTCAGCAAGGGGTTGTAGTGCAGACCAATGCTGGTCTCGAGCTTCAGTCCGGCGCCGCGGGCCCATGCTTCGAGTTCCGATGGCCGGATGAACTTGGCGTACTCATGCGTGCCTCTCGGCAGGAGCCGCAGGACGTACTCCGCCCCGACGATCGCGAACAGGAATGACTTGGGATTGCGGTTGATCGTCGAAAAGAATACGTCGCCGCCGGGTCTGACGAGTTCAGTGCACGAGCGGACAACCTGCTCGGGATCCGGCACGTGTTCGAGCATCTCGAGACACGTGACGATGTCAAAGGTGCCTGCCTCATCGATTGCGAGTTCTTCGGCCGTGGCCTGGCGGTAATCGACGTCGACGCCGGATTCGAGCTGGTGCAAGCGGGCGACGGCGAGGGGGCCTTCGGCCATGTCTATGCCGGTCACGTCGGCACCGGCACTTGCCATTGCCTCGGCAAGAATGCCGCCGCCGCATCCGATATCGACTCCCCTGGCGCCGGCCAATTGGGCGCGTTGGCGGATCCAGTCGAGTCGCAACGGGTTGATCTGATGCAGCGGCCGGAACTCTCCCTGCGTATCCCACCAGCGCGACGCGAGCGCATCGAATTTCGCCAGCTCGGCGGGATCGACGTTATTTCTTGCCTTGGTGTTCATTGGACTTCCTGGACATGTTTGTCACTGGCCGCGATCCTGTCACGCCACTCATCCGCGCGCGCGACCAGTTCGTGCCCGTCTATCTGGGTCAGGCGCCCGTTTTCAAGCTGGTGCCTTCCGCCGACCCAGGCATCGGACACCTGCGTCGACGCCGTAGCGTAGACGAGCTGCGAGACGACGTCATAGACCGGGCGCGTGTTGAAGTGATCGAAATCGACGCACACGAGGTCTGCAAGCTTGCCTTGCTCTATGGACCCGATGCTGCGATCGAGGCGCAGGGCCCGGGCGCCGCCCATCGTCGCCATGTCGAGCGCATCCTGTGCACTGACGGCAGTCGCATCGTCGGCAGCCGTTTTGCCCAGCAGCGCCGCGGTCTGCATCTCGGAAAACATGTCCAGCATGTTGTTGCTTGCGGCACCGTCGGTGCCAAGCGCCACATTGATGCCGGCTGAGCGGTACTTGGCCACGGGCGCGACGCCATTCGCGAGCTTGAGGTTGGACTTGGGGCAGTGCGCCATACTGACGCCGGCGGCGGCAAGACGATCAACCTCTTCGTCGTCGAGGTGGACGGCGTGCACGGCAAGCAACGAGCGATTGACCAGGCCGGCATGGTCCAGCCTCGCGAACGGACGCTTGCCGGTGTCACGCAGTGACTCCCGAATCTCGGCGGCCGACTCGTGCAGGTGAATCTGGACGCGCAAGTCGAGCTGGTCGGCCAGCACACGCAGAGCGGCGAATGACTCATCGGCCATCGCAAACGTCGAGTGCGGCGCGAAAGCGGTCGTGATGAGAGGATGTTCGGCGTACGGGTCGTGGACCAGGTCTGTACCTTTTTGCAGGTATTCAGCTGCACTGCCGGCCCAGCTCGACTTGAAATCGGCCACGGGCGTAGCGACAACTGCGCGCATCGAAAGGTCTGTGGCTGCCTGAGCGACGATTTCCGGAAAGAAGTACTGGTCGCCAAAGCACGTGGTGCCGCCGCGCAGCATCTCGGCGATGGCGAGCTCTGTGCCGTCCCTGACCAGTTCCGCGCTTACCCAGCGCCGCTCGGCGGGCCAGATGTGCTGCCGAAGCCAGGCCTCGAGGTGCATGTCGTCCGCGAGCCCGCGAAACAGGGTCATGGCCGCGTGTGTGTGCGCGTTGACGAGCCCGGGCATCAGGACGTGGTCCGGACGTTCGATGAGGGCGCTCGGCTGGTAGCGGGCCTGTGCCTGCTCGAGCGGCAGGATCGCATCGATACGCCCCTCGGAAACGGCGACCGCATGACCCTCGAGTACGACCCCGGCCGGGACCACGGGAACGCACCAGCGGGGAACGATAAGGGCGTCGCAATGCTGCATGTTGGGGGCAGTATACGCGTCGCGCGGGACAGCGCCAGCGCTGCGTTTTGGGCCATTTTGCGGGCGCTGGAAACTGCTGTTTTGCGGCCGCCTGTGGTATTATTTCATCCCAGTTAGGTCACTCGAAATCCAGCGTTTTTCAGCCCTTGGATTCCGCCCCTCGGAGGGTGGGGCCGTGCTGGCGTTTTGGGTTCTGGAAGCTGAGAGTCTATGTCTGAAGTAGCCCGGGAACTGTTGTCGATTTCCCTCGAAGAGGAGATGCAGCAGTCCTATCTCGATTACGCGATGAGTGTCATCGTCGGCCGTGCCTTGCCGGACGTACGCGATGGCCTCAAACCGGTTCACCGGCGTGTCCTGCACGCCATGCGCGAGCTCGGCAACGACTACAACAAGGCCTACAAGAAGTCGGCACGCGTCGTCGGCGACGTTATCGGTAAGTACCATCCGCATGGCGACACGGCCGTCTACGACACGATCGTTCGTATGGCGCAGCCGTTCTCGATGCGCTACATGCTCGTCGACGGGCAGGGCAACTTCGGTTCGGTGGACGGGGACTCGCCCGCGGCGATGCGTTACACGGAAGTGCGCATGGCGAAGATCGCGCACCAGCTTCTTGCCGATATCGACAGGGAGACGGTCGATTTCGTCGAAAATTACGATGGCTCCGAGTCCGAGCCATCGGTGATGCCGACGCGTATCCCGAACCTGCTGGTCAACGGTTCGTCGGGTATCGCGGTGGGCATGGCCACCAATATTCCGCCGCACAACCTCAACGAGGTGATCAACGCGTGTCTCGCGCTGATCGAGAATTCGGCGATCGACGTGCCGGGCCTTATGGAACACCTGCCGGGACCTGATTTCCCGACCGCAGGCATTATCAACGGCGCGGCGGGGATCTACTCGGCCTATCGCACGGGTCGCGGCCGTGTGTACGTGCGCGCCAAGACCCACACGGAGCCGTTCGGCAAACGTGGCCGCGAAGCCATCGTCGTTACCGAGTTGCCCTACCAGGTCAACAAGGCGCGCCTCATCGAGAAGATCGCCGAACTCGTACGCGACAAGCGCATCGAGGGCATCAGTGAGCTGCGCGACGAGTCGGACAAGGACGGCATGCGCATCGTCATCGAGCTGAGACAGGGCGAGATCAGCGATGTCGTTCTGAACAACCTCTACAAGCAGACGCCGATGCAGAGCGTGTTCGGCATCAACATGGTGGCGCTGCACGAGGGGCAGCCGAAGCTGCTCGATCTCAAGCAGGTGCTCGAGGCCTTCCTCACGCACCGCCGCGAGGTCGTAACCCGTCGCACGATTTTCGACCTGCGCAAGGCACGCGACCGTGCCCACGTCCTCGAGGGACAGACCGTGGCGCTCGCGAACATCGATGAGGTGATCGAGCTGATCAAGGGCTCGCCAACGCCGGCCGAGGCCAAACAGGGGCTGATGGAGCGGGCGTGGTTGCCGGGACAGGTCACGAATATGCTCGAACGCGCGGGCGAAACCGACACGCGCCCCGACGGCGTTGACCTCGGGACGGGCCTCATCGACGGCAAGTACCGCCTGTCATCGGTCCAGGCGCAGGCGATTCTCGACCTCAGGCTGCACCGTCTTACCGGCCTTGAGCAAGACAAAATAGTAAAAGAATACAAAGAGATATTAGATAAAATTAAACAACTTTCTGATATCTTGGCGGACCCGGACCTGTTGCTCGAGGTCATCCGCGACGAACTCGTCGAGGTTCGCGACGCGTTTGGCGACGCGCGCCGTACGGAGATTGTGCAGGACCAGTCGGACCTGACGGTCGAGGACCTGATCCAGCCCGAGGAGGTCGTGGTAACGCTGTCGCACGGCGGCTATGCCAAGGCACAGCCGATCGACGTCTACCAGGCGCAAAAACGCGGCGGGCGCGGGCGCTCGGCGACCAAGGTCAAGGACGAGGATTTCGTCGATAACCTGTTCGTCGCCAACACGCACGACACGATCCTGTGTTTCTCGAGCCGCGGCAAGCTTTACTGGCTCAAGGTGTACCAGGTGCCGCAGGCGAGCCGTGGGTCGCGCGGCAAGCCGATCGTCAACCTCCTGCCGCTCGAAGAGGGCGAACGGATCAACGCCATCCGCCCGATCAAGGAATACGCCGAGGGTCATTTCGTGTTCATGGCGACTTCGGGCGGCACCGTAAAGAAGACGCCGCTCAGCCAGTTCTCGCGTCCGCGCTCGAACGGCATCATCGCGATCGACCTGCGCGGCGACGACAAGCTCGTCGGCGTCGCCATCACCGATGGTGAAGCGGAGATCCTGCTGGTCGCGAGTCACGGCAAGAGCATCCGCTTCCGTGAATCAGACGTCCGCCCGATGGGCCGGGGCGCGGCCGGGGTGCGCGGCATCAAGCTGCCGGAAGGCCACGAGGTCATCGCCCTTACGGTCGTCGACGAAGGCCTGATCCTGACGGCGACCGAGAACGGCTACGGCAAGCGCACGCAGGTCGAGGACTTCCCGGTACAGGGCCGCGGCGGGCAAGGCGTTATCGCGATCCAGACGACGGAACGCAACGGCCGCACCGTCGGCGCTGTAAGGGTATCTGACGACGACGAGATCATGCTGATCAGCTCGAGCGGGACGCTCGTGCGCACCGGAGTTGGAGATATCTCCGTCATGGGACGGAATACTCAAGGCGTGCGCCTGATTCGTGTCGAAAGTGGCCAGCGCCTGGTGGGCCTTGCACGTATTGAATTGATCGAAGAGAGCGACCAATAATTTCGTCTGCAAGTAGTGCAATCGCCCTGACAAATCGTAACAATACGCGCGCTACAATCCGGCCCCACCCAATTCTCACACCCCAGAAAGGTCAGCGACATGTCTCGCGTTTATAACTTCAGTCCCGGTCCTGCCACACTGCCGCTCGAGGTACTCGAAACCATCCGCAATGACATTCCCGACTGGTGTGGCACCGGCATGTCGGTCATGGAAGTCAGCCATCGGGGCAAGGACTTTACGAAGGTCGCGGCCCATGCCGAGGCTACCCTGCGGGAACTGATGGGCGTGCCGGACGACTACAGCGTCCTCTTCTGCCAGGGCGGCGCGACGCTGCAAATGGCCATGGCGCCCCTCAACCTCGCCGGGCCCGACGACACGGTCGACTATGTGCTGACGGGAAGCTGGGGCAAGAAGGCGGCGGGCGAGGCTGGCAAGTTCTGCAAGGTGAACATCGCGGCCGATGCGTCGGACCGCAACTTCACGTATATCCCGGACGAATCGGCCTGGGCGCGCGCCGACGATGCGGCGTACCTGCACATCACGCCCAACGAGACTATCGCCGGCGTCGAGTTCCACTTCGTGCCGGGCGGCGACGCGCCCATCGTGGCGGACATGTCCAGCAACATCCTGTCACGCCCGATCGATGTCAGGGATTACGGCGTGATCTACGCCGGGGCGCAGAAAAATATCGGGCCGGCAGGCATCACACTGGTCATTGTGCGCAACGATCTGCTGGAGCGCGTGCGCCCTAACACGCCGCACCTGCTGACCTGGAAATCCTATGCCGATTCGGATTCGATGACCAATACGCCACCGACCTTTACCTGGTATGTCGCCGATCTTGTGTTCCAGTGGCTCAAAGACCGCGGCGGCGTCGAGGCGATGGCAGAAGTGAATCAGCGCAAATCGAGCAGGCTCTATGCTGCGATCGATGCATCGGATTTCTATTCGAACCCGGTCGCCGAGGATTGCCGCTCGCGCATGAACGTGCCGTTCATCCTCGCGGACGACGGGCTCGATGCGACATTTCTCGAGGAGTCAGCCGCTGCGGGGCTCGTGAATCTCAAGGGCCATCGCTCGGTTGGCGGCATGCGTGCCTCGATCTACAACGCGATGCCGGAAGAGGGCGTCGACACCCTGATCGCGTTCATGGCGGAGTTCGAGCGCAAGTACGGGTGATTGCGCCTGGCGGCGTTTCCTGAATCCAAGGGCCTGCAGGCCCGCACAGGTGGTATATGTACAAGGTACTCACACTAAATAACATCGCGGTCGAAGGTCTGCGGCATCTGCCGCGCGAGCGCTACGAAGTGGCATCCGAGATTGCTCATCCCGACGCCATCCTGCTGCGCTCCCACAACATGCACGATATGGAGATTCCCGATACCGTGGCCGCGGTGGGTCGCGCCGGTGCCGGGACCAACAACATTCCCTGCGATGCGCTGGCGCATCGCGGCGTGCCGGTGTTCAACGCGCCAGGCGCAAACGCGAATGCCGTCAAGGAACTGGCGATTGCCGGCATGCTGCTCGGGGCGCGTAACCTCTGCGATGCCCGCGAATACGTGAAGACGCTGCAAGAATCCGGCGCGGAACTGAAGAAGGCCGTCGAGTCGGGTAAGAAGCAGTTCGTCGGTTTCGAACTCCCCGGCAAGCGGCTCGGCGTCATTGGGCTCGGCGCGATTGGCGTCACTGTTGCCAATGCGGGCCTCGACCTCGGTATGCATGTCGTCGGATACGATCCGGCGATCACGGTACGCAACGCGTGGCAGCTGTCGTCGGGCGTCGAGCAGGAAGAGACCCTTGACGAGTTGTTCCAGCACTCGGATTTCGTTTCCTGTCATGTGCCTCTGATCGATGCGACGCGCGGGCTGGTCAACGCGGACCGCATTGCATTGATGAACGATGGCGGGGTGCTGATTAACTTCGCACGCGATGGCATCGTTGACGACGCTGCCGCAATCGCGGCGCTCGACAGCGGCAAACTGCATGCCTACGTCACCGATTTCCCGACGCCGGAACTCATCGCGCATCCGCAGGTCGTTGCGTTGCCTCATCTCGGTGCATCCACGGGCGAGGCCGAAGAAAATTGCGCGATCATGGTGGCCGAGAACGTCAAGGACTATCTCGAGAACGGCAATGTCCGTTTCGCGGTCAACTTCCCCGAGGCGCGGCTGTCTCGCCTGGATGCCTGGCGGCTTACGCTTGCCAATGCCAACGTGCCGAACATGGTCGGCCAGATCTCGACCTGTATCGCCGATGCCGGGCTCAATATCGAGGACCTGCTCAACAAGTCCATCGGCGATCTCGCTTACACGATCGTGGACGTCAATGGTGAGCCGTCGTCCGAACTTCTCGATGCATTGCGCTCGATCGAGGGCGTACTCGCATTGCGAAATCTCGGCAAGCCTGTAACCTGAAGAAACCGTTGAGGTTTCCGGAACGGGGAAATGGCGAAGGCTGAGGGGAAAACGGCGGCGGGTCTTGACGAGATCCGGCAGCGCATCAACGAGATCGACGAGCGACTCCAGGACCTGATCAGCGAGCGCGCGAGGTTTGCGCAACAGGTCGGCGTGGCCAAGGGCGAGCTGGGTTCGGCTGTCGACTACTACCGTCCGGAGCGCGAGGCCGAGGTCCTGAGAGCCGTTCTGGCGCGCAATAAGGGCGGCCCGCTGCGCGACGAGGAGATGTTGCGCCTCTTTCGCGAAATTATGTCGGCCTGCCTCGCACAGCAGGAGCCCCTGAAGATCGGGTTTCTCGGTCCCGAGGGTACGTTTACGCAGACGGCAGTGTTCAAACACTTCGGCCACTCGGTGCGGGCGCTGCCGTTCCATACGATCGACGAAGTCTTCCAGGAGGTCGAATGCGGCGCCGCCGACTTCGGCGTCGTGCCGATCGAGAATTCGACCGAGGGCTCGGTCAACAACACGCTGGACATGTTCCTGACGTCGCCGCTCAAGATTGCGGGCGAGATCGAGCTGCGTATCGAACAGCACCTGATGAGCAGGCGCAAGGGCCTGGATGCGATCGAGCGGGTCTGCGCCCACGAACAGTCACTTGCGCAATGTCGCGGGTGGCTGCGCGAAAACCTGCCGCACGCCGAACTTATTGGCATGTCGAGTAATGCGGCAGGCGCGCGCCGGGCCCGCGATGAGGACGGCACGGCTGCCATTGGCCCGGAAGTCGCGGCAGATGTTTACGAACTCGTGCTGCTCGTCAATAACATCGAGGATCGGCCGGATAACGCGACGCGCTTTCTCGTCATCGGCCGCGAGCTCCTCTCCGCCAGCGGTCAGGACAAGACGACTGTCCTGGTCTCCACGGCGGACACGGCCGGTGGCGCCGGTGTCCTGCACCAGCTCCTGCAACCGCTGGCGATACACGGGGTCAGCATGACACGCATCGAATCGCGGCCGTCGCGGCGCAAGAACTGGGATTACGTGTTCTTCATCGACGTCGACGGCCATGCCGAGAGCGCGCCGGTCGCGGACGCGCTGGCCGAGCTCGAACACAGCGCGTCGCTGTTCAAGGTGCTTGGAGCCTACCCAAAGGCGATCGGCTGACCCCGCCGGCATGGACTTCCTCGTCACACCGTCGAGACTCCATGATGCCGTGATCACGGTTCCCGGAGACAAGTCGATTTCGCACCGTGCCCTGATGCTGGGCGCCGTTGCGCGCGGTCGCACCGAAGTGCGCGGCTTTCTTAATGGGGATGATTGCCTCGCGACGGCTGACGCCATGCGTGCGCTGGGCGTCGAAATCCGCATGCCTGCCGCGACCGACGTCGTCATCGAAGGTGTCGGCCTGCGTGGCCTGCAGCCGCCGAAGAGTGACCTGGACCTCGGCAACTCGGGTACCGCCATGCGGTTGCTGGCGGGCCTGCTCGCAGGGCAGCGATTCGGCACGACGCTGCGCGGGGACGAGTCGCTGAACAGCAGGCCGATGGCACGCGTAGTGACGCCGCTGACCCGCATGGGTGCTGCGATCGAGACCGACTGCGACGGCACGCCGCCACTGCAGATTGCCGGCGGATTGGCGCTGCGCGCCATTCATTACGAGATGCCCGTGGCGAGTGCCCAGGTGAAGTCCGCCGTGTTGCTGGCGGGGCTCTACGCGACCGGAGACACGTCGGTCAGCGAGCCTGCCGTGACGCGCGACCATACCGAGCGCATGCTCAGGTCCCTGGGAGTGAGCGTCGCGAGCAGCGCCTCTGCCGTGACCCTGGTCGGAGGCCAGGAGCCGCGCGGTACGGTGATCGAGGTCCCCGGGGATCTGTCGTCCGCAACGTTTCCGATGCTTGCTACATTGTTATCACAAGATGCAGATACTCTGGTAAAGAACGTTGGAGTGAATCTGACGCGCTGCGGTGTCATCGATATCTTCCGGGGAATGGGGGCGGACATCAGCCTCGAGAATACGCGCCGCTACGGCGATGAGCCGGTCGCCGATATTCGTGTGCGCGCCTCGCGTCTTCGGGGCGGTGTGGTCGATCCGGGTCTCGTGTCGCTGGCTATTGATGAGTTCCCGGCCCTGTTCGTTGCGGCGGCGGCGGCCGAGGGCACAACGCATTTTTCGGGACTCGCCGAACTGCGGGTCAAGGAGAGCGACCGGCTTGCGGCCATGGCGGACGGCTTGCGGCGCCTCGGGATTGCGGTCGAGGAAACGGCCGACGGCGCGACCGTGGAGGGCGGGCGCTTCACGGGCGGTGAGGTTAACAGCTACCATGACCACCGCGTCGCGATGGCGCTGGCAATGGCGGGAACCATCGCAGATGATGAGGTTCTGATTCGGGGTGTGGACAACGTTGCCACGTCATTCCCCGGGTTCCGCGAGTGCGTCGCTGGTTTAGGTGCAGATGTTCGATTGGCTTAAGAAAAACAAGTCCGGGAGACCGGTCGAGAAGAGCGGCGCCGACGCCGGCGCGTCGGTTGTCGTCACGATCGATGGACCGAGCGGCTCCGGCAAGGGCACGATCTCGCGCCGCGTGGCCGAGGCACTCGGCTTCAACCTGCTGGACAGCGGTGCACTGTATCGCCTGGTAGCGCTCGCCGCCGAGGACGCGTGCCTTTCCGTGCGCAATACCGAGGCTCTCGTGGAACTCGCGAGGCACCTCGACGTCCGGTTCGACAGTGATGAGGGCGGTGAGGAGAAGGTCTGGCTGGGCGAGCAGGATGTCACGAAGAGCCTGCGTTCCGAGGAAACCGGTGCCAGTGCGTCCATCGTCGCCCAGCTCGAACCCGTCCGTGAGGCCCTGATCGAGCGCCAGAGAGCGTTCCGTCAGCCGCCCGGGCTGGTGGCGGACGGCCGCGATATGGGTACCAGGATCTTCCCCGATGCAGCCCTCAAGATCTACATGACGGCCAGCGCCGAGGAGCGCGCCAAAAGGCGCCATAAGCAGTTGAAAGAAAAGGGACTCAATGTTAGCCTTGCCGCCCTTTCACGGGACATAGAGAAGCGCGACAGGCGGGATTCGGAACGAACGATCGCCCCGCTCAGGCCAGCAATGGATGCCAAACTGCTGGATACGACGGGACAGTCGATCGAGGCAGTGACGCAACAGGTCCTCGACTGGGTCGCCGAACTCTAGATTTTCCAGGAAAGACTATGGACGGGATCGAACAGGACGTTCGCTCCTTTTTTTTGTAATGACCGTCTGTCGCAGGATGCGACAAGACTTTTGGGTGGGGACCGAAGTCCCCGGGTTTTAACAATCATGTCTGAATCATTTGCAGAGTTATTTGAAGAGAGTTTTGCCAGTCAACAAATCAAACCGGGTGCCATAATCACCGGTACCGTTGTCGCGGTAAACGACGATGTCGTAATCGTCAGCGCAGGCCTCAAGTCCGAGGCCGTTATCCCCATAGAACAGTTCAAGAATGACAAGAGCGAAGGCGAGATCTCCGTCGGGGATGAGATCGAGGTCGCGCTGGATGCCGTCGAGGACGGCTTCGGCGAAACCAGGCTTTCGCGTGAAAAAGCGATCCGTGCACGTACCTGGACGGAGCTCGAGAAAGCGTTCGAGGACGGCGAAGTCGTCGAAGGCATGATCAACGGTCGTGTCAAAGGCGGTTTCACGGTCGAGATCGACAACGTGCGGGCGTTCCTGCCGGGGTCGCTCGTTGACGTGCGTCCCGTACGCGATCCCGCGTACCTCGAGGGCAAGAGCCTCGAGTTCAAGGTCATCAAGCTCGACCGTCGCCGTAACAACGTCGTCGTGTCACGTCGTGCCGTGGTCGAGAAAGAGTACTCGGCCGAGCGCGAGCAGCTGCTGGCCGAGCTGCAGGAAGGCAATACGATCAAGGGAATCGTAAAGAACCTCACGGACTACGGTGCTTTCGTGGATCTTGGCGGTATAGACGGTCTCCTGCACATCACCGATATGGCGTGGAAGCGCGTCAAGCATCCTTCCGAGGTGGTCGAAGTCGGTCAGGAAATCGACGTCAAGATCCTCAAGTTCGATCGCGAGCGCCAACGCGTTTCGCTCGGCATGAAGCAGCTCGGCGATGATCCGTGGCAGGATCTCGCGCGCCGCTATCCGCCGCAGACACGCATCTTCGGCAAGGTCACGAACATCGCCGACTACGGCTGTTTCGTCGAGATCGAAGACGGCGTAGAGGGCCTTGTGCATGTATCCGAGATGGACTGGACCAACAAGAACGTCAACCCGTCGCGCATCGTGTCGGTTGGCGACGAAGTCGAGGTCATGGTTATCGAGATCGACGAGGAACGTCGCCGTATCTCGCTCGGTATCAAGCAGTGCATGTCGAATCCATGGGCCGAGTTCGCCGCGACCTTCAACCGCAATGACAAGGTAACCGGACAGATCAAGTCGATTACCGACTTCGGTATCTTCATCGGTCTCGACGGCGGCATCGACGGACTCGTGCACCTCTCGGACATTTCCTGGGACCTGCCCGGCGAAGAGGCCGTGCGCAATTTCAGGAAGGGCCAGGAAATCGAGGCAGCTGTGCTGGCTATCGATGCCGAGCGCGAGCGCATTTCGCTGGGTGTCAAGCAGCTCGAGAAGGACCCGTTCTCGAACTGGCTCGCCGCCCATCCGAAGAACTCGATCGTCAAGGGCACGGTGACCGAGGTCGACGCGCGCGGCGCGACCGTGGACCTCGGCGAGGGCGTGGTCGGCTCATTGCGCGCCTCGGAGCTGGCTCGCGGCCGGGTCGAGGATGCGCGCACGATGATCAAGGTCGGAGAAGAGGTCGAGGCCAAGTTCACCAACGTCGATCGTAAGAATCGCTCGATCCAGCTTTCCATCAAGGCCAAGGAGGTTCACGAGGAGCAGGAAGCCGTCAGCAGCTACAAGTCTGACGCCGCCGCTGCGCCGGTCGGGACCACCCTGGGCGAGCTTTTGAAGGAAAAGATTTCCGGCGGAAAAAAATAATAAAGAAATAATTAAGTTAAAAGGGTAGCCCAGAGCCCGTGGTCTGGGCTACTATTACCTTTAATATCCGTGAGTTACGCGATATCTGGCGTTACGGACAAAGGTATAATGACAAAATCAGAACTGATCGAAGCCATTGCCCGCAAGCAAAAGCACTTGCCGGCCAAGGATGTCGAGCTTGCTGTAAAGCATCTGCTGGACCTGATGAGCGATTCGCTCGCGAAGGGGCAGCGTATCGAAATTCGCGGCTTCGGCAGTTTCTCGCTGCATTACCGGCCGCCCCGCATTGGGCGTAATCCGAAAACTGGCGAGGCCGTGGCCCTGTCCGGCAAGTACGTGCCGCACTTCAAGCCGGGCAAGGACCTGCGGGAGCGCGTCAACGAAAGTCGCGATTTCCCGATCAAGAGTTGATCCCATGCGGCTGCAGGCCGCATCATAGAACGTCTTTGTGAACCTGCGGAGTCAGCGCATGCTGAAACGTATCGGCCTCGCGATCCTAATCCTGTTCATCGTCATTGTCGTGGCGACCTTCACCGCCAACAACCCGGGCACTATCGATGTCGATCTCGCATTCAAGCGATTTCCGACGCCGATCCCCGTCGCGTTCGCGGTTGCCTTCGCGCTGGGCTGGTTGTTCGGCGTGCTGAGTATCGGATTCTTTGTCCTGAAGCTGGTCAACGAACGGCGGCTCCTGCGCCGCTCATTGCGCATGAGTCAGAGCGAGGTTACGAGCCTGCGCAACCTGCCGCTCAGCGATGCCGACTGAATCGACGTTCCTGCTGGCCGGGCTGTTCCTGCTCCTGGCCGCGGCCGGCTGGGCGATGGGGCGGTTCGGGGAGCGCGACGAGGCAGACTCGACGCCGCCGATCAATATCGATTACCTCAAGGGGCTCAACTTTCTGCTCAACGAGCAGACCGACCAGGCGCTCGAGCATTTCCTCAACATCGTGCGTGTGGACGACAAGACGATTGAAACCCACTTTGCGCTCGGCAACCTGTTCCGTCGCCGCGGTGAAGTCGATCGGGCGATCCGGATCCATCAGAACATCATTGCGCGACCCGACCTGGCGACAGAACAGCGTGATCAGGCCCTGCATTCTCTGGCCAAGGACTACCTCTCCGCGGGATTGCTGGATCGGGCCGAGAAGATCTGCGCGCGCCTCGCCCAGGGCTCGCGCTACCAGGTGCAGGCGCTCGAGGCACTGTGTCGCATTTACGAGCAGGAACAAGAGTGGCAGAAGGCGATCGATGCGGGCAAACAGCTCGAAGTGCTCGGCGGCCGGTCGCTCGAGCTTCAGATTGCACACTATTACTGCGAACTGGCTGAAGCTGCTGCCGCCGCCGGTGACTATGCAGCGGCGCGCCAGTACGTCAAACATGCGCAGACCGGTCGCCCGCGCACACTGCGCGGCGCCCTGACGCGGGCGCATATTGCCCGCGATTCCGACGACAGCAAGACTGCGCTCAGGCTCTATCATCGCATTATCGACGAGAACACCTGGCTGATCGCGGAAGCGCTGCCCGAGATCGTGGCGATCTACACACGCGAAGATGCGGTCCCGGCGCTGGAGAAGGCACTCCAGTCACTGCTCGAGAAAAACCCGGACATGTCGTCGCTGGTCGCATACACCGCGATCGTAAATGACATTGGCGGTATCCCGGCAATCGACCGCTGTGTCGAGCAGTACATGCTCAATGAGCCGACGCTCGGCGAATTCGTCGATCTGCAGTCACTTTCCGAGGGCGGCGAAGGGGAGTCGGCATTCGACCGGGTGCGTGGGGCCCTTGGCAAGCTGGCGACCGCCACGCCCCGTTACCAGTGCCAGGAATGCGGGTTTTCCAGCCAGCGACTCTTGTGGCAGTGCCCGAGCTGTCGTGACTGGGAGACGCAACGGCCGGCATCGCGCGTGCAGTTCGATACGGTGCTGCAGCACAGCATCACGAACTGAGCGAGTCCGTTTCCGGTCATACAGCCCCGATTCTCTACGCGATGCCTGCGCGCATTCCCGATACGGTGCTTGCGACTCTCGTAGAAGAAGGAGCTGACCATGAGAATCCTGAGCACGGCAACGCTGGCAATCCTGCTGGCGGTATCTGTTGTGGCCAACGCGGGACCCGTTAACGTCAACACGGCTGATGCCGAGACGATTTCAGCGGAACTCAAAGGCATCGGCCTGGCAAAGGCCAGGGCGATCATCGAGTACCGCAAGAAACACGGGCCGTTTCGCAGTGCCGACGACCTCTCGCTCGTCAAGGGCATTGGTGACCGCACGGTCGAACTGAATCGCACGGACATCAAAGTGTCCGATTCGAAGAAGTAGCACGACGGCGACGCCGGGAGCCGGGACTGCCTGCGGGCGGTCCCGGCTCACTGTGCGGAGCGTGATCCCGGTCGTGACTCGGCAGTAGCGAATTCGTTATGATGCGGCCCACCTCGAACTACCGGAGTCACGCATGTCCCGCAAAGTCAAAGCCGCCGTTTTCCCCGTCGCGGGCCGTGGAACCCGGTTTCTTCCGGCGACCAAAGCCAGCCCGAAGGAGATGCTGCCGGTCGTCGACAAACCGCTGATCCAGTATGCGGTCGAGGAGGCGGTTGCGGCCGGGGCGACGAAGCTCGTATTCGTCACGGGCTCATCCAAGCGCGCCATTGAAGACCATTTCGATACCGATGTGGAGCTCGAGAGAGCGCTGACAGAAGGCGGCAAGAATGATCTGCTGAGGTCGATCCAGGGCATTGTTCCGCGCGGCGTCTCCTGCGTCTATATACGCCAGGGCGAGCCACTGGGCCTGGGCCACGCGGTGCTGTGTGCGCGGCCGGCCGTGGGCGACGAGCCATTCTTCGTTCATTTGGCCGACGACCTGATCAAGGGCGAGCCTGGCTGCCTTGCGCAGATGGCCAGCGAGCATGCCGAGCACGGTGGCAGCGTGATCGCGGTGGAAACGGTGCCGCGGGAGCATACGTCGAGCTACGGAATCGTGGCCGTCGACGCGAGCAACCGTAACCGCATCACGCAGATCGTGGAGAAGCCGGCACCGGAGCATGCGCCTTCGAATTCGGCTGTCGTCGGTCGATACCTGCTCGTCCCTGAGATTTTCGACAAGCTCGAGAAGACCGGGCGTGGCGCTGGCGGCGAGATCCAGCTGACCGACGGGATTGCCGATCTTCTCGGAGAATCACCGGTGTACGCCTATTCGTTCGACGGCGTGCGCTACGATTGCGGCAGCAAGCTTGGCTACCTGCAGGCCACCGTGGCTTACGGCCTCGAGCACCCGGACACGGGCGAGAGCTTCCGCGAGTATCTGCGCAACAGCGTCTGCGAATAGGCAAAAGCACGAGTCTGCGCCCGCCCGCCGCCCGGCGTACTAGATCAGGTACGTCGGGAGCGGCTATCCTACCGGACTGTTCCTGAAGTTCGGCGTTCGTTTCATGAGAAGAATCACGATCTTGTTAATCTGCCTGCTGGCGGGAAATGCGTTCGGCCAGCAGTCCTACCTGATTGACTGGGAAAAAACGGGTGAGGAGGCGATCGGGCATCTCGTCGACCTGATTCGCATCGACACCTCGAATCCGCCGGGCAACGAGACCCTCGCGGTCGACTATCTCAAGGGCGTGCTCGACGGGGAGAATATCGACTACGAGATCTACGCGCTGGACCCGGAGCGCGCCAACATCGTTGCGCGCATCAAGGGCAACGGGTCGAAGCGCCCGATCATGATCATGGGCCACACCGACGTCGTCGGTGTCCAGCGTGACAAGTGGTATGCGGATCCGTTCAGCGGCATGCGCGACGGCGGCTTCGTATACGGTCGCGGTGCGCTCGACGACAAGGACAGCGTCGCGGCCGGCCTCATGATCGTCAAGCTCCTGAACCGCTTCGGTGTCGCGCTCGATCGGGACGTCATCTTTCTCGCAGAGTCGGGCGAGGAGGGTACGCCAGAGGTGGGTATCAACTTTCTCGTCGAGCATCACCTCGACGCGATCAACGCCGAGTTCGTGCTGGCCGAGGGCGGCAATAGCGTCATCGAGGACGGCAAGGTCAAGACCGTGGGCATCGAGACGACCGAGAAGATGCCGCGGCGCGTGACGCTCGTTGCGCGCGGACGCCCCGGGCACGGCTCGATTCCGGTCATCGACAACGCGGTGGCAATTCTCGCGCAGGCGGTCGCCAGGGCAGGCGCCTGGCAGACCGAGGTGCGTCTCAACGACACGACGCGCACCTATTTTCAGCGCCTCGCGGAGATTTCGGCGCCGCAAGACGCCTATCGGTACCTGAATGTCGAGAACGAGGAACTCAGCGACGAGATCCAGCAGCATTTCCTCGAGGACAACCCCTACCACTACTCGATTTCCAGAACCTCGGTGGTGCCGACGGTCGTTGACGCCGGATTCCGCAGGAACGTCGTACCGTCCGAGGCCCGCGCGATCCTCGACATTCGCATGCTGCCCGATGAGAACGTCGATGAGTTCTACGAGAAGCTGGCCGAGGTCATTGACGATGCGCGCATCGAGATCGTGCCCGAGCATATTTACCGGCCGGCGGCGCCACCCTCGGACGTGGACAGCGAGATGTTTCGTATCCTCGAGGACGTCGCGCAGCGCATGTACGCGGGCACTGCGGTGCTGCCCGTGATGTCGACGGGTGCCACCGACATGGCCCAGGTGCGGGCGGTCGGCATGCAGGCCTACGGCATCGCGGCCGCCAGGACGCTCGAGGAGTACAACAGCGGGTACGGTGCGCACGGCGACAACGAACGCATCGCCGAGGCGGACTTCGTCAGCTTTGTCGAGTACCTGTGGAATGTCGTGCTCGAGTCGGCCGCTACGAAGTGAGAGACCGTCTCTCAGTCCCCATTCTCATTGCCGCGAACCTCGTGCCGATCGCCGGCGTGCTGCTGTGGGGCTGGGACGTCTTCTTCATCCTGCTCCTGTTCTGGTGCGAGAATGTCATCATCGGCGTATTCGGTATTGCGCGCATGATCGTGGCGGGCGAGACGGATTCGGCCGCCGAGAGCCTGTTTCGTCCACTTTTCTTCGTTGCCCACTACGGCGTCTTTATGCTCGGGCATTTCATGGTGTTGTTCGGCATGTACTCGGGCCACATCGAAGACCTGGGCCGGTCCGTCGCGCCGGCGGACTACTATGGCCTGACGCTCGAGAACCTGAACTGGGTGGCGCTAGTCGCGCTTTTCATCTCGCACGGGTGGTCGTTTGTCGAGAACTACATGGGCAAGCGCGAGCACGAACGCCTGACGCCCAGCGAGGCGATGGCCCTGCCGTACCGCCGCATGGTCATTACCCACGTTGCCCTGATTTTTGGCGGGTTCCTGCTCGCCAGGACGGGGCAGCCGCTGGCCGGGCTGGTTCTGCTCGTGCTGGTCAAGATCGTGATGGACGTGCAGTTCCACAAGCGCGAGCACGCGCGCCTGCAGGATCTCGTCTAACAAAAAAGGGGACAGTCACCCTAACTCCGCAGGAGTTAGGGTGACTGTCCCCTTGAATGTGGCTCCCCGGGTCGGACTCGAACCAACGACCAACGGATTAACAGTCCGTCGCTCTACCAACTGAGCTACCGGGGAATGGCCCGCGCCTTGTGACGCGGGCCGCGATTCTGGTCCAGCACGCGGTCCCTTGTCAAGCTGAGACAGCGCGTTTCATGCGACGCGTCGCTTCCTCGAGTTCCTGCATCGAGCAGGCGAACGATACGCGCAGGTAGCCGGGTGCGCCGAACGCAGAGCCGGGCACGCAGGCGACGTCGGCTTCGTTGAGCAGGAATTCGACCAGCGCTTCGTCCGAGTCGAACCCGCAGGCGTCTACCGCCTTGGCCACTCGCGGAAACGCATAGAACGTGCCGTCGCCGGCGCGACATTCGAATCCCGGGATATCGTTCAGGGCTGCGACCACAAAATCGTGGCGCTTGCGGTACGCTGCGGTCATTTCTGCGATGCAGGACTGGTCGCCCGTCAGCGCCGCCACAGCGGCCGCCTGGGACACGCTGCATGGATTCGACGTGCTCTGGCTCTGGACGGTTTTCATCGCGGAGATGAGCTCCAGGGGGCCCGCAGCATAGCCGATGCGCCAACCGGTCATTGCGTAGGCTTTCGACACGCCGTTGCACGTAATCGTACGGTCCTCGAGGCCGGGGCATGCCGTTGCGAAGCTCGCGAAAGCGTCGTCGGCCCAATGAATATGCTCGTAGATGTCGTCGGCGAGCACGACGACGCCGGGATGGGCCACGAGCACTTCACCGAGTGCCCGCAGCTCGGCCTCGCTGTAACACGTGCCCGTGGGATTCGACGGGCTGTTAAGTATCAGCAGCCGGGTCCTGTCCGAGAGTGCCTCGGCGAGCTGCCCCGGCGTCATCTTGAATGCCTGGTCGATGCCCGTCTCGATGATCACGGGTTCGGCGCCGGCGATTTTCACCATGTCGGGATAGGACACCCAGTAGGGCGCCGGGACGATCGCTTCGTCGCCCGGTGCGAGCAGCGCGAGGCACAGGTTGAAAATCGCCTGCTTGGCGCCGCTGGTCACGACAATCTGCGATACGTCGTAGTCGAGGCCGTTCTCGCCTGCGAATTTTGCCTGCACGGCTTCCTTCAAGACCGCCGTACCGTCGATCGGCGTGTAGCGCGTCTGCCCCGCATCGATCGCCGCGATGGCGGCCTCGCGAATGTGCGGTGGCGTGTCGAAATCCGGTTCGCCCGTGCCGAGGCTGATCACGTCGCGGCCCGCGGCGCGCAGCCGTGTGGCGAGGGCCAGCACGGCAGCGGTCGGTGAAGGCCGGACCGCAGCCATGCGAGAGGAAACTGGTAGACTCACTCGATTGCCTCCTGACAATGCCGTCTCATGGTACGTGAAGCGACAACGCTGCCCAATACCCCGGACCACGAGGATCGGGATCGCCTGACGCTCGTGGCCGATTTCAAGGCCGCCGGCGATCAGCCCGGCGCTATCGAGGGCCTGGTCGAGGGTCTCGAGGACGGCCTCGCGCGGCAGGTCCTGCTCGGCGTCACGGGTTCCGGCAAGACCTTCACCATGGCGAGTGTCATCGAGCGCACTCAGCGCCCCGCCATGATCCTCGCGCCGAACAAGACGCTGGCGGCGCAGCTGTATGGGGAGATGCGCGAGTTCTTCCCGCGCAACGCCGTCGAGTACTTTGTCTCCTACTACGACTACTACCAGCCCGAGGCGTACGTTCCCGCATCCGACACGTTTATCGAGAAGGACGCGTCGATCAACCAGCACATCGAACAGATGCGCCTGTCAGCCACCAAGGCGCTGATCGAGCGACCGGATGCCATCATCGTCGCGACCGTGTCGGCCATCTACGGACTCGGCGATCCCGAAGCCTACTTCAGCATGGTGCTGCACCTGACGCGCGGCGATCGCATCGACCAGCGCACCGTTCTCAGGCGTCTCGCTGAAATGCAGTACACGCGCAACGAAATCGACCTTTCGCAGGGCACGTATCGCGTGCGTGGCGACGTCATCGACGTATTCCCGGCCGAATCGGAGCGCGACGCGGTACGCATCGAGTTGTTC
This sequence comes from Woeseiaceae bacterium, assembly GCA_013042375.1. Classification (GTDB taxonomy): domain Bacteria; phylum Pseudomonadota; class Gammaproteobacteria; order Steroidobacterales; family Woeseiaceae; genus UBA1847. The sequence goes on from JABDQH010000052.1 coordinate 28,687, forward strand.
GATGACGAGGTCGAGTCGATCGCTCGTTTCGATCCACTGACGGGTGAAGTGTCCGCCAGGTTGCCGCGCTTCACGGTATTCCCCAAGACCCACTACGTTACGCCGCGGGAGAAGCTCCTGGAGGCCTGTGAGCACATCAAGGTCGAGCTCAGGGAGAGGCTCGAGTATCTGCGCGCGCACGAAAAACTGCTCGAGGCGCAGAGGCTCGAGCAGCGGACAATGTTCGATCTCGAGATGATCCGCGAGCTCGGGTACTGCTCGGGCATCGAGAACTACTCCCGCTACCTGTCCGGCCGTGACCAGGGTGAGCCGCCACCCTGCCTGTTCGACTACGTGCCCGACAACGCCTTGCTGATCATCGACGAGAGCCATGTGACGGTTCCGCAGCTCGGTGCCATGTACAAGGGCGACCGTTCGCGCAAGGAAACGCTCGTCGAATACGGTTTCCGCCTGCCGTCCGCGCTCGACAACCGGCCCCTGAGATTCGACGAATTCGAGGGGCTTTCGCCCCAGACGGTCTACGTTTCGGCCACGCCCGGGAACTACGAACGGGACCACGCCGACAATGTCGTGGAGCAGGTGGTCAGGCCGACGGGGCTGGTGGACCCTGTCGTCGAGGTGCGCCCCGCCAGGACCCAGGTCGACGACCTGCTATCGGAAATCGCGCAGCGCGTCGCCGTGCAGGAACGTGTGCTCGTGACGACGCTGACGAAGCGCATGTCCGAGGACCTTACCGACTACCTGCGCGAGCATGGGGTCGCCGTTCGCTACCTGCATTCCGATATCGGTACCGTCGAACGCACGGAGATTATTCGCGACCTGCGTCTCGGCGCCTTCGACGTACTCGTGGGCATCAACCTGCTGCGCGAGGGTCTGGACATGCCCGAGGTTTCGCTGGTCGCGATCCTCGACGCCGACAAGGAAGGCTTCCTGCGCTCGGAGCGGTCACTCATACAGACCGTTGGCCGGGCGGCGCGCAACCTGCACGGCAAGGCGATCCTGTACGCCGACGCAGTAACCGGCTCGATGGAGCGGGCGATGGACGAAACCAACCGGCGCCGCGAGAAACAGCTCGCCCACAACGAGGAGCACGGCATCACGCCGGCAACCATCGTCAAGCAGGTCGCCGACGTTATGGAGGCAGCCTATCCGGCGCCGCACGCGCTCAAGCGGCGCGCCGCGGAGTCGCAGGCCGCGTACGCGGTCATGTCGCCCGAGGAACTTCTGAAGAAGGCCGCGAAACTCGAGAAGAAGATGCTCAGGCATGCGCGCGACCTCGAGTTCGAGGAAGCCGCGAAACTCAGAGACGACATCCAGCTGATGCGTAGCAGCGCTTTCGGGCTACCCGAGAGCGACGCTGGCTAGGGCATGGACAGCCCTGTGCCGCGGAGCACAGGGATGTGCGGCAGCGGCCTGGGGCCGTCTTTGCGTCAATAACCGCGTTCCGGGTCGACGACGTTGAGCAGCGCGTCGCCCGCCAGGTAGCGCCGGATATTTTCGCGCAGCAGCATCCGGTGATAACGCCTGTCCGCTCCGGACGATGACACGTGCGGCGTGATGATCACGTTAGGCATCTGCCACAATGGGTGGTCGGCGGGCAGGGGCTCCGGGTCGGTGACGTCGAGGCCGGCGCCCGCGATATGGCCGCTCTCGAGCGCCTCGACGAGGTCATCAGTGACGACGGTCTTGCCGCGTCCGACGTTGATGAAGTACGCGCCTTTCTTCATCTGTCCAAACACTTCCTGATCGAACATGCCCCGCGTGGCCGGCGTAAGCGGCAATGCGTTGACGACGACGTCCGCGTCGCCGGCGAGTTCCTCGAGTTCGTCCGCGAGGCCGACATAATCCACCCAGGGTGGCCCTTCTCGCGAACTGTTGCGAGTCGCGGTTACGCGCATACCGAGTGCGTTGGCTCGCTTTGCCGTGGCGCTGCCGATGCCGCCGAGGCCGACGACCAGCATGGTCTTGCCGCTGACCGAGTACATGCCGGGGCCACGGATGAAGTCCCGTCGCCATGCACCGTCGGGCATGGCTTTGCCGTATTGCACCAGCCCGCGAGCCAGGCTCAGCGTCATGGCAACCGCATGCTCGCCGATCGCCGGAGAGGACATCTTCTGCATGTTGGTGAGCAGCACCTTACCGCTGCGCATCGCCTCGATCGAGAGGCAGCGTTCGGCTCCGGAGGAGTAGATCTGGACCCACACGAGGCGGGTTGCGCCGGCCATCGATTCGGCCGTGCAGTATCCGATAATGACGTCCGCTGCGGTCGCCTTGGCGGCCAGCTCTGCGGGATCGTCTACCGTTATGAATTCGGCCTCGGGGAACTCCCGCGCCAGCTCGCCAACGTCGCCGCGGCTGGCGCGCAACAGGATCGTCGGATTGGCTCGCCATCCGGGGAGTTCGCGCACCGGGACGGTCGCCTCGCGGACGCCGGTCGTCGCGAGGAATTCATCAGCGGACCCGGCATCGCGTGCCATGGCGAGGCCCGAAGAAGTGACTGCCAGCGTGACGAGAACGAGCGTACGGATCATCGATAATCTCCTGTATGAGAAATGCATGATATGCCTTGCGATGGGGGCATTGCTTCAGTATCTTACGCGTCCCTTCAGGCGGGCGGGCGATTAGCCCAGGGGGCGTCATCGGACGCAGCTTGGTAGCGGTCGGGCGATTAGCTCAGGGGTAGAGCGCCACGTTGACATCGTGGAGGTCGGTGGTTCGAAACCACCATCGCCCACCAGACCATCCTTTTGCCTGACGAAAACACTGATTTTTGTGGAAAAATCGGCCTTCCGAAGGTTGTTTCCTGCTCCCGGGCTTATTAGAATCGCGTTCCCGCTGTGGGCACGCCGGTTGGCTGTGGGCTGCAAAAGGGTAAGGTGTTGAATTTGCGGAGGATTTGAGTATCGCAGTGCATAAGCGCGTCAGGCGCAATGATGAAATCGAGGCCGCCGAAGTGCGTGTTATTCGCGCGGACGGTGAGCAGGCGGGGGTCATGGGTATCGCGGAGGCGATCCAGATGGCCTTCGACGTGAGCCTGGACCTTGTCGAGGTATCCCCGACAGCGGACCCGCCGGTGTGCCGCATTATGGATTTCGGCAAATACTTGTTCGAACAGAACAAGAAGAACCAGTCTGCGAAACGCAAGCAAAAGCAGGTTCACGTCAAGGAAATCAAGTTTCGTCCGGGTACGGACGAGGGCGATTACCAGATCAAGCTCAGGAAGCTCGTGGAGTTTCTCGAGATCGGAGACAAGACGAAGGTCACCCTGAGATTCAGGGGCCGGGAGATGGCGCACAAGGAACTCGGTGCCAAGCTCCTGAAACGGGTCCGCGAGGACCTCGATGAATACGGTACTGTCGAACAGATGCCGCAGATGGAAGGGCGGCAGATGGTTATGGTGATAGCACCGAAGAAAAAGTGAATAGCGGGAACCGCCACCGGCTGTGGAAGGGCCTTTAGGCCCGAATCAGTCCTGGCAACAGGTTTCCATTAATCCGCCTGCCGCGGCCCGTGAGGCACGTTGCAAGGCCAAAAGGAAAGACGATGTCGAAAATGAAGACCAACCGGGGCGCTGCCAAGCGCTTCAGCCGGACGGCCAAGGGCGGCTACAAGCGCTCACAGGCCCACCTCAATCACATCCTGACGAAGAAGAAGTCGAAGCGTAAGCGCCAGCTCGGCAAGACGCTTCAGGTCGCAGACGCCGATGTAAAAGGCGTCAAGCGCTTGCTTCCGTACAGCTGAGAGGAGATTGAGACATGGCACGAGTAAAGCGTGGCGTAACCGCCAAAGCGCGCCATAAGAAGGTCCTCTCGAAAGCGAAGGGCTACTACGGCGCACGCAGCAAACTCTACAAGACCGCCAGGCAGGCGGTGATCAAGGCTGGCCAGTACGCCTACCGCGACCGCCGCCAGCGCAAGCGCCAGTTCCGCCAGTTGTGGATCACGCGCATCAATGCGGCCGCGCGTCTGCACGGGCTGTCGTACAGCCGCCTGATTAACGGTCTGCACAAGGCCGAGATCGAAGTCGATCGCAAGATTCTCGCTGATATAGCCGTGCGCGATCCCGAGGCTTTCGGGGCGATTGCGGAGGCTGCCAAGGCGGGTCTTGAGCAAACCGCGGCATCGTAAGATCAGCGGAACCGGACGGAATGAGAGCGGCCGGTTCGATCTCACAACAATGACCTCCCTGAGCGACCTCGTAGACAAGGCTGCGTCAGAGATCGATGCAGCCGATGACCTCGCCGCGCTGGACGCGGTCAGGGTCGCGTACCTGGGTAAGAAAGGCGAGATCACGGCACGCCTGAAGACGCTTGGTACGCTGCCGGCGGAGGAACGTTCGGCCGCGGGACAAGAGATCAACCAGGCAAAGCAGGCCGTGCAGCAAGGCCTGAATGTGCGCCGTGAGGCTCTCGAAGCGGCTGCTCTCGAGGCGAAGCTGGCCGCGGACGCCGTCGATGTAACTCTCCCCGGACGCGGCGTTTCGATCGGGGGTTATCACCCCGTAACGCGCGCCATGTTGCGCATTGAGAAGATCTTCCGCAATGTCGGGTTCGGCATTCGATCGGGGCCCGAGATCGAGGATGATTTCCACAACTTCACGGCCCTGAATATTCCCGAGAACCACCCGGCGCGTGCCATGCACGATACGTTCTATTTTCCGGGCGGTACGTTGCTGCGCACGCACACCTCGCCCGTGCAGATTCGCTCGATGGTCGCCGAAGGCGCCCCGATCCGGATCATCGCGCCGGGCCGCGTGTATCGTTGCGATTCGGACCAGACGCATACGCCGATGTTCCACCAGGTCGAGGGGCTGGTCGTCGACGAGCACGTCAGCTTCGCGCACCTGAAAGCCGTGCTGCACCAGTTCGTCGAAGCCTTCTTCGAGCGCAAGGCGGAACTCCGCTTTCGGCCCAGCTATTTCCCGTTCACCGAGCCGTCGGCCGAGGTCGACGTGTCGTGGGGTGAGGGCAAGTGGCTCGAGATTCTCGGCTGCGGCATGGTGCATCCGAACGTCCTCGAGGCGGCGGGCGTCGATGCGGAAAAATACACGGGCTATGCCTTCGGCATGGGCGTCGAGCGACTCGCCATGCTGCGTTATGGCGTGACCGACCTGCGGACGTTCTTCGAGAACGACCTCCGCTTCCTGCAACAGTTCAGGTAAGACGATGAAGATTGCAGAGTCCTGGCTGCGCGAATGGGTCGACCCCGACCTGACGACCGAGGAACTCGGTCACCAGCTCACGATGCTCGGTCACGAAGTGGACGAGATCGCGGCCGAAGGCGAGGGCATCGCCGAAGTCGTGGTCGCCGAGGTGCTCGAATGCGGCAAGCATCCGGATGCCGACAAGCTGAGCGTGTGCAAGGTCAGCGACGGCGGTGGCGAACTCATCGACATCGTCTGCGGTGCGCCGAACGCGCGCGTCGGGCTGAAAACGCCGCTGGCGAAGCCCGGCGTGACGTTGCCGAACGGCATGAAGCTGCGCAAGGCGAAAATCCGCGGCGTCGTTTCGAACGGCATGTTGTGTTCTGCCGTTGAACTCGGGCTCGGCGATGAGTCTGACGGCATCCTGGAGCTGCCGTGCGACGCGCAGCCGGGCCAGCCGCTGGTCGAATTGCTGGGTCTGCCCGACGCCGTCATCGACGTGGACCTCACCCCCAATCGCGGTGACTGTTTCAGCATTCTCGGTATCGCTCGCGACCTCGCGGCGCTGACCGGGACGGTGCTCAAGGACGAGGACGTCGCGCCTGTCATTGCCGATATCGACGACACGCATCCGGTCGAACTCGTCGAGCCGGCCGGTTGCCCGCGCTTCGCCGGGCGCCTGGTGCGCGGTATCGATCCGGCCGCGCGATCGCCACTGTGGCTGGCCGAGCGTCTGCGCCGTGCGGGCCTGCGCAGCATCTCCCCGGTCGTCGACGTCACCAACTACGTCATGCTCGAGCTCGGGCAGCCGCTGCACGCCTACGATGCGGCGCTGCTGAATGGCCCGATTCGACCACGGCTGGCGAAGAAGGGTGAGCAAGTAACGCTGCTCGACGAGAAAGTGGTCGAGTTGAGCGAGGATACGCTGGTCATTACCGACGACAGCGGTCCGATCGGCATGGCTGGCATCATGGGTGGCCTGAGCACGGCCGTCGGTGACACCACTACGGACGTCTTTTTCGAGGCGGCTTTCTGGCCACAGGATTTCATGGCGGGCCGTGCGCGCCAATACGGTATGCACACAGACGCATCGCTGCGTTTCGAACGCGGCGTGGATCCGCAGGGACAGGGACGCGCTGTCGAACGCGCGACCGAGTTGCTGCTGCAGATCGCCGGAGGACAGGCGGGCCCGCTGGTCGATGACACGGTCGCCGAACACCTGCCGCGACGCGCTGACATTGTGTTGCGCAAACAGCGCGTCACGCACCTGCTGGGACTGGAGATCGACGACGAGGAAGTCCGGCGCATCCTCGAGAGTCTGCAAATGCGGGTTGAACATAATACGGGCGGCTGGACCGTCGCGGCGCCGAGTCATCGCTTCGACATCAAGTACGAGGTGGACCTCATCGAGGAAATCGCACGGATTCACGGCTATGACTCGATACCCGAAACGACGCTAGCGTCGGCGGCGCCCCTCGAGGCGGTGACCGAATCGAGGATCGAGATGGAACGCGCGGCGGCAACGCTCATCGCGCGTGACTACCAGGAAGTCGTGACCTACAGCTTCATCGACCCGGACGCCAACCGGAAATTCACCGGTCACGACTCCGAGCTGGTGCTCAGCAACCCGATTGCGGAGGGCTTGTCGGTCATGCGCGGTTCGCTGTGGCCGGGGCTGGTAGCGGCGGCGGCCGCGAATGCCGCACGGCAGCAGGAGCGCGTTCGAGTGTTCGAGGCAAGCCGCTCCTACCACGGAACACTCGGTGAACACACGGAAGTGGTCAGGCTGGCCGGTCTCGCAACCGGGCCGATTGCGCCCGAACAATGGGGAGCGAGGGCCCAGTCGGTTGATCTATTCGACATAAAGGCCGACGTCGAAGCGGTTCTTGCACTCGCCTGCGGCACGGCGGGGCTCAATTTCGCAGCCGTCGAACACCCGGCCCTGCAGCCCGGGCAGGCTGCCGAGATCCTGCGCGGCGACACCTTGATCGGGGTAATCGGAAAACTGCATCCGAAGCTCGCCAGGGAATACGACCTCAAGCGCCCGACGTACCTGTTCGAGCTCGACGCCGAGAAAGCGCTGGCGTCTAAGGTCCCGGCGGCTTCCGAGGTCTCGAAATTCCCCGTGATCCGTCGCGATATTGCTGTCGTTGTCGACGCGGGCGTTTCGGCCCACGAGCTCGTCGCAGCGGTGGCCGCCAGCGCGCCGGACCTGATTCGCGACGTCAGGTTATTTGACATTTACACGGGTGAAGGAATAGAAGCAGGGCGAAAAAGCGTCGCAATTGGCTTGATTTTGCAGGAAACATCACGCACCCTTACTGACGAAGATGCGGACAGTGCGATGGCCGCTGCAGTCGCCAAACTAGAACATAAATTCGCTGCGTACCTGAGAGACTGAATCCCGATGGCATTGACGAAAGCAGACATGGCCGAGTCCTTGTTCAATGAGCTGGGTCTCAACAAACGGGAAGCGCGCGAACTCGTCGACATGTATTTTGAGGAGCTGCGCGCATCGCTCGCAGTTGGGGAGCAGGTCAAGCTTTCCGGATTCGGAAACTTTGACCTTCGCGATAAGAAAGAACGACCGGGCAGAAACCCGAAGACGGGAGAAGAAATACCGATCAGCGCGCGACGCGTTGTGACGTTCCGTCCGGGACAAAAACTAAAAGCCCGAGTGGAAGCGTATGCTGGAACCGGGGAATAACGACGAACTACCTCCAATTCCTGGGAAGCGTTACTTCACGATAGGTGAGGTTAGCGACCTGTGCGCGGTCAAACCGCACGTGTTGCGCTATTGGGAGCAGGAGTTTCCGCAACTGAAGCCGGTCAAGCGGCGCGGAAATCGGCGCTACTACCAGCGCCAGGACGTCTTGATCATTCGTCAGATTCGTAGCCTTCTGTATGAGGAGGGCTTCACTATTGGTGGCGCACGCCAGCGTCTTGCCGGCGATGACGCGAAGTCCGATGTCACGCAAAGTCAGCAGATAATCAAGCAGATGCGCATGGAACTTGAACAAGTTCTGAAGATTCTGCGTCGCTGATATTCCGCCTTTCCAAGTCAACCCATGCCGGGTATCATTGCCGCCGTCGTGAGGCAGGGCAGTCGTCATCTAGTGGCAGAGCCTGCGCCCGGCGAGCGGGATGATAAGGCTTGATCCTGGCGAGTCCTCGCGCATGCACTAATTCGGTCGGGGCGTAGCGCAGCCTGGTAGCGCACCACAATGGGGTTGTGGGGGTCGGGAGTTCGAATCTCCCCGCCCCGACCACTTGTGCAAATGAAGTTGCTCGCCCCCGACAGGGGCGCGGCTTCGTTGAGTGTCTTACTCCCTGATGTCGGGCGGGAGTTTGCGGTCCTGTATACCAAGCAGGATCGGCTGCGCCGCATCGCGATAGATATTCACCTTCGCGTTGAATGCCGTGCGCCGCAATCCATGCTTGTCGGTAATCGTAAGCTTGCGGATAGTGAAATCGTCGTTGCCGATCTGTTCACCCGTGAGGTAGCACTTGATCGCCGATATCCTGTCGCCCGACAAAACCATACCGCTGAGCTGTGCGAGGTTGCCCTGGGCGCGCTCGAGAAACGTCACGGCATCGACATTGGGCTCGACCATCAAGGTTCCTGTCTCCGTATGCGATTCGATGTCGGTCATGAAGTCGCCAACCAGGATCTGACCGGGCAGTGCGGCGTCGATCATGCGGGCAAGTTCGATCGTCACGTCGCCGACAATGAAGTCGTGGGTCGTCGGGTTGAGTCCTTCTGCCTGGTGAAACTCGTAGCAGCTGCCGACATGAAAACAGGCGCGCAGGCGAGGGACTGATTTCGCCGCCGCCTTGCTGCGCGCGATGGCATTGTCCGCAAGGACGATGTGCATGAAGTGATACAGGTTGACGCTGGCTTCGAGACCATCGTCGCGATTCCAGATGTAGAAGCCGTCACCGCTCGAGGACCGCGCGAAATCGATGTTGACGTCCTGCTCGAGCATCTTGGCATGGGCGGAGTTGAGCGAATACGACAGGCTGTTGAGCTGCGTCATCTGCTCGAACGGGGTGAGGAGACCGAAGCCGACGATGTCGAACAATGTGACGGCCCGGTTCGGCACATAGTTGATACCGTACTTGCGAATCATCTTCTCGATGATGTCGGTCTCGACCCGGGTACCGTCGAGCGGTTCACGCAGCAGAATATTGATGGGCTCGATGTCCAGCAGTCGCGCCACCTTCTGCATCTGCAGGATCGTCAACTGCCGGTCACCCGAGATGAGTTCGGTGACGAATCGGGGCGAAACGCGCGGCGGGATGTCGTCAGTGCCGGGCGCGGTGTACTCGGCAATGGCGTAGTGAGGAACCACGAGAACAAGGATCGACTGATCGAGCGCTGCCCAGCTCAGTATGCTGTTCTGGCCGAGCGACCAGTGACCGCGCAGGGCGGCCTCGAGATGAGACAGGTTGCTGCGTTGGCGCAGCCCCATCTGCTGCGCCAGCCCGGCCAACTGGTCGAGATAAGGCGAATAATTCGCTATTCGTCGAATCCCCGATTTCGACAGATCTTCTAATTCCATGCCTTGCCCGCAAGCGACTTCCGCAAACGTGGATTCTCTGCCACAGTTCGGAATCACCAACCTAATGAAGTCCTGTATACATCGCAAGTATTACGGATGAAGATCCACCATTTGACATAAGAACCAATGAGCCAGGGACCGACAATTGAGGAGATCCGTGGACTGCGCGCCGCCATCGCTGACGACATCGTGACGACGCCGGTGCTGCGTTGCGCCGCGCTGGAGTCGTTGCTGGGCGGGGGTACCCGCGTCACAGCCAAGCTCGAGTTCCTGCAGCGGACCGGGACGTTCAAGGCACGCGGCGCGCTCGCGACGATACGTTCCCTCGCACCGGCACAGCTCCAGATCGGGGTGACCGCGGTCAGTGCCGGGAATCACGCCATCGCAACAGCCTTCGCGGCGCGCGCGCTTGGCACGACGGCGCGTGTGGTTATGACCCGATCCGCGAACCCTGCGCGCGTTGCCGCGTGCCGCGCATATGGCGGTGACGTTGTCCACGCCGACGATGTGCACGAAGCATTTGCGCTCGCCGAGCGCATCCGTGAAGAAGAGGGCCGTTACCTCGTGCAGCCGTTCGAGGGACCGGGCATCGCGTTGGGAACCGGAACGCTCGGCCTCGAGATCTGTGAGCAGGTCGGTGAGTTCGATTGCCTCATAGTGCCCGTAGGTGGAGGCGGCCTGATCGCCGGCGTTGCCAATGCTGTGAAACAGCTGCGTCCGGCATGCCAGGTGCTCGGTGTAGAGCCACGAGGTGCGGACACCATGCGGCTCAGTCTTGCCGCGGGCGAGCCTCAGCGGATCGACCGCGTGCGCACGATTGCGGATAGTCTCGGCGCGCCGTTCGCGATGCCATACTCCTTCGAACTGGCGCGGCGGCACGTCGATCGACTGGTCCTGGTTGACGACGACCAGCTTCGACGTACGATGGGTTACCTGTTTCGCGCCATGAAGATCGCCGTCGAACCTGCCTGCGCGGCCAGCACCGCGGCGCTGTTGTGGCCGCTGCGCGACGCGCTGCGCGGGAAACATGTCGTATTGTTGATGTGCGGCAGCAACATAGACTGGGAGACGTTTGCAACGCAGGCCGAATTCGATGACCGCATTAGCTGAACAACTCGAGCGCATCGTCGGGTCGAATGGCCTGACCACCGATCCTGACGAGCTGCAGCCTCGCCTGACGGAATGGCGTGGCGCCTACGAGGGTCGCAGCCGTTGCATGGTCCGCCCGGCGTCGACCGACGAGGTGGTGGCTGTCGTACGCCTCTGCGCGGCCGGCAATATCGGAATCGTTGCCCAGGGCGGTAATACGGGCATGTGCGCTGCGGCGGTCCCCGATATGTCGGGGGACCAGGTCATCCTGTCGATGGAGCGCATGAACCGGATCCGCAATGTCGATCCGGCCAACTTTTCCATGGAAGTCGAAGCAGGCTGCATCCTGGCGAGTGCGCAGGATGCGGCGAGTGCGGCAGGGCGGTTCTTTCCGCTCAGCCTCGGCGCCGAGGGGACCTGCCAGATCGGCGGCAATATCGCGACCAACGCCGGGGGTATCAATGTCGGCCGATATGGCACGGCCCGGGCCCTGGTACTCGGGCTCGAAGTGGTGCTCGCGAACGGTACGGTTCTGAACACCTTGCGCGCGCTGCGCAAGGACACGGCCGGCTATGACGTGAAGCAGCTTTTTATCGGCAGCGAAGGCACGTTGGGCATCATAACGGCAGCCGTGCTGCGCCTGTTTTCCGACCCGGGCGAACGATCGACCGCGCTCGTGGGACTTGGCAGTGCCGCCGCGGCCGTCGACCTGCTGGCGGCCATGAAGGACGGACTCGGCGACCGTATCGAATCGTTCGAGCTGGTATCGCAACGCGTGTTCGGGCTTGTCGAACGGTTCATCCCGGATGCCTCATTGCCATTCGACGAGCCTCACGCATGGTACGTCCTGCTCGAAACGGCAGGCGTGCCGAAAGATGACCTCGAAAATGTACTCGTGGCCGAGGCGCAGCGCGGTCTTGTGCGCGATGCCGTCCTGGCCAAGAATACGCGCGAGGCCGACGCGCTGTGGCGCCTGCGCCACTCGATCTCGGAGGCCGAGCGCATCGACGGCAAGGCGCTCAAGCACGACGTGTCGGTGCCGCTGTCGAGCATGCAGGAGTTCCTGCAACGCGGCGACGAACTGCTTGCAACTTTGCGGCCCGATCTCAAGCTAGTCGCCTTTGGCCACGTCGGCGATGGCAATTTGCACTACAACGTCGTGCTGCCTCGCGATCTGTCAGACGACGACTGGCACCGTGAGGGTGAGCTCATCACGGGCGCCATATATGATCTCGTCGACGAACTCGGTGGCTGTTTCAGCGCGGAGCACGGTATCGGACAGGCCAAGAAGAGCTGGCTCGCAAAGTACCGCGGTGGTCCCGAACTCGACCTCATGATGACGCTCAAGCAGGCGCTCGATCCCGCGAACATCCTGAATCCGGGTAAGGTATTCTGACGACCAGTTCCGGTTCCGAACTTGAGGTTATCGCTAGAATTTCCTTGCACATATGACCGGTGAAACCGACAAGACCCGTGACGCGTTTGCCGAACAGCTGGCGAGTCTCGATAAGAACCTCTCGTCGACCAACGACGATGCCGGGCTGTTGTCCGAAATCCAGCAAGGAATCGGTGCACTGTTGTCGTCGACAGAGGGCAGCGAGGCCGAGATTCGCGGCATCTTGCAGGAGCGCTACGATTCCGGCGACCTGCGCAAAGAGACGTTCCATATCGTCAAGTCGATGCTCGATCGCTTCGTGAGCGAGCGGCTGCCGACGAGTCGCGACAAAGAGGAATTCGCCATCACGGCCCCTCCCTCGATGCGGCCGCAGGAGATTGAAGATTCCTTCATTTCGACCGTCGTCATCTCGGAGGACGTCGCCGCGATCAACGACTCCGGTATACGCGCGCAGGTCGGCTCGGTCCTGCGGGATCGATACCTGCTACAGCACCAGGTTTCCGGCGGCAGCATGGGCGTCGTTTACAAGGCGCTCGACAGGCGCCTTGCCGAAGCGGGTGCCGAGCAGAGCAGCGTCGCTCTGAAGGTGCTGTCGCCTATGCTCGCTGAGGACGGCGAAGCGTTGCGTGCGCTGCAACAGGAGGCGGCGAAGACGCGTTGCCTTGTCCACCCGCACATCGTCCGCTTTATCGATCTGGACCGTGACGATGATCTGTATTTCCTAATCCTCGAATGGCTCGACGGGCGTACGCTGGCAGAAATTCTTGATTCGCGCGACGCTTCGGCCATCGATGGCAATGCCGCATTCCGCATTACGCACCAGGTCGGCGACGCGCTCGACTATGCGCATCGCTGCGGCATCGTGCATGCGGACGTCAAGCCGGGCAACATCATGATATTGCCCAACGGGGACGCCAAGCTGTTTGACTTCGGCGTCGCTCGCGTGCGCCAGCGCCACTCCGAGAGCGGGTTCGATCCCGGCGTACTCGGCGCGATGACGCCCGCGTACTCGAGTCTGCAGGTGCTCGGTGGCGAAGAGCCGACGGCGGCGGACGATGTCTTCTCGCTCGCTTGTCTGCTGTATCGCCTGGTCGCCGGTCACCGTGTGTTCGGCCCTCGCAATGCCGCCGAGGCGTCAGATGAAGGCATGCAACCGCATCGTCCGCAGGGACTCTCGGACGTGCAGTGGCATGCGCTAAAGAAAGCGTTGTCGTATGCGCGGGTTACCCGCTTCGCGTCGGTGCGCGATTTCCTCGATGCGCTCGGCAATAAGCCCGAGCCGATAGCGAAACCGGGGGCTGGATTGACCTTCGAAGCTCCCGAGCGTTTCGTTGCCAAGGGCTCGGGCGGTTCCCCGGGCAAGTGGATTGCCGCCTTCGTGGTACTGCTCGGCCTCGGGGGTATTGCGGCGAATCAGCTGGGGTACCTCGATCCGTGGCTTGAGCGACTCGGACTGGCGCGGGATATCACCGAGGTCGCCGCACCGGATCCCGTTGCGCAGGAAGTGGTCGAATACGAGGCACCCGAGGAAATCGCCGAAAATACGCTCGATGAAGCGGCGGTCGGTGAGGATGCGGCGGAAGAAATCACTGCCGGGATCGATGAACCGGGGGCAGATGATGGGCCCGACCCGGCCGCGCGGCGCGCACCGCTGGTCGACTTTAGCGCGCTGCCCGCGCCGACGGCGACCGTGACTTTCTCACTTGCGGGTCCGGCGGCAGAGCCGACGCGAGTGATCCTGCGCGAAGACGGCGGACCGGTCATCGTGGATTTTGTTCGCGACGGCGGCGTCCAGGCGCCCCTGACGCTGCGGCTCGAGGAGATCGGGTTCAGCGGCAACCGCTCACCCTGGGCCACGGGTCAATACGCGCTGGCCAACTCGGGGTTGCTCGTCTTCCCGGCGCAGCAGCCGCGTGCGCGCATGACATTTTTCCCGGCGGGCGACGCGCTCCGCGAGCCGGACCAGCAATCTACCTTGCGCCTGCGCCTGACCGACTCGGCCGAAAGCCGACTGGCCATCGTCAACGTGACAATCGAAGACGATGACCGGCGTACTTTCGAGAACCAGCTGCCTGTGAATACGATCGGCTTTGCAGCGAGCCAGGTATCGGTGAGCGAGGCGGACCCGGCGGTGCAGGTCGATGTCGTGCGCTTCAATCCGGACGCGTCATCGATTGTCGTTGGCTTCAGTGTCGAAGATCATACGGCAACTGAAGGCGAGGACTACTTCGCACCCGGGAGCTATTCCGTGTCGTTCGGGCCGGGGCAGCGCTCGACGAGACTCCTGATTCCTCTCGTCCAGGACAACCGCGCCGAGGGTGATGAGGCCTTCGTGGTCAAGCTCGGCGTCGATCCGGAAACGCAACCGATGAGCGTGTCGCCGAACATCGCGGTGATGATCAGAGACGACGAACAGTAGCGCGTGCCCACGCGCAGCGTTAGCTGCTAGACTGCCGCTCCGGTTCGCGGTCGGACCGCGGGATCAAGTGGAGCGGACAAGCAATGAGCGACAAGGAACTGCGGCGCTATTCGCGCATCGTGGTTGACGGCGTGGAACAGGCGCCGAGCCGAGCCATGCTGCGCGCCGTCGGGTTCTCCGAGGAAGACTTCGGGCGGCCTCAGATCGGCATCGCGTCGACGTGGAGCATGGTGACGCCGTGCAACATGCACATCGACGGCCTGGCCGAAGAGGCGGCGAAAGGCGCCGACGAGGCGGGGGGCAAGGCGGTCGTGTTCAACACGATCAGCGTATCCGACGGCATTTCGATGGGCACGCCGGGTATGCGCTATTCGCTGGTATCGCGCGAGATCATTGCCGATTCGATCGAGGCGGTCGTCGGGGCTGAAGGCTTTGACGGCGTGGTCGCGATCGGCGGCTGCGACAAGAACATGCCGGGTTGCGTCATGGCGCTGGCGCGTCTCAACCGTCCGGCGGTATTCGTCTACGGCGGTACGATCCGGCCCGGCACCGGTCGCCGCGATATCGTGTCGGTGTTCGAGGCCGTGGGCGCTCGAGCGGCCGGCGCGATCGGCGACGAAGAGCTGCTCGAGGTCGAGCGAACCGCTATCCCGGGGCCCGGTGCCTGTGGCGGCATGTACACGGCCAATACGATGGCGTCTGCTATCGAAGCCCTCGGCATGAGCCTGGCAAACAGCTCGGCCCAGGAGGCCGTATCGCAGGAGAAGGTCAGCGACTGTCACCGCGCCGGCAATGCCGTGTTCGAACTCATCCGGCACGACATCAAGCCGCTCGACATCATGTCGCGCAATGCTTTCGAGAACGCGATCTCGGTCGTGATCGCGCTCGGCGGCTCGACGAATGCGGTGCTGCATTTGCTGGCGATCGCGCGCGAGGCGGGTGTCGAACTCGAACTCGATGATTTCACGGAAATCGGCAAACGCGTGCCGGTGCTGGCCGACCTCAAGCCGAGCGGCAGGTACCTGATGTCTGACCTCATCGCGATCGGCGGCATTCAGCCGCTCATGAAGCGCATGCTCGACGAGGGGCTGTTGCACGGCGACTGCCTGACGGTCACGGGTAAGACGCTGGCCGAGAATCTCGCCGACGTTGCGGACTACCCTGAAGGCCAGGACATCGTGCGTGGCTTCGACGATCCGATCAAGCGCGACAGCCACCTGGCCATCCTGTACGGCAACGTCGCACCCGAAGGGGCTGTCGCAAAAATAACCGGCAAGGAGGGACTGCGTTTCGACGGACCGGCGCGCGTCTTCCACTCCGAAGAAGAGGCGCTGCAGGCGATACTCGACGGGCAGGTCGTCGCCGGTGACGTCGTCGTCATTCGCTACGAAGGGCCGAAAGGTGCGCCCGGAATGCGGGAAATGCTGAGTCCGACGGGCGCCATTATGGGGCGAGGATTGGGTGCCGAGGTCGCGCTGATCACGGACGGCCGCTTCTCCGGTGGCAGCCATGGTTTCGTCGTGGGCCACGTTTCGCCCGAGGCCGCGGTCGGCGGGCCTCTCGCGCTGCTGCGCGACGGCGACCGAATTCGCATCGATGCCGAGGCGCGGGAAATCACTGTGAACCTCACTGACGCGGAGCTCGACCAGCGGCGTAAGGCGTGGCAGCGGCCGGCGTCACCCGTGAAGACCGGCGTCCTGGCCAAGTACCGCAATGAGGTCTCGACCGCGTCGCAAGGGGCCGTGACGATCCCGCCAGCCTGGGATTAGGCGCGCTCCCGCTTGACCTTGCGGTCAAGGTCCGATTTACTTCACACATGGTTTCTACCGACACCCACGTGAAGTGCCAGCCGGTCGAGACACTCGACCTGGAAATATACCTAGAAAACATGGCGCGCCAGAGGCGCGTGGGTGCGAATGGCAACCGTACCGTCTAGATAATAAGGACCGGACGTTGTCAACGAACCCGCGGGGCTTTCCTTGCGGGTTTTTTTTGTCGGCGTGCGGGCCTTTGAGGGACCAGAGTGAGCGCGGGACAACCTGAAGCGGCATTCGAAGACAGCGCCAGTCTCGGCGCTCCGGAAACGATTTCCGATTCACGATGGGTGGTCATGAAGTTCGGCGGTACGAGCGTGTCGTCCGCGTCGAGCTGGGAGACGATCGCGCAGCTGGTGCGGGCGCGCGTCGCGGACGGGCTCCGGCCAGTCATAGTGCACTCGGCTCTCCGGGGCGTTTCCGATGCGCTCGAGGGCATACTGGAACACGCGATCAAAGGCGATGTCACGACGCGCCTGAAACGTGTACGGCGGCAACACTATAAGCTGGCCGACGACCTCGGCCTCGACGCATCCGCACTTCTCGAGGAACGCCTGTACGAACTCGAGCAGCTGATCGCCGGTGTTCGGCTGGTACGGGAGGTCAGCGTGCGCGTGCGCGTGCGCGTTATGGCGCTCGGTGAGCTGCTGGCGACGAACCTCGGTGCCGCGTTCCTGGCGCGCAAGGGGCTTCCCGTGCACTGGATGGATGCGCGTGACCTGCTGAGGAGCCGACCGCGCGTGCGCAGCAACCCGGTCGCGGATTACCTTTCCGCGACCTGCGAATACACCGCGGATACGGAGCTCCAGGACAAGCTGGGCGGGCAGGGTGGCGTTGTCCTGACCCAGGGTTTCATTGCGCGCAACACATCGGGCGAGACCGTGCTGCTGGGCCGCGGTGGCTCGGATACATCGGCGGCTTATTTCGCGGGCAAGTTGCAGGCGAGGCGGCTCGAGATCTGGACCGACGTGCCCGGCATGTTTACGGCGGATCCGCGCGTCGTGCCGTCGGCACGCCTGCTCGTCGCGCTGCATTACGACGAGGCACAGGAACTGGCTTCGGCCGGCAGCACGGTACTGCATCCACGCTGTCTGTCGCCGGCGCGAGACAATGGCATACCGGTGTTCATTCGCAGCACCAGGAACCCGGACATCGCCGGCACGGTCATCTCGGCGGTGACCGATGAGGTGGAGCCGCAGGTCAAGGGAATCTGCATCCGCAACGGGCTGACTCTCGTTTCGATGACGACGGTCGGGATGTGGCACGAGGTGGGCTTTTTGGCCAAGGCATTTGTCGCATTCGCCGACAACGGCGTGTCGATCGACCTGGTCTCGACATCGGAAACCAACGTGACGGTGTCGATCGACACGAGCGACGGCATGCTGCCCGACGACGTCGAGGAAGCGCTCGTGCACGACCTGGAGAAGCTGTGCCACGTCAGCGTGATCACGAACTGCTCGGCCGTGAGCCTGGTCGGCCGCAAGATCCGCACGATCATCCCGCGCATGGCGCCGGCGCTCGAGGTGTTCGAAGAAGAACGCATTCACCTCATGTCCCAGGCCGCCAATGACCTGAATCTGAGTTTCGTGGTCGACAAGCAGCAAGGCCCGAGGCTCGTCAGCAAGCTGCATGCAACGATCATTCGCAAGACCGGTGCGACCGATGTGTTCGGCCCGAGCTGGGAGCGTCTGTTTGCCGGCGACGAGGTGACGGCCCGCGCTGCGGACACCTGGTGGATGAAGAAGCGCGCTCGCCTGCTCGAGATCGCGGACACAGAAATGAACGCGTATGTCTACGACCGCGATTCGGTCGTGGAAGCCGCCAACAGCCTCACGGCGCTGCAGAATGTCGAGCGCATCCTGTATTCGGTAAAGGCCAACGTCAACGACGAAGTCCTGCGCGCGGTCGACAGCGCGGGGGTGGACTTCGAGTGCGTGTCGCCCGGCGAGGTCAAATGGCTGGAGACCGTGCTGCCGGCGTTCGATCGGTCGCGCGTACTGTTTACGCCGAACTTCGCGCCTCGCGACGAATACCGCTGGGCTCTCGAGCACGGCCTGCAGGTGACGCTCGACAACCTCTATCCGCTGCAGGCATGGCCGGAGCTGTTCCGCGGTCACAAACTGTTCGTGCGCATCGATCCGGGCCAGGGCAGGGGGCACCACGAACACGTCAAGACGGCGGGCGTGCATGCGAAGTTCGGCGTACCGCGCTTCGAAGTTGCCGAGCTCAAGCGCCTGGTCGACGCTGCCGGTGCGGAGGTCGTCGGCATTCACGCCCATTCGGGCAGCGGCATACTCGACCCGCATAACTGGCGGTCCGTGGCCGGTGAACTCGTGCAGATCGCAGAGCAATTTCCTGCTGTCGAGGTCATTGACCTCGGTGGCGGGCTAGGCGTGCCGGAGAAACCGGGCGACAGGCCAATCGACCTTTCAGCCGTCGACGCGACCCTGGCCGAGATCAAGGAAACCTACCCGCAGTACCGCTTGTGGCTGGAGCCGGGTCGTTACATCGTATCGCGCGCCGGCGTGTTGCTGACACATGTCACGCAAACCAAGGGCAAGGGTGAGATGCGCTACATTGGTGTGGGCACGGGAATGAATTCCCTGATCCGTCCTGCGCTGTACGGCGCATACCACGAGATCGTCAACCTGACGCGAGCCAACCAGGCGCCGAGCGAGACAGTGACCGTGGTCGGACCTATCTGCGAAACCGGCGATCGTCTCGGCAGCGACCGCCTGTTGCCGCCAACCCGGGAGGGCGATGTCATCCTCATCGCGAACGCCGGGGCATACGGCCACGTCATGAGTTCGCAGTACAACATGCGCGAAGTCGCCAGGGAGATCGTCTTGTGAGGCTGTTGCGAGCGCCGCGAATCGTTGTATCAGTCGCGCCCTGCGTGGGAGCGGTCCTTCGCGCAATCGCCTTGATGAGCGGCGAATTCCGCGGCTGAAAAATTGCCGTCGCCGTCGAGATCCAGGTCATCGAAGGTCGGCCTGTTGGCCGCGTTCTTCATCTTGCGGCCGGCCTTGGCGCGCTCCGCCATGCGGGCCGCGCGAAACGCGTAGTACTCCTCGGCGTTGACCTGGCCGTCGCCATCCGCGTCGATATCCGTATAGGTGTGCCTCTCCTGATGCCGATTCTTGTGATGCCCGTCTTCGGCATAAGCCGGTACCGACAGGAAAACGACGGTGGCGCATACGGCGAGGAGGATCAGGAACGCGCGTAACCACGGATGTGCATGCATGGAAAATCTCCGATTGTGCGGAATCCAGACATTGTGGCGAAGCGGGGCCAGGGGCAATACGTAATTGGCGCGACGGCGTCAATCCGCGTGGCGCGTGTGCAGGCGCGCCGCTACGTCCGCGATGCTCAGCCCTCGCTCGTTGAGCAGGACGAGCAGGTGATAGACGAGATCGGCCGCTTCGTCGACGACTTCCTGTTCGGTGCCGGCGGCCGCGGCGAGGGCCAGCTCGACGGCCTCCTCACCGACCTTTTGCGCGATGCGTTTCGTGCCCGATGTGGCCAGCCTTACCGTATAGCTGTCCGGGTCACCGTTCTCGAGGCGCCCGCTTATGATCGTTTCGAGCCGGGCGATGAAGCGAATGTCGGGATTACTCACGTGGCGTCCTCAAATACGAATTTCGATCTGGTGGTTGGCGAGGTAGCGCTTGAGTTCGGGGATTGGCAGCTCGCCGCTGTGAAAGACACTGGCCGCCAGCGCGCCGTCCACGCCGGCGTTCTCGAAGACCTCGAGGAAATGGGCTTTTTCTCCGGCGCCGCCCGATGCGATCAGCGGCACGTCGCATACGGCCCGGACAGCGGCGAGCTGGGCGCAGTCGTACCCCTCGCGAACGCCATCCTGGTTCATGCAATTGAGCACGATCTCGCCGGCACCGCGCGCCTGCACCTCCTGCACCCAGTCAAGCGTCCGACGCTGGGCGGCCGACGTCTTGTCCGGATCCCCGGTGTACTGGTAGACGAACCAGTCGCCACTTTCGGCGCGGCTGTCGATGCCGATAACGACACACTGGGATCCGAATCGCTTTGCCAGCTCGTCGACCAGACCGGGATCGGCCAGCGCGGGCGAATTGATCGAGATCTTGTCGGCGCCCCGATTGAGTACTTCCTCGGCATCGGCCATGCTGCGGATTCCACCTGCGACGCAGAAGGGGATATCGAGTTCGCGGGCGACGTTGGCCACCCAGGAGCGGTCAACGCTGCGATCGTCCGGGCTCGCCGTGATGTCGTAAAACACGAGCTCGTCGGCCCCCTCCGCGCAGTAGCGCGCTGCGAGCTCGAGGATATCGCCGACGATGCGGTGATTGCGGAACCGCACACCCTTGACGACCACGCCGTCGCGCACGTCGAGGCACGGAATTATGCGCTTCGCGGGAATGACGCCACCTCCTCAGCCGTTATCCTGCCGTCGAGCAGGGCGCGACCCGTGATTGCCGCCGGCACACCGAGTTCGCGCAGTAGCTCCAGATCGTCGATATCACGCACGCCCCCGGATGCCTGCAACTGCAGCGTCGGATAGCGGTTGAGGATCTCGACGTAGAGTTCGAAGTTTGGCCCGGCCATGGCCCCGTCGCGGGAGACGTCGGTGCACAACACGTGACATCCGGCAGGGTAGGCGTCCAGGCATTCCCAGAGCGGCGTGCCGGCACTCTCGGTCCAGCCGTGCGTCGTCAGGATCGGGTTCGCTTCTGCGTCGAGTCGCACGTCGAGGGCGAGTACGATCGCATCCGTCCCGAACTCGGCGATCCAGGCGGCAACGGTTTGCGGCGCGTTGATCGCCATGCTGCCGACCACGCAGCGCGATACGCCGGCGTCGAGCCACGCGGCGACGTCCTCGCGCGAGCGTATGCCGCCGCCGAGCTGGACGCGGAGTCCGGATGCCGCGGCGATCGCCGTGACCGTGTGCCGATTGTCTTGCCGGCCCGTACGCGCCCCATCGAGATCGACGATGTGCAGGTCCTCGACGGCCAGCGCAGAAAACTGTTCGCCGACGGCGGCAGGATCGGCCGAGTACTCCGTCACAGCATCGAAATCGCCCTTGAGCAGGCGCACACACTTGCCGTCGTGCAGGTCGATCGCCGGGATGATCCTCATGGCTGCCACCGCAGGAAATTGGCGAGCAGCGTTGCGCCGGCGCGCGACGAGCGCTCCGGGTGAAACTGCGCCGCGAAGAAGTTGTCCCGCGCGACCGCCGCGGCGAACTCGTGCGTGTGCCGCGCCGTCGCGATCGTCTCGTCGGCCACCGGCAGCGCGTAGCTGTGCAGGAAGTAGAACCAGCTGCCTTCGTCGACCCCTTGCAGGACCGCGTGCGCCCTGATCGGGGACGTCGCGCACCAGCCCATGTTGGGGACCGCGAGGCCATCCGAGACGCTCAGGCGGCGTGCGACGCCCGGCAGGACGCCAAGGCATTCGACGTCTTCTTCTTCGGATGCTTCGCACAGCAGCTGCATGCCGAGACAGATGCCGAGCACGGGCTGCCTGAGGTCGCGCACCACGTCGACGAGTTGCGCGTCGCGCAGCCGCTGCATCGCATCCCCGGCCGCACCGACGCCGGGCAGTATGACGCGTGGCGCCGTGCGGATCGTCTCCGCGTCGGTGGTCAGCTCGGCGGCGACCCCCAGTCGCTCGAAGGCAAACAGCAGGGAGGCGATATTGGCGCCGCCGCTGTCGACGATGGCCAGCCGACTCACAATGCCCCCTTGGTCGACGGCAACGCGGTCCCGTCCTTGTGCATGGCCTGGCGCAGGCAGCGCCCGACCGCTTTGAACGCCGCTTCGATCATGTGATGCGTGTTCTCGCCTTTGACCTCGATGTGCAGGGCCGCGCCCAGGGACTCGGCCAGCGAGCGGAAAAAGTGCTCGACCATCTCGGTGGATAGTTCGCCGACGCGGTCGCGCGGGAAGTCGGCGCTGCAGCGGAACGCGGCGCGGCCCGACAGGTCGAGCGCCACCTGGGCCTCGCTCTCGTCCATGGGCAGCAGGAAACCATAGCGGCCGATACCGTACTTGTTGCCAAGCGCCTGGCGCAGTGCGCCGCCGAGGCAGATCGCGACATCTTCGACCGTGTGGTGCTCGTCCACGTCCAGGTCGCCCTCGCAGCTCAGCCGCAGGGCGAAGCCGCCGTGTTTCGCAACCTGTTCGAGCATATGGTCGAAAAAACCGATACCGGTCGCGATCGAGGTGCCGTCGGCGCAATCCAGGTTCACGGCCAGACGAATCTGCGTTTCGTTCGTGTTGCGCGTGATGGTCGCGGTGCGCTCCGCATAGCACAGCGCCTCGACGATTTGTGGCCACGTCAGCGCCGCCGGATCGTCAGCGTTGACGAGTATCCCGTCGACGCCGATGCGCTCGGCCAGCTCCAAATCGGTCGCCCGGTCGCCGACGACGGCGGACGCGCCCAGGTCGATGTTGTTCGCGGCGAGGAAGCGCGTCAGCAGGCCCGTCCGGGGTTTGCGGCATTCGCAGTTGGCTTCGGGCAGGTGCGGACAGATGAAGATCTCGTCGAAGCGAATCCCCTGCGTTGCGAACAGCCCCAGCAGCAGCTCATGGGGGCCGTCGAAGTCTGCGCGCGGAAACGACTCGGTACCGAGCCCGTCCTGGTTACTCACCATGACCAGGCGATAGCCGTGTCGCTGCAGCTCGAGCAGGGAAGGGATGACGTCGTCGACGAGACGCACCTTGTGCAGGGCGTCGACCTGGAAGTCGCTGGGCTCGTGGATCAGCGTGCCGTCGCGATCGATGAACAGGATCTTGTCACCCATGGCTGTCACCGTCGATGGATTCCAGGGTCCGCAACAGGGTGTCGTTCTCCTCGCGCGTTCCGATCGAAATCCGGATGCAGTCCTCGAGTACCCCGCCGAAGTGACGCAACAGCACTTTTTGCGCGGCGCAGCGACGCATGACCGCCGCGGCATCGACAAACCGCACGAGCAGGAAGTTGGCGTCGGACGGCCACACCCTGGTGACGATGTCGAAGTCGCGCAAGGCGTCGGCCAGTCGCTCTCGCTCGGCCACGATCACCGATACATTGGCACGGGCCGTCTCGAGGTGGTCGGCCCGCAGGGCATCCTCGACGCATTCGACCACGGGCGTCGCCAGCGCGTACGGCGCCTGCACGGCGTTCAGCAGGTCTATGACGGGCCGCGGCCCCGCAACGCCGCCGCAGCGGGCGCCCGCGAGACCGAGTGCCTTGGACAAGGTGCGCAGCACCACGAGGTTGTCGAAGCGGTCCAGCAGTTCGATGACCGACGCCTCGCCGCCGAACTCGACGTAGGCCTCGTCGACGACGACCACCGACTTGTCGCCGCGCTCGCGCAACAGCCGCTCGAGATCAGGTCTCGGCAGCGTAGTGCCGGTCGGGTTGTTGGGCGAGCAAATAAAGATCAGACGCGTCGTCTCATCGCAGGCCGCGAAAACGTGGTCGACGTCGATGGCGAAGTCTTGCTCGGCCGAAGCCGGAACCTCGATGACCCGGGCGCCCTGGATTTCAGCGTAATGCCTGTACATCGAGAACGATGGCGAGCTCACGAGCATGCTGTCGGCACCGGCACGGCAGAATGTCCGGATGAGCAGGTCGATCGCCTCGCTCGAGCCGCGCGTGACGAGCAGCTGTCGGGGTGGGCAACCGAATCGTTCCGCGAGGGCCTGCTGCAGCTTCGAGGGCCGGACCTCCGGGTAGCGGTTGAGCGGCCTGCGAAAATCACCGATCGCACAGCGGTGCGGCGACTCATTGGCATTGAGCCGAATCGTATCGTCGACCTGCTCGGCCGCCTCGTAGGCATGCAGGCTGCGGATCTCCGGGCGGGCCAGCTGTACGATGCTCACGTCGAACCTCCGAGCCGGCGGGTCACCGCGGCGGCGTGTGCGTCGAGGCCCTCGAGTCCGGCCAGGCACGTAACCGTTCCGGCGAGGCCTTCCAGACCATCGCGCGTGAGCTCCTGTATCGTCATCTGTCGCATGAACTGGTCCAGCCCGAGTCCGCTGTACGTCCGGGCAAAACCGTAGGTAGGCAGCACGTGATTCGTGCCGCTGCAGTAGTCGCCGACCGACTCGGGTGTCCACGGGCCGACGAACACCGAGCCGGCGTTACGCAGCGAGGGCAGGGCTCGTCGCGGCTCCTCGATCTGCAGGATCAGGTGCTCCGGCGCGTAAGCGTTGCTGACGGCAATTGCCGTGTCGATGTCATCCACGATGATGATCCGCGA
>JABDQH010000102.1 GCA_013042375.1 Woeseiaceae bacterium
GTTCGTCATGGACAATCGGCCAGGCGCCGAGACGCGTCGCCTGACCGATACGATGAGCGGCGCATTCAAGGCGATACCCTGGATCGAGCCCGCTATCGTGAAGGTACCCTCGTCACACGTCGACGAGCCGATCTACTCGAAGATCTACCTTCCAGCCGACCACGATCCCGGCAACAAGTACCCGGCGGTCATGTTCGTGCACGGCGCCGGCTACACGCAGAACGCCGACGCGGGCTGGCCCTACTATTTTCGCGAAGGCATGTTCCACAACCTGCTGACACAGCACGGCTACGTCGTCATCGACATGGACTTTCGCGCCTCGGAAGGCTACGGCCGCGACTGGCGCACGGCGATCTACCGGCGCATGGGCGTGCCCGAACTAGAGGACTTCCACGATGGCGTCGATTACATCGTGGAGAACTACGGCGTGGACCGCGAGCGCATAGGCGTCTACGGCGGTTCCTACGGCGGCTTCATGACCTTCGTGGCGATGTTCCAGGCCCCCGACCTGTTCAAGGCCGGCGCGGCGCTGCGGCCCGTGTCGGACTGGTCGCACTACAGCCACGGCTACACCTCGAACATCCTGAACACGCCGGGCATCGATCCCGAGGCCTATCGCATCAGCTCGCCGATCGAACACGTCG
Organism: Woeseiaceae bacterium; assembly: GCA_013042375.1. GTDB lineage: Bacteria > Pseudomonadota > Gammaproteobacteria > Steroidobacterales > Woeseiaceae > UBA1847. The sequence continues at coordinate 645 of JABDQH010000102.1, forward strand.
CCGGTCTGAAGGACCCGCTGCTCATTGCCGCGGGCATGCAGGACAACAACGTGTTCTTCCAGGACTCGGTCCTCGTCGTGCAGCGCCTGATCGAACTCAAGAAAGAGAACTTCGAGATCGCGCTCTACCCGCAGGACCCGCACAACTTCGTGCACGCCGAGAGCTGGCTCGACGAATACCGACGCATCTTCAGGCTATTTGAGCAAAACCTGAAAGAATAGGGTGCCAGTCAGAATAAGGTGCCAGTCACCCTATTTCTTAAAAGTAAGAAATAGGGTGACTGGCACCTTATTTGTTAGCGCACGCGATTGCCGTCGGCGTCCCACACCTCGACTTCGCCGAGGTCGAGCGCTTTGACGCTTGCCTCGATCTTCGCGAGGTCGCCCGTGATGAACCAGGTCAGCTCGTCCGCGACGACGCGCTCGCCCAGCGCCGCCATCGTGCCTTCGACCCGCACGGCCTCGTACTCGCCCTTGCGTCTCTCGACGTAGTCGTCGGGTCGCCCGTACAGGCCGTTGTCGGCCATGTAACGCAAGATTCCACCTTTTGTCGCCGTCACGGCGGGCAGCTTGCGGATGCGTTCGTTGCGAACCTTGTCGAGTTCGTCGGCCGTGAACGGGCGGTCACCGCTGATGCCGTTCAACTCGGCCAGCAGTTCCTCGATGCTCTCGGCCGTCTTGTCCGTCTGCACCTGTGCGACGACCTGCCAGACACGCGGGCCAACCGCGTTGCCAATGGCCGAGCGGACACCGTAACTCCAGCCCTTGTCCTCGCGCAGGTTAGCGTTGATGCGCGACAGGAAGTTGCCGCCGTACATCATGTTCGCGAGATCGAACTCGGTGTAACCTTCGCCGTAGGGCGGGTCCACGACGCGCGCCGCAACGACGTTCGACTGCGGGGCGCCCGGCATGTCGAACACGATGACGCGCGGCGCGGGCGCCGGCTGTTCGGCCGCGAGCGGGTCGGCACGGAACGAGGCGATTTTCGTCGCTTTCCAGCTGCCGAAATGCCGCTGCAGCGAGCGCATCAGGTCATCGTGATCGATGCCGCCAACAACGTACAGCGTCAGCTCGTCGGGGCGAATTCGCTTCTCGTAAGCGGCACGCAGGTCCGCCTGCTCCAGCATCTCAACGTCGTCGGCCGTCTCCGGCATACCGCCGTAGGGATGGTCACCGTACACGACCGGGGCGACGTACTTGCGGGCGAGCGACGAGGGGTTGGTCTTGCCCTGCGCGATGTTGGTGATCATGACCTCTTTCAACAGCGCAACCTCGCTCTCGTCGAAGGACGGGTTGCGCAGCATGTCGGCGACGAGTTCCATCGAGGCATCGAACTTCGATGTGAGTGTCGATACCGACAGGCGCGACGAATCGGCGCCGAGCGATATGCGGAACGACGAGCCCGTGCGCTTCAGGTCGTCCTGGATCTCGTCGGCCGAGCGTTTCTTCGTTCCCTTGTCGAGTGCCGAGAAGGCGATATCGGCGGCGGCCGGGTTTTCGGCAACCGTGATCGCATCGCCGGTGCGGAACTCGCCGACGATGCTGACCGCCGGCACGCCGGGGCGCTGTACGAAGCGCACGCCAATGCCGTTCTTCAGCTCGAAGTCCTGGATGTCGGGTGCACTCGCGGGCGGATAGTCATCGACAGCCGGAACCTCGCTGCGATCGACGCCCTCGTCGGCGACCGTATATTCGCCGTACATCGTGACATAGACCTCGTGCGCGCCCTTGCCGAACCAGGTGGCGGCCGCCTTGCGCACGCTGTCCGGGGTCGCATTGTCGACCCACGCGAAACCGGTCTTATACGCGTCGGGCGAGCCGCCGTAGTACTCGCTCTCGGCCAGCAGGTTCGCTTTGCCCGTCAGCGAATCGAGTCCCTTGATGGCCGACGCCGCGTACTGCGTCTTGATCAGTTCGAGTTCGGTCGCGGTCGGGCCCTCTGCCGCGAAACGCGCCATCTCCTCGGCCAGGATCTCGCGCGCCCGATCGGCGTCGGCGCCAGGATTCAGCACGACCTGCACGAACGCCATGCTCGACAGGTCGAACGCGAGCGTGTTCATCGACGCGTCGACGGCGATCTTCTCTTCCTTGACCAGTCGCCGGTAGAGCCGCGACGATGAATCGCCGCCCAGGATCCTCGCCGCCAGCGACAGCAGCGTCGCCGCTTCGTGATCGCGTCCTGGTACGGCCCAGCTGCGCATGAGCAGCGGATTGGCGACGCGGTCCTGGTAGGTCTCGGACGTGTCGATCTTGCGCTCAGGCACCCAGTCGTCGAGATGCGAAACCGGCGGTCCGGCCGGGATGTCGCCGAAGTGTGCCTCGACGAGCGCCAGGGTCTCGGCGGGGTCGATGTCGCCCGCGATCGACACGATCGCATTGCCTGCGCCGTACCAGGTCTTGAACCACTCATGCACGTCCTCGAGCGAGGCCGCATTCAGGTCCTGCATCGAACCGATCGTCTCCCAGCTGTACGGGTGCCCCTCGGGAAACAGGCCCGCAAGCATTTTCTCGAAGACCATGGCGTAGGGACGGTTGTCGCCGCGCCGCTTCTCGTTCTGCACGACGCCGCGCTGGTTGTCGAGCTTCTCCTGCGTGACGGCGCCGAGCAGGTGCCCCATGCGGTCCGATTCGAGCCATAGCACACGTTCGAGCGCCGTGTTTGGCACCGTCTGGTAGTAGCGCGTGCGATCGAACCAGGTATCGCCGTTAAGGCTGCCGCCAACGTCCTGGATCGGCGCAAAGTACTCTCCGTCGAAATTCTCCGAACCATTGAACATCAGGTGCTCGAAGAGGTGCGCGAAACCGGTCTTGCCCGGTTTCTCGTCGCGCGATCCGACCTTGTAGTAGACGTTGACAAAGGCCTGCGGCGCCGTGTTGTCGACGTGCATCAGGACCGTCAGGCCGTTATCGAGCACGTGGCGCTCGTAAGGAATATCAACGCCCGCGAGATCATCTGCAACTGCTGACTGCAACGAAAAGGCAGCGAGCAAAATCGTCAGCGCGACTGGGTTCTTCATCTGCAACTCCAATAACAAGTCAATTTCCCATGACAACGGTCACGAGGCTCCACAAATAGCCCAGCGGGCTGGGCAGGTCGGGCCAGAGGCTCGAGACGAGTACCCATAGAATCGCCAGCGGTACAACGATACGGATCATCCAGAGCCAGCCCCGGGCAAGCAATGCGCTGCCGAAAGAGAGGTCCTCTGACAGCATCGAGGGTTTGACCATCCAGCCAACGAACAGTGCCATGAGAATGCCGCCGAGCGGCATCATGAGGTTGGCCGTGAAGTAATCGATCAGGTCAAAGAATGTGAACCCCTTGAACGCCTCGAAGCCCCCGAGCGGGTGCACGTCCGCCCAGATGTTGAACGAGAACACGGTCAACAGGCCCGTCGCCCAGGCGAGCCCACCAAAGACAAGCACGGCATCACGGCGACGCAGTTTCCACCGGGTCTCGGCAAAACTCGCGATCGGTTCAATCAGCGCAATCAGGGAGGTAACGGCCGCGAACGCGAGCAGGACAAAGAAGGCCGTACCGAACAGCGCGCCGCCCGGCATACCCGCGAACGCGGTCGGCATGGTCTGGAAAATGAGGCCCGGCCCCGACCCCGGATCGAGATCGTTGCCAAAGACGAGCGGGAAGATCATGAGTCCCGCGAGCAAGGCCACGAGCGTGTCGGCGCCGGCGATGACGAGCGCCGATTTCGTCAGCGACACCTGTCTCGGCACGTAGGAACCGTAGGTCATGAGGAGACCCATAGCCACGCTTATCGAAAAGAAGGCCTGGCCGATGGCAACGAGAATCGTCCCGGAATCGATCTTGCTGAAGTCGGTGCTGAACAGGAACTCGACGCCCTTGCCGAAATCGCCCGCGACCGCCGCATAGGCAATCATGATCAACAACATGACAAACAGCGCCGGCATCAGCACCGTGACGACGCGCTCGATGCCGCGCCGCAGGCCACGCCCGACGATGAAGAGCGTGATGGCCATGAAAACGCTGTGCCAGACGACGAGCATCACCGGATCGGCCTGCAGCGCATCGAATTGCTGCGCGATGGCCTCAGGTTCCGCCTGTCCGAATCCTGCGCCGGCCTTGACGATATAGGCCAGCGTCCAGCCCGCAATGACACAGTAGTAAGTCGCGATCAGGTAGCCGACCAGCATGGCCATGTAGCCCACGAGCGACCAGGCCCGCGAGCGCCCGGCCGCCTGCGCGACGTTGGCCATGGCCACGGGTGGGCTGTGACCGCCGGCGCGGCCGATCCACAATTCGGCAATCAGGATCGGTATCGCGATGAACAGCACGCTCACGAGGTAGACGAGGACGAACGCACCGCCGCCGCTGACCCCGACGATGTACGGGAACTTCCAGATGTTGCCGAGCCCGACGGCGGCGCCCACCGCGGCGAGCACGAACGTGAAGCCCGAAGACCAGGTCTTTGCCGATGTCGTTGCCATTCTTGTACTTCCCCCTCTGCCGGCCATAAAGCGCGGCGGCCCAATGATACCGTGACTTTGCGGCGGCGTTTGTCGCACAAGCCCGGCATTCCGGGCCATACCACGATCCTGTGATTACACCGATGGCCGCTTAGCGCTTAAAATGCCATGCCCGGCAGTACAAACCACCCACGCAACAGGACACCTACGTGAGCAACTACAACCCACCTCTCGACGACATCAACTTCTGCGTCCGCCACCTCGCCAGCATCGAGGATACGCTGACATTCGCACGTTATGACGGCATTGGAACCGACGACCTCGAGCAGATTCTCGACGAGGCGGGCAAATTCGCGCGCGACGTGATCGCGCCGACCTGCGCCCTCGCCGATCGGCAGGGCATCTCGATCGATGACGGCAAGGTCACGGTGCCTGACGAGATCGCCGAGGTGCACAGCCAGTATGTCGAGAACGGCTGGCCGTCGGTCGCGGGCAGCCCCGACTACGGCGGCATGGGCCTGCCATCGACGATTGCCTACGCGACCGCCGAAATGACGCAAAGCGCAAACATCGCCTACTCGCTGCTCCCCATGTTGACGCACGACGCGGTCGAGGCATTGCAGACGCACTGCAGCCAGGCACTCAAGGACAAGTTCCTCGCGAAGCTGATCACGGGCGAGTGGTCCGGGACCATGCTGCTGACCGAGCCGCAGGCAGGCTCCGATCTCGGCGTCCTGACGACACGCGCCGAGCGCGATGGCGATCACTTCCGCCTGTCCGGCACCAAGATATACATCACCTGGGGCGAGCACGAGTTGTCGGACAACATCATCCACTGCGTACTCGCGCGCATCGACGGCGCGCCCGCAGGGGTGCGCGGCATCTCGATGTTCCTCGTGCCGAAGTTCCTCGTCGGCGACGACGGCGAGCCGGGCGAGCGTAACGACATACGCGCGACCTCGGTCGAACACAAGCTCGGCATTCACGGCAGCCCCACCTGCGTCATGAGTCTCGGGGACGACGACGGCGCGATCGGCTACCTGGTCGGCGAAGAGAACAGGGGCCTCGCCGCGATGTTCACAATGATGAATCACGCGCGCCTGTCCGTCGGTTTGCAGGGACTCGCCGTCAGCGAACGCGCCATGCAGCTCGCCGGCGCCTACGCGGGCGATCGCGTGCAGGGCCGCGCGCCTGGCCAGGAGGGCAGCGCCGCGATCGTGCAGCATCCGGACGTGCGGCGCATGCTCATGCTCATGCGGGCGCAGGTCGAGGCCATGCGGGCGCTCGCCTACAGTGCCGCGGCGCTGATCGACGGCTCCGAGCATGCGGACGACGACGCCGCTCGCGCAGTGACCGGCCGCCGCCTGTCCTTGCTCACTCCAGTCGTCAAGGGCTGGTGCACGGAAGTCGCCCTCGAGGTCACGAGCCTCGGCATCCAGGTTCACGGCGGCATGGGCTTCGTCGAGGAGACGGGAGCCGCACAACACTACCGCGACGCGCGCATCCTGCCGATCTACGAAGGCACCAACGGCATCCAGGCAGCCGACTTCACGGGCCGCAAGATCATCGGCGACGAAGGTCGCGAGCTGCGCGCACTCATCGCAGAGCTGCGCGGCATTAGCGCCGAGGTCGACGGTGGCCTCGACCTCGTCGAACAGGCTCTCGAGTGGCTGCTCGCGAACGCGACGACCGATCCCGTGGCTGCGGGGACTGCGAGCTTCAACCTGCTGATGCTGGCGGGCACCGTGCTCGGCGGCGCGTTCCTCTCCCGGGGAGCAGCGATCGCGAACGACGCGGATAGTGGCGTGGACGCCGGCTTCGCGGCTGAAAAGCAGGCCACGGCGTCGTTCTACTGCGCACATATCCTGCCGCGCGCGCACGGCTACCTTGCGGCGATGACCGCGGACCCGGCCGTAACGATGGCGATCGCGCCCGAGGCGTTTACCGGCTAGGTGGGTATAGCCAGCGGGCGCGGCGCGTCGAAAAAGGCCTCGAGCTAGTCGAGGCCTTGATCGGTGGGTGCGCCGTTCACTGGCCCAGGTGGCCCATGCAAATGTACTTGAGCTCGAGGTACTCCTCGATGCCATAGCGCGAGCCTTCGCGGCCGACGCCCGACTCCTTGACGCCGCCGAACGGGATCAGCTCGGAGGAGATCATGGTCTCATTGACGCCGACCAGCCCAAAGTCGATCGCTTCAGCCACGCGCCAGCAACGGCCCTGGTCATTCGAATACAGGTACGAGGCAAGCCCGAACTCCGTGTCGTTGGCCATCGCGATCGCTTCTTCCTCGGTGCTGAACTTGAAGATCGGCGCGACCGGCCCGAAGATCTCCTCGTTGAACACGCGCATGTCGTCGGTGACGTTGCACAGGATCGTCGGCTCGATGAGGTGCGAGTCGCCTTCGCCGAAATCGCCGCCCGCCACCACCGTCGCGCCGCGCTCGACCGCGTCGTCGACGAGCCCCTTGATGTCCTCGAGCGCCTTGCGCGTGATGACCGGGCCGTGCGTGACGCTCTCGTCGAGGCCGCTACCGACCTTGTAGGTGCCGACGAGAGCAGCGAGTTTTTCGACGAACTCATCGTAAATCGTGTCCTGCACGATGATGCGGTTTGCGCAGATGCAGGTCTGACCCGAATTGCGGTACTTCGCGGCAGCCGCGCCCGCAGCCGCGAGATCGAGATCGGCGTCTTCGAAAACGATGACGGGCGCGTTGCCGCCGAGTTCCATCGACAAGCGCTTCATCGTGTCTGCACACTGCCTCGTGAGCAGCTTGCCGACGCCCGTCGATCCCGTGAATGTGAGCTTGCGCACCGTCGGGTTGCTGCACATCTCGTCGCCGACCGCGCTTGCCTTCGACGTCGGCAGCACGTTGAGCAGGCCCGCCGGCAGACCTGCGCGATGCGCGAGTTCGGCCAGCGCCGTCATCGACAGCGGCGTCTCCTGTGGCGGCTTGCAGACCATCGCGCAGCCGACCGCGAGCCCGGGTGCCGCCTTGCGGGTCAGCATAGCGCTCGGGAAGTTCCATGGCGTAATCGCCGCGCACACGCCGACAGGCTGCTTGATGACGATGCCGCGGCGATCCGTCTGCGCCAGCGGGATGACGTCGCCGTAGACACGCTTGCCTTCTTCGGCGAACCACTCGATGAACGACGCCGCGTAGGCGACCTCGCCGCGCGATTCGGCCAGGATCTTGCCCTGCTCGACGGTCATGATGACGGCCAGGTCCTCGAGGTTCTCGAGCATCAGGTCGTTCCACTTTTTCAGGACGTCCGAGCGTTCCCGGGCCGAGCGTGCCGCCCAGGCATGGCGCGCCGCTTCCGCCGCCTCGATCGCGCGCCGTGTCTCGCCGGCGCCGACGCTCGCGACCTCGGCGACGACCTCGTGCGTCGCCGGGTTGTAGACGGGAAAGGTCTCACCCGAGTCGGCGTCGACCCACTTGCCGTCGATGTATGCCTGGGTCCTGAGGAGGGTCGGGTCGTTAAGCGACCATACGAACGTGCCGCTTCTCTGTGCTGCTTGTGACATGGCTCGAAGTTTCGGTGTTGTTTATGGTGCCTCGGATTATGCCACGCGTCTCCCGCTGGAATCGGCCATAATGATCCGGGGGAGAAACAGCAATGAACGAGCCGCACCACCACAAACGCAGTCTCGGCGTGCGCGACATGACGCTGTTCACGGTGTCGGCGATCCTGTTGCTGGATACGCTCGCCGCGTCGGCCTCGATCGGCGTCTCGAGCATCACGTGGTGGATTCTGCTCGGCATCCTGTTCTTCATTCCTTACGGGCTGATCAGTGCCGAACTCGGTACGACCTACCCCGAGCAGGGCGGGATCTATGCCTGGGTTCGCGACGCCTTCGGCCCGCGCTGGGGCACGCGCGTAACCTGGCTCTACTGGCTCAACACGGCTATCTGGAACGGCGCTATCCTCGTGTTGCTCGCGGGCGTGTTTGCGCAGATCTTCCTTCCCGACCTGAGTCTCGGCGCAAAGCTCGCGATGGCGATCGCGCTCAACTGGCTCGTCGTCCTGATCACGACCTTCTCGCTCGATATCGGCAAGTGGGTGCCGAACGCGGGCGCCGCGATCAAGATCGTCGCGTTCGCCGCGCTCATAGCCGGCGGTGTCGCGTTCGCGATGCGCGACAACGTCCAGCTCGCCAACGACTTCTCGGCGTGGTCGTTCGTGCCCGAATGGGGTGCGAGCGCGACCTATATATCGACGATCATCTACGGCATGCTCGGTTTCGAGCTCGTGTGCTCGGCCAGCGAGGAAATGAAGGATCCGGTGCGCGACGTGCCGCGCGCGATCCTGTGGTCGGGCGTCGTGATATTCCTGGCCTACCTGCTCGGCACATTCGCTATCCTGGCTGCCATCCCGGTCGAGAATATCGACCTCGTCGAAGGCCTCGTCGACACGCTGCGCCAGCTGTTCGGTGACTCGACCCTCGGCGTCACCGCCGCGCTCGTACTCGGCATCATGGTGATGCTGACCTTTTTCAGTAACTGCGTGACCTGGGCCATTGGTTGCTGCCGCGCCGCGACCGAGGCGGCCATCGACGGCGAACTACCGAAGTTTCTCGCGTCGGAACACAAGGAATACGGCACGCCGATCGGCTCGGCCGTCGTCATGGGCATCATCACGACGCTGATCCTGCTCGGCTACGGTTTGCTCGCGACCAGCAACGAAGACCTGTTCTGGAACCTGTTCGCCTCGAGCGCCGTGCTGTTCCTGCTGCCCTATCTCGGCGCGATCGGCTCGTTCCTGTACATGCGCAAGGCCGACGCGGACCGGCCGCGGCCATTCCGCGTGCCGGGCGGCATGCCGGTCGCCACGACGATGACGGTCGTCTGCATCGGCCTGTTGCTCATGACGATACTGCTCTTTATGTACGTGCCGGGCGAAGGCTTCAACTTGCTCGTCGTCTCGGTCGCCATCGGCTCGATCCTCGTCGGCGAGGCCATGATGCGCCTCGCCGAACGAGAGACCGCCTGAAACGCTACTCCCAGCTGTAGCCGAAACGGACGCCGGCCGTGCGCGGCCGCTTGTGGCCGAAGAAATGCGCCGGGATGATGCCGCCGTTGTTGTTCAGGCCGTCATAGGTGAATTCGTCGGTGAGGTTCTCGACGTAAATGCCTGCAGTCCACTGGCCGCCGGACTCGTAGTCGATGCGCAGCGTCGCATCCACGTAGGAGTCGATCATCGTCTCGGGGAGCCCGGCCCAGCCGCCGCCGCGCTCCGACTCGAAGAACACTTCGAGACTGCCCTTGACGGTACCGTTGCCGACGTCGAAACGGCCATTGAGCACGGCCGCCCCTGCCCAGTCGGGCGCCCAGAACAGCTTGCTGCCTTCGCAACTGTCGGGCGTATCGCCGTCACAGACTGCCTGCAGGCCGGTCGCGTCGGTGTCCAGCCAGCTGAGCGCGAGATAGCCGTCCCAGTTGTCGTTGAACTGCGTCGTCAGCGTCGCTTCTATGCCGAGGCCGTCGACCTGGCCGACGTTCTCGACCGTGTTCGCCCCCGAATCCGTATCGAAGAAGCTGATCTGCAGGTCCTCGTAGTCATAGATGAAACCCGACAGTGACAGGTCCGTGCCGCCGAAAGACCCCTTGTAGCCGAGTTCGTAAGAGTCGGCCTGCTCGGGCTGGAACTGTCGTGCCCGTGCCCCCGAGGCCTGGTCCACGTCGAATACGACGCCGCCTATGCGATCACCATTCGCATCGACGAGCGAGAAGCTGCCGAAGCCCCCGGACTTGTAGCCTTCCGTATAGCTGGCGTAAATCATGCTCGAGTCGGTGGGTCGCCAGCGGCCGACGAGGCGCATCGTCGTTTCCGACCAGTCGGCCTTGGACATGATGTCGCCGTCGGTCGAGTAGCCGTACGCCCAGTAAGGTCCGAGGGCGCTCTCGGGCGTCGGGACGTTGACGATGAACTCCTTTTCATCGTTGGTGTGACGGATACCCAGGCTGACGTCGACGCTCTCGCTGATCTCGAGCGACAGGTCGACGTAAGCCGCCCATCCCGAGTAGTCGCCGCGAATGGTGCCCGGTTCGTTGAGCAAGCCATCGGGGCTCGGGTAGAAGGTGTAGGCGTAACCGTAGTAATAGTAGTCCTCGAACAGCGTCCGGCAGTCCGAGATGTCATAGCCCGGGTAGTAGTAGCTGCCGTAATACGCGCAGAAAGCGTCTTCGCTACCCGCGTTCGTGAAGACCGTCTCGATCTCTTCCTTGTAGAACGACATGCCCGCATACCAGGAAAGCGGGCCCTCGGTGTTGGACACCAGGCGTATCTCCTGCTGCAGGTAGTCGCCTTCCTGGTCCTGCCGGTAGTTGTTTATGTTGAGCGGCGTGCCGTCGTAGTCTTCCGTGTAGAAAAAGTCGTGATCCTTGTAGCCCGTGATCGAGGTCAGCGTGAAGTTCTCGAACTCGTAGTCGAGCCGGGCGCCGATCGTCAGGATGTCTGCATCGTCCGAATCGCCAAGCGACTGGTCCGAGTCGGCGTCGCTTTCGCCGCCGGCCGGAGTGATTGCCGTGCCGAAGACGTCGAGCACCGCATCCCAGGCATCGCCCTCGGTCACGGCGCGATAGACCGATCCGGACTGTTCGCGAGTCTCGTACTCGACCTGCGTGTCGAATGACAGGGCGCCATTCTCGTAGGTCGTCGACCAGCGAATGCCCTGCTTGTCGTGTTCGATCAGGTCGGTGTTACTCGCAAAGTTCGGCACGAAACCGTCTTCCGAGGAATGGTAGCCCGCGAAACGCATGGCAAAGGTATCCGACACCGGGACATTCAGCGCGCCCTCGAGAACCAGGTGACCGCGTTCGCCGACATCGACATCGATATAGCCTGAATTACCGCCGTCAATGTCCGCTTTACGCGTGTGAACGCTGATCGCGCCACCGATCGAGTTGCGGCCGAACAGGAAGCCCTGTGGGCCGCGCAGCACCTCGGCACGCTCGATGTCGTACAGGCTGGTCACGGCCGAGCCGTTGCGGCCTTCGTAGAGGTCGTTCTTGAAGATGGCCGCGGAAGGATCGCCGCCTATGCCGAAATCCTGCGTGCGTACGCCGCGGATGCTGACCGCGTCGATGAAGCTGTCCTGGCTGTTGCCGGTAATGCCCGGCGTAAACGAAATCAGGTCCTTGACGTCGTTGAGGTTTACCGCCTGGGTAAAGTCGCCGGACAAAGCCGTAATCGCGATCGGTACGTCCTGCACCGACTCCTCGCGCTTGGTGGCCGTGACGACGATCTCTTCGATGTCCTGGGCGTAGGCCGTTGCGCCGAAGGTCGTGGCAATGAGTGCTGCGGATACGGCTGTGGACACGGCCGTGCGTTTCGGTTCCACCGAGGGGCGGAAAACGGGATTCTTCGTCATAGTGCTTCCCCCTGACTCTTCACTATATTAATCCACTATCGCGCAGCACCGCCAGCATTGGCTCGAGCTGCTTTTCGTACCTTTTCCAGCGCCCGACAGAGCGCGTGTGAACCGGTTCGCGCACCTGCACCGCGCTGGCTGTCGAAACGGCTTCGCGTTGTTCATGAAAGCGCAGGCACCGATCCTCCCACGGCAATTCCAGGTAGTCGATCAGCCGCCGCGCATGCGGTTCGAGATCGGCGACCGTCTCCTCGTATGAGATGTCGAGGAAGCGCCCCGGGAAACGTTCGCGCCAGGCGTCCATCAGGCGCCTGTAGCGGCAATGGTGACGCGCCATCTCTTCCTGGTCGTAGGAATGCAGGTAGGCATCGGCGAACAGCTGCTTGAAGCTGGCGAAGCACGAATCGCGCGGGTCTCGTACGAGGTGCACGATCTTCGCATTGGGCAGCGCTTTCAGGATCAGCGGGATGTTCAGGTAGTTCTGCGGCAGCTTGTCGACGAATCGCGGCGCATCGCCGCGTACGCGTGTCGTCGATTCCATGTACAGGCCGCCCACCCTGGCGTAGTCGAGGCCACGCGCCGACTCGAATAGTCGCTTCGAAAATCTCCGTGGATCCTTGTGCTCGCTGAGGCGCCTTACGGCAAGACCGAACTGCTGCAGCTCGCCCGCGGAATGCACCCGTGAGTGGCTGCTGATGATGCGCTCTATCAGCGTCGTGCCAGTCCTCGGTTGTCCGAGGACGAAGATCGGCGACTCGGCAGGGCAGCCTGTGGAACCGTCCTCGACCCAATCGGCCGTGAAGGCCTGCTCAAGATAATCGAAGAGTTCGATTTCCGACTTCTCGTCGTACTCGACCGTTTGCCGGCGCGCCCGCGCGCCGCGGTCGAATGCCTCGAACGCCTCGTTCCAGCGCTCGAGGTCCTCGCACTCCTTGCCGACCGCGTAATGCATGAACGCCTGCATGCGCGGGTGGTAACGCTGCCCGGCGAGCAGCTTGCGCATGGCATCGATGTGCGTGGCATCCGTCGCCTTCTTCGCGCCGGCCAGCGCCCAGTGCGCCTGTGCCATGCCCTCATCGAGCTCGAGTACCCTCCCGAGAACAGCCACGGCCTCGTCGGTCTTGCCGTGATAGGTGTAGTTGTTGGCGAGGTTGAGCATGTATGGGGGGAAATCCGGCCGCGCCTCGTTGGCTTTCTCGTACCAGGTGCTCGCGAGGTCGTGATCGCCCATACGCGAATACACGGTACCGACGAGGTCGCACACCAGCGGATCGCCCGGATCGTGGCTCGTCGCGTTCTCGAGCGCCGCGTTGGCTCGGCCGAGTTGACCGTCGCCCATGAAAAGCTTGGCGAGCTGCGCCCACGCGGCGGCGTGGCGTGGTGCCAGCTTGGTCACCGAACCGAACGCGCTGAATGCCGTCTTGCGATCCTGTGCTTCGAGCGCGACGAGGCCGACGAGAAAGTGTCCTTCTACGAGATCGGGCTGCATCTGCAGCGCCTGCCGGCAACAGTCGCCGGCTCGCTCGATCTGGCCCCGGGACAGCGCGTCGAAGCCTCGCCGCAGCAGCGCCTGCAGCTGTTGTTGCCGAGACTCTCTCTGTCCGGTCGTCATGATTTACGTATCATAACCTCTGAACGGTATTGCCAATGATTGATTTATCCACCTTCGAAGCCGAGTGCCGGCGCGACATCCCGCTGCTGAATGCGATGCAGCTGTCGCTGCGTTCGTACGACAACCTGACGCTGAAACTCGACGCGCCGCTCGCCCCCAACATCAACAACAAGGGCACGGCATTCGGGGGCAGCATCGCGAGCATCTGCCTGTTCGCGGGCTGGGCCGTCGCGACGCTCGGGTTCACCGAACACGGCGTCACCAATACCGAGATCGTCGTCTACCAGAGCGAGATGACGTTCCTGCGTCCGGCGCGTGGCCATCTCGACGTCGTCGCGCACCTGAAGCCCAGCGATTTCAGGGAATGCCTGGACCGCCTGCAGCGGGGGAGCGACAAGCGCCTGCGCTTCGACGTGCGCATCGACCTCTACCACGACGACGAGCACTGCGCGACGATGCGCGGCATCTACGTGGTGTGGCTCAAGTAACGCCAGGCGCGCCGGTCAGGTCCCGACGTACCTGGAATATATACCACGCGCGACGTCGGGTTCCTGCGTGCCCTTGATGATCGCGCGGCCGTCACTAAACAGCGTGATCTCGAAGGGCTTGTCGCCGTCGCGAATATCGGCCCGCAGCAGGAACTCGTTGACGCGCACCTCGCCCTGGCCATCGAGACGCGCGGCCAGGCCGGCGAGATCGACCGGCTCGCCCGGCCGGCGGTGGCGCAGCTGCACGGCGTCGCGCCCGCACAGGACGGCGGCGCTCGAACCGGCTTTACCCGTCAGGTAGTCGAAGCGGCGATGCACGCAGCACGGACAGTCGTCGTTCCTGAGGGCTTCGAGCTGGTACAGATCGTTGTTCCACACGTCGAGGTGCAACATCCGGCGCGACAGCTTGTCGGCATTGCCCGTCAGGATCTTGAGCGCCTCGCTGACCTGGAAGCTCGCAATCGTCGTGATCGCGGTTGCCAGCACACCGACCGTGTCGCAGGTCGGCATCGTGCCGGGCGCCGGCGCCTCCTCGAACAGGCAGCGCAGGCACGGCGTCGCGGCGTCGCCCCGCGTCGTGACCGTGAACGCCATGCCGCTCGTGCTGACCGCGGCGCCGTAGGCGTAGGGAAGGCCCCGATCGACGGCGAGGTCATTGGCGAGGTAACGCGTTTCGAAATTGTCGAGACCGTCGCACAACAGGTCCGCGCCCTCGGCCAGGCGCGCGATGTTCGTGTGGTTGATGTCGTCGACGATAGCGGTGACATGCACCTGCGAGTTCACGCTCGCGATATGCCGCTTCGCCGCCTCGGCCTTCGGCATGCCGGTCGCGACGTCCTGTTCGTCGAACAGGACCTGGCGCTGCAGGTTGGTGATTTCGACGACGTCACGATCCACGATCACGAGGTGCCCGACGCCGGCGCGCGCCAGCAGATCCGCCGCGACGCTGCCGAGCGCGCCGCAGCCCAGCAACACGACCGTCGCGTCCTGCAGCCGGCGCTGCCCGCCTTCGCCGAAGCCGGGCAGGAGTATCTGGCGATGGTAACGATCCAGGCTGTCGCTCATCGCCCTGACTTTAGCAGACGGCCCCGCTACCAGCCCTGGAAGAAGCTACCGTCGGCAAAGTCCCACAAGAGCGTCACGTAGTAACGCTGATCCCAGGACTGGTCCGAGAGCGGCAGCTCGACGCCAAGATTCAGGGCGACGTGGCCGCCGCGCGTCAGGCCGACACGCACCTGCGGCATGGCCGTCCACTCGAGGTCGCCATTGGCCGAACGAAACGGCCTCGTCGCAACCACCTCCATGGCCGGGAACACGCGTCGCGGCCACGGTGAATGAACGTAGTGCGCGATGGCCGCCAGCTCGGCCTCGCCGTCGCTCGCCCCTGCGAACGGGAACTTCAGCCTGAGGCTGCTCTGGAATATCCACGCCGGCGAGAGCTCCTTGCCGTAGGCAAGGTAGGTCTGCAGCTCGCCATCACCCTCTGCCTCGACCGGTATCGCCCACACGGCCGCCGCCGACAGGATGTGCGTCGTGCTGTGGCTCAGCGCCTGCTTGTAGCCGATCTCGACCTCGGCGAGTTCGCTCACGGACCCCTCGGACTCGTGCACGAGTTCGAGGATGCCCTGCCCGGCCTTGCCGATGCGCTTTTCGAACTCGAGCACCTGCTTGTAGGCATTCTCGCCGTCCTGGTCCGTGTAGCGACCGATATAGACGACCTCGTCCTCGGGATAGGCCTTCTTGGTGCGGATCGGCAGCATCAGGTTCATCTCGCCCGGCGGAAAGCCACGCGTATCCACGACCGACTTGAGGTAGGCCGTCACATCCTCGATCTCGTTCTCGTCGAGGACCCCACTCTGCGCCGGCATCATCTCGGAAAGCCCCATGGCGTATCCACCATGCTGGATGACCATGTGCCAGTCGGCCGCGGGCTCGCGGCTGTTGAACAGCGGGTCCGAGAAATCCGCGGGCGTGACGCCGAGCGCCTGCACCACGGGGTTGTCGGCATCGAGTCTGCCGTTCGCGCCATGGCACGAAACACAGTTGGTTGTGTAGACTTTCGCGCCGTTCGCGATGTCTGCGGCACAGGCCGGACCGCCAAAGCCCGCACCTGTAGCCACGCAAACCGCGAGGACAAATCGCAAGATCCTGTTCACTGTCGTCTCCCGACTTCCTGTCATCGGCTGAGTAGGTGCGCGTATTTTAGGGCGCCAACCGCAGCGGCCCATCCCTCGGCAAGTTCTTATACACATCGCCCGTGACGGCCGCTACGGTTACGCGACCGGGACACGTGTAGGGGAACAACATGAGCAAGGTGACTCTGAGGATCAACGGCCAGGACCATAAGCTCGATATTCCGGCCGGCATGCCTTTGCTCTGGGCGCTGCGGGACAAACTGGATCTCGTCGGCACCAAGTACAGCTGCGGCATCGGGACCTGCGGAACCTGCACCGTCCTGGTCAACGGCGCGCCGGTGCGCTCCTGTGTCATGCCCGCCACCGGGATGGCCGGGATGGAGATCACCACGATCGAAGGCCTCGACTCCGACGGAGCCCACCCCGTGCAGCGCGCCTGGAACGACGAAGACGTACCGCAGTGCGGCTATTGCCAGGGGGGGCAGATACTGACGGCCACCGCACTCCTCAGGGACAACCCGGACCCCGATGACGAGGCCATCGACGGCGCGATGTCGGGCGTCATGTGCCGTTGCGGCACCTACCCGAGAATTCGCAAGGCGATCAGGCGCGCGGCCCGTTACGCGGCCGACGAATCGGGAGAGACGTCATGACACAACAGACCATCGACCGGCGCAGTTTCCTGCGCATCTCGCTCCTGACCTCGGGCGCTCTCGTGGTTGGCGTCGCCAGCCCGGGCTGGCTCGAAGCCGGCGAACACGATGACGAGCGCTGGGTACCCAATCTCTACGTACGCATCGATCCGGACGGGACAATCACGATCGTGAGCAAGAACCCCGAGGCCGGCCAGGGCGTAAAGACCGCCTTCCCGATGGTCGTCGCCGAATGCCTGAACGTCGACTGGCGCGACGTCAAGATCGAACAGGCGCCGCTCGACGACCGCTACGGACGCCAGGTGGTCGGCGGCAGCCGCGGCACGCCCGACGGCTGGAACGACCTGCGCGTTGCCGGTACGGCAGCCTGCCATGTACTGACCAGGGCGGCGGCCGGGCAGTGGGGCGTCGCTGCGTCGGCGTGCACGGCCAGCGGCGGCGCGATTCATCACGAAGCATCGGGTCGCTCGCTGCGCTACCAGGCCCTGCTCGAAGCCGCGGCCCGGCTGCCGGCGCCCGACGTTGCAGATCTCGATCTGAAGTCGAGGCCCGAGGACTTCACGTTGCTCGGCACCTTCGTGCCCGGCGTCGACAACCCGCAGATCCTGACCGGTAAGCCGCTGTTCGGCTGCGACGTGCGGCTCGACGGCATGCTGTATGCCGTGTTCGAGAAGTGCCCGACTTTCGGCGGCAGGGTCCGGCGCGCCAACGTCGAGCAAATTCGCAGCCAGCCGGGCGTGACCCACGCGTTCGTCGTCGAGGGCACGGACAACGCGGCGGGGCTGCAGCCCGGCGTCGCGATCGTGGCCGAGACCTGGTGGGAAGCCAATAACGCACGCAGGCACCTGCGCGTGGACTGGGACACCGATCACGCCGACTCGACGGCAGGCTATGACACGCGCGCCGAGGCATTACGGGGCGAACGCGGAGAGACGCTGCGTGCCGATGGCGACGTCGAGCGCGCACTCGACCGCTCGAAGCAGCTTGTCGAGGCGAGCTACTACTACCCGTTCGTCGCTCACGCGAACATGGAACCGCAGAACTGCACGGCGCGCTTCGATGCGGCCCAAAACCGCATCGAACTATGGGCGCCGTCGCAGCACCCGCGCGGCGGCCGCGAGCTGATCGCAGCGACCCTGCGCATTCCCGAAAGGAATATCCATGTGAACCTGACGCGCATCGGCGGCGGGTTCGGGCGACGCCTGCGTAATGACTTCATGGTCGAGGCCGCGTGGATCGCCCGGGAAACCGGCCGTCCCGTGCAGCTGCAGTGGACGCGCGAGGACGACCTCGGGCACGACTTTTATCGCCCGGCCGCGTGGCACCACTTCCGCGCCGGCATCGACGACGCCGGCAGGATGCAGGCCTTCGATCACCATTTCGTGACCTTCGGCTCGCGCGGCAGGACCGTCTCGGGCGCCGGCCTGTCGCCGGGACACTACCCGGCCGGACTCGTGAAGAACTTCCGCTTGCGCCAGTCCCTGGTCGAGACCAACGTGCCGACCGGGCCCTGGCGCTCGCCGGGCCATTCGGCCTATTGCTGGGCATACCAGGGTTTCTTCGACGAGGTGGCACTGGCCGCCGGCCGGGATGCGCTCGAGTTCCGGCTCGACCTCTTGTCGCGGCACTATGGCGAGCCGCCGCTCGACCTCGAACGCACCAGTGACACGCTCAGGCTGGCCGCCGAGAAGGCCGGCTGGGGCAGGCGCGTGCTGGCCGCGAATCGCGGCCTCGGCATGGCGTTTCATTTCGATCACGGCGGCTTCGTCTCGCACGTCGCCGAGGTCGAGGCCGACGGCAATCGCATCCGCGTGGACAAGGTCTGGAGCGCCGCCGACGTCGGGCCGATCCTGAACCTGAGCGGCGCCAGGAACCAGGTCGAGGGTTGTGTCGTCGATGCCCTGAGCACGGCGCAGCTCGAGATAACGTTCGCCAACGGGGCGGTCGAGCAGGGCAATTTCGACGACTACGAGTTGTTGCGCATCGGCCAGGCGCCCGAGATCGAGTGTCACTTCATCCAGAGTGAAAATTCGCCGACGGGGCTGGGAGAGCCGCCGATCGCCGCGGCGACGCCGGCGATTACGAATGCGATCTATGCGGCGACGGGCAAACGAATTCGGGAGCTGCCGTTCAGTCGCGCCGGAATCGCGCTCCTGTAAACGGCAGCCCCCGTTGTTGCGGTGAGCCTTACTGGGACGGTGCGTCGTCGTTGAGGATGTACTCCGCGTTGTCGGCGGGTTCCAGCAGCGACTTGGCGCGCATACCGCCGGTCCACATGTAGCCCTTGGCCGAAACGCCGCCACTGGTCCACATATAGCCCTTGGCCGTGACGCCGCGATCGGTCCACATGTAGCCCTTGGCCGTGACGCCATTCTCGTCCGTGTAGGTCGCGCCGCTGGCCCAGTTGAGGCCGTTGTTGTAGAGGTACGCGGCACTCCACGTGTCGTCGCCCCAGAGCACGGCCGTGTCTTCGACCAGGACCGTGTCGCTGGCGTCGTCGAAGACCATGAGCGGCGACAGCGCTTCGTCCGCGACCACGCCGCTATCATCAAGCGCCGCTTCCACGTCGAGTACGCCGGCACCGGTTTCGCTCGGATCGGCATCGATCTTGCGAGCCGAGCGCATCAGGCGAGCCTTGACCGTCGCCGGGTTCAGTGACGGGTCCTTCTCGAGCATCAGTGCGGCTGCCGCACTGACGAGCGGCGTCGCCATACTCGTGCCCGACAGCTCGAGGTAGGTGCTGTCGCCGCACAGGAAGCTATACCTCGTGCACTCCTTGATACGGTCCGTGAGAATGGTCGCCAGCTTCGAGTTCTTGTCCACGGAGCCGACCACGCGGTTGCCCGGCGCCAGCAGGTCCGGCTTGAGGACATAGTCGCCGATGGTCGGGCCCTGCGACGAGAACGAGGAGGTGTAATCGTCGCTGGAATCCAGGCCCGTGCCGTTATCGGTGATCGAACCGACCGTGATGATCTTGCGCGAATTGCCCGGGCTCGTGATCGTCATGCTGCCCTCGTAGCCGTCGTTACCGGCGGCGGCAACCACGACCATGCCCGCATCCCACAGCCGCTCGGCGGCCAGCACCAGCGGGTCCGTCGTGTTCGACTCGGATACGCCTTTGCCAAGCGACAGGTTGACGACGCGGACGTTGAAGTAGCGACCGTAGGTCAACAGCCAGTCCAGCGCGGCCATGACGTCCGACATCGAGCCGTTGCCGTCCTTGTCGAGGACCTGCAGCGCCAGGATGGTTGCGCCGGGCGCCGAGCCCTTGTAGTCGTCGTTCGAGTTACTGCCGCTGCCGGCAATCAGGCCGGCGACGTGCGTGCCGTGGCCGAAGCGGTCGTCGCGGGAATCTTCTTTCGCTCTCTCGAGCTCGCCGTCATCGATCTCGGGCTTCGGATACTTCCCGCCGACGAACGAGTATTGCAGGATGTTGCTACTGAGGTCCCCGTGCTTGGAAACGCCGGTATCCACGACTGCGATGCCGACATGCTGACCGTCATAGCCGGAATTGGCCGAGCCCGAGGCCGGCAGGTTTGCAGCCTGCCTCGAAGAGACAGACGTGGCCGAGACGGGCTCGTCCAGCGAGAGCCAGTCGACCTTGTCCTCGGACGCCAGGTCCTCGAGCGCGGCTACGGGGAGCCGGATGGCCCGCATCGCCAGGTGTTCGTAGCTGCGCACGACCTCGCCGCCGAGCTCGGCGACCACTTCGTCGTCGAACAGCTCGGGACGTTCGCTGTAGCGAACGACCAGCTCGGCGTAGCCAGAGGCGCCGGCGTCGAGTAACGCGGCGACCGGGCCGCTCATCTTGTCGCGCGGCGCAACAGCTCGGGATCCCTCGGTATCAGGCGTGATCGACGGATTGCGAGTGCTGGCTGCAGCGCTATAGACAGGAGTGGACGGCATTGTGACGTCGCTGCCTCGTGCGTACTGCGGTAACGAAGTCGGCCAGTCCTGGTAGTCGGACGATGCGGCGGCACGGCCTTGCGCGCGTCGCTGACCCGCCTCGATCCCGGCAACCGCGACCTGGCCGGCCGGCTGCGTGGCCGTTGCGTCCAGTACCGTTGCTGCGACATCGACGCGGTTCTCGTTCGAACCACTCGCTGCCAGTGCCGTGACGATCGCCGCGGCGATGGCCAGGAGCCCCGTGCTTCGCTTCATAGTGAAACTCGCTTTGATGAGTTCATTGAAGTTCATGGTGCCCACCTCAACCTGCGTGCCCGATACGCAGGGAGGAACCCTGCTCGTTGTCTTCGCACGAGAAGGTGCGGAAATTGCCCGCGCGACGCGTGCGGAAAAGCAATGAATGCGGCTCTATCGAGTCCTGCTCGGGCTCGAAGCTCGCCATTGCGTCGTTCGGCCCCAGCATGCCGACCCATGCATTGCGCCGTTTCTTCGCTTCATACATGAGCCCGTCTGCCAGGCTGATGATCTGATCGAGATTCGACTGGTCGGCGCCCGAGCGGAACAGCGGATAGGCTGCAAAGCCGATCGAGCAGGTCGTGCGGACGA
Organism: Woeseiaceae bacterium; assembly: GCA_013042375.1. Lineage (GTDB taxonomy): Bacteria > Pseudomonadota > Gammaproteobacteria > Steroidobacterales > Woeseiaceae > UBA1847. The sequence goes on from JABDQH010000102.1 coordinate 21,855, forward strand.
TCTGTCCGTCGCCGAGCACGAAGTTGCGGTCGGCGATAGTCGAACGAATGATCTCGGCGAGCTGTTCCGCCTCTCCGGGTTGTGTCTGTTTGGCGATCACGACGAATTCGTCGCCACCCCAGCGGATCACGTGGTCCGTACGGCGGCAGATGTCCAGCAGCACATCGCGCAGCTGCAGCAGCATGTCGTCGCCGGCAGCGTGCCCGTAGGTGTCGTTGATCGGCTTGAAGTGATCGAGATCGATCATCATGAAGACCAGGTCCGACATCTCGCTGACGTCGATGCCCAGCTGCTCGTTCTGGAGACGGCGCTGCGCGACTGCGAGATCGCGGGAGACTTCCTCGAACACGAAGCGACGGTTGCGCAGCCCCGTCAGCGGGTCGCTGAGGCTGCTCTCCTGCAGGGCCCGGTTCAGGACCGACAGCTGCTTGTTGCGGTCCATCAGTGCTTCCGTGCGCGAGTGGACTTCGAACTCGAGGCGATGGCTGTACTCTTCTTCACGATCGATGCGGCGACGGTGCCCGAACCAGAGACCCAGCACAACGTTCACGGCAAGCGCGAGATAGCCGAGGTACGCCCACCAGGTCCGCCAGGGCGCCGGGGCGACGGTTACGGGCAGCGAGAAATCGGACTCGCTCCAGACGCCTTCGCTGTTGGCCGCCTTGACGCGCAGCAGGTAGCTGCCGGCATGCAGGTGCGTGTAGGTCGCGCGCCTGCGGTTGCCGAGATCGATCCAGTCCTTGTCGAAACCTTCGAGCTTGTACTGGTAGCGGTTGTCCGCAGGAGCCGCGAAATCCATGGCCGAGAACTCGAACGTGACGCGGTCGTCTTTCCAGTTGAGTTCTACCGACTCCATGTCATCCGTCGGCAGATCGGACTTGGTCGCGTCGCCGCCGCGGAAGAAACCCGTGAGCGCAATCAGCGGCGCCACGCTCGATGCCCGGACGTTGTCAGGCTGGAACGAGTTGTAACCATTGTGTCCACCGAAGAACAGCTCGCCGCTATCGCTCCGGTAGTGCGCCCCGAAGTTGAATTCTTCGGACTGCAAGCCATCGGTGCGATGCAGGTTCTTGATCTGGCCGGTACTCGGGTTGTAGCGGCTGATGCCATGGTTGGTGCTCATCCAGACCCGGCCGCTGTTGTCGAACTCGACGCCGTAGATGACGTCGTTGGCAAGACCGTCCTTCTCCGAAACGTTAGAGAACGTAATCGCGTTCGGCTGACGGGCGTCGCCGATAACGCGATCGAGACCGCCGCCCTGCGTGCCGATCCATACGACCCCGTTCGCATCGATGTTGACCGAGTAGACCGTGTCAGCCGCGATTGTCTGGACGTCGTCCGGATCGTGGCGATAGTTGTAGAACCGCCCTGTCTCACGATAGTAGAGGCTCAGGCCGCCGCCATCGGTGCCGATCCACATGTTGCCGTCTATGTCCTCGCCGAAGCTCGTTACGCGATCGCTGTCGAGCGAATATGCGTCATCCGGGTTCGGCTCGTGGTGCGTGAAGCTGCCGTCCGCCGGGTCGTAAACATTGATGCCGCCACCGTAGGTGCCGATCCAGACCAGGCCGCTGCGATCCTCGTAGATCGTCATGATGCCGTTGGCATTCAGGGAGTTTTCGTCTCCCTCGACGCGCCGGAAGTTGGTGTTGGTGCCCGACCTGGTGTCGATGCGCGTGATGCCGTTCATCATCGTGCCGGCCCAGATCCGGCCGCGGCTGTCGTGCATCAAACTCATAACCCGATTGCCTGCGATCTTCTGTGCGCCGCTGGCGTCTGCGCGGTAGCGGACGATCTCGCCCGTGTCGTGGTCGATTGCGTTGAGCCCGTCACCGAAAGTGCCCAGCCACAGCGTGCCCGCACCGTCGTCGATGAACGCCATGACGTTCGGCTCGCGATTGCGCTCCGCGGTCACCGTTTTCGCCGGCTCGTAGCCGTACAGCCACGAACTCGGGTTCCACTTGTTGACGCCGTGCGATTTCGTACCGAACCACAGCAGGCCGGCACGATCCTGGTAGATCGATGAAACTTCGTTGTCGCTCAGGCTCGAAGCGTCCTCGAGATCAGAAACGTAACGATCGACCGTGCCGTGCGCACGATCGACGAGGTTGAGGCCGGAGACCGTTCCGGCCCAGAGGCGATGCGCGTCATCTTCGAAGAGCACCGTAACGCGGTCATCCGTCAGCGTGGCCGCGTCGTTAACATCATGGGCAAAGCGTGCGAGGGTCTGTCCCTTGGCGTCCAGACCCACGACGCCACCGCCATACGATCCCACCCAGAGCTGGCCGTCGGCGTCTTCGATTACGGCTCGCACACTGTGCTCACCGGTCTCGCCGAGGGCTGCCGTGACGTTGGTCACCGCTTGCGTACGCGTGTCGAGCCTGACGAGACCGTGGTCGCCGCCGATCCAGAGCGCACTGCCCGTCGCCTCGCTGATCGTGAAGATCGTACCGTTGGTGTTCACGTCACCGAGATCGACGTTGGTGAAGGACTCTGTAAGCGGGTCGAAACGGTCGAGGCCGGCGCCTCGGGTGCCAATCCAGACGATGCCCGCGTCGTCGACGTAAAGGCTGCGCACGATGCTGCTCGAGATGCTGTTCTCATCGGCAGCGTCGTGATGCCAGGAGCGAACCTCGCCCGACGTGCGATCGAGGTTGGCGAGGCCGCCACCGTTCGTTGCCAGCCACAGGCTGCCGTCCTTCGCCTCGGCGACATCGAAAATGAAGTCGTTGCCAAGCGCCGACGGATTGCCTCGCTCGCGCTTGAAGTGGCGGAACTCGTAACCGTCGTAGCTGTTCAGGCCATTCTCGGTTGCGAACCACATCCACCCTTCTGAATCCTGCAGGACGGCCAGTACGTTACTCTGCGACAACCCGTCCTCGACAGTCAGATGGCCGAACCGCATCGGATGACTCGTATCCCCACCAGCCAGCGCCGTCTGCCCTGTCAATACGAGCGAAAGCAATGCGGTGCCGGTCACCGCAAGGCGTCGCCAGTTCTGTGTCAGTTCGGATAATTGCATGGCTGCGTCACACCTACTCGTTGGAAACATGCTTGCTTCTCTACCCCAATTGCTGTGGTTTATTAGGCAATACAACGAGATTTGGCGCCCGGACGCGGGCACGCCCGCCTCAGCGGGAAGTGTGACGCAGTTCAAATAATGCCGTGGTTAAACCGGCTTGATGGTCGCGGTCTTGCGGTTCTTCTGCAGAAATTCCGTGGCAGCATCGGGCTGCATCGGCTTGGCGGCAAGGAAGCCCTGGTAGCAGTCGCAGGTGATATCGCGCAGCACGTCGAGCTGCTCGGTGGTTTCGACGCCTTCGGCGACGACGGTCAGTTCCAGGCGCTGCCCGAGTGCCACCATGGCCGAGGCGATGGCGAAGTCCTTGCCCTCCCGGCCGAATCCTTCGATGTAGGAGCGATCGATCTTGAGCGTGTCTACGGGCAGTTCCTTGAGGTAGGCAATCGCCGAATCGCCCGTACCGAAATCATCGATCGACAGGTTGATGCCGAGGCTCTTGAGCTGCCGAAGCTGTCCCAGGACCTCGTTGTCACCGGACAGGACGCCACGCTCACTGATCTCGATTTCGAGCTCTGCTGCCTGTATCCCGCTTTCCGCCAATACGCGCTGTACCGTCCCGGCAAAACTCGAACTCATCAACTGAACCGCCGAAGCGTTGACGCAGATGTGCGAGAGTTCGAGACCCTCGTGCTGCCACATGGCGAATTGCCGACAGGCGCGGTCCAGGACGTACTCACCCGTACGCAACATGAGCCCCGACTCCTCGGCGACGGGAATGAACTCGACCGGTGAAATAGACGTCCCGTCAGGCAGTTGCCAACGCAGCAAGGCCTCGAGCGCGACGACCTTGTTCGAGGCGACGTCGATGATCGGCTGGTAAGCCACAGTCAGCTCCTCGCGGTCGAGCGCTTCGTGCAACATATGCTCGATCCTGAGTTTGCGGGCTGCGGCCCGATCCGTATCCGCACAATAGTACTTGCAGCCGCCGCCACGACTCTGCGCATCGCGCATAGCGTTATCGGCCCGCTGCAGGAGCTGATCCACGTCCTCGGCATCCTGCGGGTACGAAGCGATCCCGAGGCACGCCGACAGGTGCACGACCTGCCCCATGACCTGGATCGGCCGCGACAGGACTTCGAGCAGTCGCTGCTGGAACGGCGGCAACGACTCGTCGTCATAGATCGTTATCATCAGGGCGAAGCGGTGCGAGTCGAGAATGCCGATCGCCGCTGTCCTGAGGCCATGTGGTGAGTGGTCGAGCGCGGCATTCGACTCGCTGACACAGGCGGCCATCCTGCGACCGATCTCGGCCAGTACCTTGTCCGCCTGCTGCTGTCCCATCGCCTCGACAACGAGCCGGAAGCGCGTAAACCCGACGACGAAGACCGCCAGGCTGCCACCGTTCTTGTCGGTCGCCGACATGCCGCGGCGTACGAGGTCGACGAACTTCGATTTATTCGGGAGCCCCGTGACCGGTTCGAACCTCTGGTTATTGCGCAGTTGTTCGCGCGCGACGTTAGCCAGCTCGAGTGCCTCTTTCAGGGCATCCTTGGATTCTGCGAGGCTCGCATTGCGATTCTTGATCTGCAAGGAGTGATACGCGCGTGCGGCGACACTCTGCCAGTTGTACGGCTTCCTCGCGATATCGAAGACGTTGGCGATGAGCGCGGCCTTGATCTGGCTGTTGTTCGCGCACAGCACGATCACGTCGGCAGAAATGTCGGCGGCTTCCTGCAGGACTTCGAAAAAGGGGCGCTTGCCGCAGTCGGACATCGCCGCCTCGACGACAATGACATCGGGCCGCATCGAGCGCGCAAGATCGAGGCCGTTAGCCGGATCCGACGCGACCGTCACCTGCAGGCCGGACTGCCCCAGCCAGCGTGACCCCCATTTCTTTGCGTCGCTGTCACGACTGAGAAGCAGCGCCGTTCCTCCGGCTTCATCGAATACGTCGTCGGCCGACACCTCGGTCGTGGATAGCAGCCTCAGCGCGCCCGTGAAGTCGGTTACCCCTTTCGATTCAGACGCCATCGATCCCACCTTTTGCCCTCGCCCGACCTGCCGAATCGGTATTCAGATACTCGAGCGCGGCATTTGCGTCCATTGGCTCGCCCAACAGGAACCCCTGCACATAGCGGCATCCATGTGCCTGCAGGATTTCGAGCTGGTTCTCGGTTTCCACGCCCTCGGCGATCGCGTCGATACCGAGCTGCTCGGCCATTGCCAGCGCCGCGGCAATCGTTGCAACAGAGTGCTCGTTCTTGTCGAGACCCTCGACAATCGAACGATCGATCTTGATTGCTTCGATCCGGCCTTGCGCGAAATGCGCCAGCGAGCACGAACCGGCGCCAAAATCATCAACGACCAGGCGAACACCAAGATCCCGGAGGCGCTTGCAGACGTCGAATCCCTTCAGCGCCTCACGCGCCAGGAGGCTCTCCTTCAGCTCGACGTCGAGATCGGCGGGATCGACGCCTGTTTCACTGAGCGCCTGCTGCAGGGACTCGATCATGCCGTCGCTGACCATTTCCTGGGCAGACATATTGACCGCAACCCGCACATCGGCATGCCCCTCGTCGCGCCATCGCCGCAACTGCTCGCAGGCATGCCTGAGTACCCAGCGGCCGATCGGCACGATAATCCCGGTGCGTTCGGCGACGCGCACGATCTTGCGCGTCGGCTGTGAGCCGAGGACCGTATCCGGCCAGCGCAGCAACGCCTCCATGGTTCTCGGCACGCCGCTCTCGATATCGACCGTCGGCAGGTAATTCAGGTCGTAATCGCCGTTGTCCAGGGCAGCCTTGAGTTCGGCCTCGAGGTCCGAGCGCTGCAATGAGCGCAGCCGCACGGTACCCGAATGGAACTTGATGGCCGCGCCCGACTCGCAGCGCGCGTCCTCCATCGCTGCAATCGCGTTCTCGAAGAGCGACACGGCGTCGGTTCCGTCCTGTGGATAGAGGGATATGCCGCTGCTCGCGTTGATGTTGACCGAGCGAGTCCGCAAATTGATCGGGAGCCTGAGTGCGTCGACCAGACGCTCGGCGACGGCCTCCGCGTCTTCACCAGTCTCGATGCTGGGCAGGACAACGCAGAACTGCCGATAGTCGCTGCGGCTGACGATCGAGAACCGCTCGAAGTCAGCCGTCTCGCTCTGGTTCGTTTTGCGCAGCTGGCGGCGCATGCGACTCGCCAGCTGGGCCAACACCTCGTCCTGCTGGCCCGCACTCAATGCGTAGCCGTAGTCATCGAAATGCCCGACGTGAATGCAGATCACGGCGGACCTGCCCTCTTTCAGGCGTTGCACTTCAATGACCTTGCGCAATTCGTCAAACAGGTAAACGCGATTGGGAAGCCCGGTGACATCGTCGGTATACGCAAGCCGATGCGCTTGCTCGTGCGCGCGCTTTTGTTCGGTGAGATCGCGCACGATCATCAGCAGGCGATCGGCGCCTCGCGGCACGACGATGAATTCTTCTGTGGCGCCGTCCGCGCACTCCATCTCGAAAGCGCACGATGTTCGGTTGCGCAGCGCGCGACGCAGTGAAGCGCGTATACGATCGACACACTCCTCGCGCCACAGGCCGTCGACGGAAATGGACTCGGGATCATCCTCAAACTGCTGGCGCAGTTCCTGCCGCGCTTCGACGACGCTGGAAATCGCACCCGACTTCGTGACAGTCAGGATCAGGCTGCCCCCAGCTTCCTGGTGCGTTTCGACAGCGTCGGTGTGCGGAGCGTTCATTCCCTGAGAGCCCTTTAGTGCCACGGTCAGGAATTATCGCTCCGGCGATTACGTACAGTCACATATATCTTTCGGATATGAGACCTGCGTCATGCTTTGGCGGGAGAATCCAGTATTAGCGGTTGCCCTGCTGTGCACCGATCAGCACCAGGTTCAACGCGATCGAAACCCGTTCCCTGTCGCCTGCATGCGGCCTGACGGAATGACGCAACCAGGAGGGGAACAGGACGATACGGCCGGCGACCGGACGCACAACAACCTGCGAGTACATCGGGTCGCCGTCCGCGTCACGAAGCACGAGGTCCGGCACCGTCATGTACGCCATTGGATAGCGAGGATCCTCGAAGACCAGTTCGCCGCCATGGCCTTCTTCCTCCGCGCCACCCGGGTCCGGGTAGTAAACGCCCGACCAGTAGGCCGCCGGGTGGCAGTGAACCTGGTTGGCATCGCCCGGTGCATTGACGTTGGCCCACATCTCGATGCTCCAGTTGAACTGCCGCTTGCCCTGCCGGGCCACGTCGGCCATGTGCGCGCTGACCTCGGCAACCGCGAAGTCGGCCAGGCGCCGGGCGGCGGGTCCACCCCAGCGGGCCATGTCGGCATCGGAATGCCAGCCGCCCATATTCGAGCGATCGATGCCCCGGTGTTGCTTGCGGTGCTTGCGAATCGTCTCCAACAGCTCGGCATTCAGTGCTTGTGCATCGGGCGGTGAAGCCTTGAGAATCGGTGTTGAGAAGAGGTCGAGTCTTTCGGCCATCGTCGGGGTCCAGTGGCAGCACTCCGGCGTAGCCTACCATGGTGCTGCACGTCATGATCCGGCATCTCTGCACAGACAACGGCGAACAGCAAAGCACTCACTTCGACATGGTGATCTTCGAGCTGGAATTATGGTTGCTTTTCCCCGGCACGAGGTGCACCTTGAGTTCAGGAATGCCTTGAACTCCGGATTGCAGCCACGTTCTAAAGTACTGTCGCGTGCAGCAAGATAAAAATTATCGAGCGACCGACTAATCGTCGTAGATTCACGAAGATAGCGCCCGGACACCTGAAATGAGAGAAACCACGCCGGAATTCCTGCACTGCTGTATCTTGAACAGGCGCGGCGGGTCCGTCGATATCGATTTTGCGTCGATGCGCCAGTGGAACAAAGACCAGGGAATACTCTGGGTTCATATCGAAGTTGGCGACGATGCATCTCGCACCTGGTTGGCAAATGACAGCGGGCTCGAACAGCCGGTAGTCGAGGCGCTCCTGGCGGACGAGACCCGTCCCCGGTCGCTGGCCACGGCACAGGGATTGCTGGTCGTATTACGCGGTGTAAACACGAATCCCGGCGACGATCCGGAGGACATGGTTTCAATTCGCCTCTGGATTGAGCACGACAGGGTCATAAGCACGAGGCGGCGCCAACTCCTGTCTGTCGTCGACATCCGTGACGCGCTCGGTCGGGGAGAAGGCCCGAGCAGCACTGGCGGTTTCCTGGCCGGTCTGACCGGCAGACTGGCAGATCGGATCGGCGACTTCGTCGACGGCATCGAAGACCGGGTGAGCGACGCCGAAGAGACGATGGCGACACAAGACCAGACCGCGTTCAGGCAGAGCATCACGGCAGTGCGGCGTCAGATCGCTTCTGTCAGGCGCTTCCTTGCGCCGCAACGCGACGCACTGGATCGCTTATATCGGCAGCCCGGCGCCTGGCTATCGGATTCCGAAACCCAGGAGCTGCGGGAGGAAGCAGATCGGATCACCCGGTATCTCGAGGACCTGGAACTCGCGCGTGAACGCACGATGGTTCTGCGCGAGGAGTTTCTCGGGCAGCTCGCCCAGGAGCAGAATGCGCGCATGTACGTCCTGTCGGTCGTCGCGGCGATCTTTCTGCCGCTCACGTTCGTCACGGGGCTTCTCGGCATGAACGTCGGCGGTCTACCGGGACTCGACAGTCCCAGCGGCTTTCTCGGATCGATGGTAGTCATGATCCTGGCAGCTGCAGGTCTGCTGGCGCTCTTCCGATGGAAGAGATGGCTGTAGATTGCAGCTTGACGATGGACCACCACGATGTCGCTTCAACAATGTTCTCTCCTGGCGATCGCCCTCGGGGCCGGGTTGCCGTTTATTGCGCGAGCGGAATTAACTGTCACCGGCGTTGAGCCGGAGGTCGAGCAGAACATCCGTGCCTTTGCGTCGCTGGCCGGTGAGACGTGCGACGCGGAGGACTGGCTGGTGCGCAGGCGCTTCCGTACCCTCCAATCCGAAGCCCGCGAAGCGCTGGAGCCGTTCGGGTTCTATGACCCGGTAATCACGTCGACGCTGGAGCTTGATCAGCCATGCTGGCGTGCATCGATCGTCATTGACCCCGGCAAACCCGTTGTCTACCGCAACGTTCAATTGTTGATCGAGGGGGCGGCGGCAACGGATCCTGCGTTCGCGGATCTGAAGTCATCCCGATCGTTGACTCCCGGCGCCGTCCTCAGACATGCCGACTACGAGCGCATCAAGCGGGTGCTGCAGGTCCGGGCCGCGGATCGAGGTTACGTGGAGGCCCGCTTCGCAGAGAACAGACTCGACGTCTGGCCGAAGGAGCATGCGGCGGACGTCAGTCTGCATTTCGACAGTGGCCCGCGCTACCGGATTGGTGCAATACAGCTCGAGCAGGCATTCCTCGATCCCGCGATTGTAGAAGGCTACCTCGATCTCGAATCCGGCACCTTGTTTGACAGCGCGAAGCTGATACAAGCGCATCGCGACCTCTCGGATAGCGGCTATTTCGGGGAAGTCCAGGTCCTCGCCGAGACCGACAGCGCCGCGAATGGCGAGATTCCGATCAGAATCGCAATGCAGCCCGGTACCCGCATCGAGTACACCGTCGGCGTCGGTGCGTCGACGGACACGGGCTTGCGATTCCGTGCCGGTTTCAGAAACAACCGACTGAATTCGCGCGGCCATCGGATCATCTCGGACCTGGGCGTCTCGCCGGTCGTGCAAGGCATTACCGCCGAGTATCGCATCCCGCTGCGCGACCCAAGACGCGAATGGTTCAGCATCACCGGCGCCGCATCGAACGAAGAGACCGATACGTTCGACAACGAAGTACAAAGACTGGGATTACGGTGGACCGAGTCAATCAGCGACACATGGCTGCGCACGTACTCGCTCGATGCAAGCAATGAGTCATTTGTTATTGGCGAGGACGTCGACACGAGCCGGTTCATCGTTCCAGGCATCGCGTTCGACCAGAAGATCGCCGACCGGGACGTATTTCCAGCGTATGGTCGGCGCCTCGGGGCCGAAATCCGGGGTACGGACGAGGCCATCGGTTCGTCAACGTCGTATGTCCAGGCGAC
>JABDQH010000108.1 GCA_013042375.1 Woeseiaceae bacterium
GTTTGCGGTCCCCGATCATGGTGTGCCTTGTTGCACCCGGGTTTTTCTCGATGGCGAAGCGCAGCAGGTCGGCCTTGGTGGCGCGCGTACCGTCGAGTTCGCTGCCGTAGATGTTATGAAAGAACTCACCCATGCCGAAATGCTCGACGATACGCGCGGCATGCATGTGCGGCTTGGCCGTTGCGACGAACATCGTGTAGCCCCGCGACGAGATCGCCTCCAGCGCATCGATAATGCCGTCGTACGGGAGGTTCTCTTTCCAGCCCACCTCGACGAATCGCTCGCGGTAGAGGTCGACGGCCTGCTTCGTCAGCTCGTCGCCGACGAGCTCGGGGAACGTATCCCAGAGCGGCGGCCCGATGCACGCATACAGGTAGTCGTCGTCAGGATGCGGCACGCCGAGTTCATCGAGTGCGTACAGGATGCACTTCGTGATGCCCTCAAAGGGATCGGTGAGCGTGCCATCGAGGTCGAAATACAGATGGGTCGGCATGCAAGCGAGGATACCAGCCGCGCTGTCGTACCGCATTGCGCCGGCGAAGGCGGAGACACCGCAGGCCCGCCAGGGCCTGACTACTGGGCCCAGCGAATCTCCCCGTAGAGCGCCGGCGTATTGCCCTCGCAGTGCTGTTCAAATCGCAGATCGACCGCCGTAATTGCGCCCGCGTCGTACGTTACGCTGTCAACCGCGAACCAACCCGTCAGCCTGTTACAGCCGCGGCCTTCACCGGACCAGCTAAGTCCGCCCTTGACCGGGTTTTGAAACGGGTAGCGCTGCAAGTCACCGTAGTAACCTTCTTCAAGGTCGGCGAGAAAATTCATGCCCTTGAAGTTGCCGTTCCAGTCCTCGGGGCCCTGGACGGAAACCGACAGCAGACCATCCGTCTGCTCGACCGTAATCGTAGCCGTCTCATCGGTATAGAGGTAGTTTGCGCCGGCGCCGATGAAGTCGTCCTGCTCACTGACGAGGTAGACGTAGTTGTCCGACGCCGGCGTGCTTCCCTGCGTCGGTGCCCACAGACCGGCAGGCGCCGGGACAACCGGACCGGGCGGTGTAGTGGCGTCGCTCGCATCGAAGCGGATCTGACCTCGCAGCGCGGGGCTGTCGCCCTCGCAGTATTGCTCGAAGCTGAGCCCGATGTCGGTCAGCGTGTCACCGTCGTAGGTAACCGTGTCGATCGTCAGAGACCCGTCGAGGGTATTGCAGCCGCGTCCCTCACCGGACCAGCTCAGCCCGCCCACGATCGCATCGTGAAACGGGTACCTCGTGAGATTGGGGTATGCGCCGTTCTCGAGCCTGGCGTAGGTATCGGGAAGGATGAACTGCCCCGTCCAGCCCTCATCGCCATCGATCTCGACAGTGAGTTGTGCATCCGAAGCCGTAACCGAAATCAGGCTGTCGGCCTTCGTATAGAGGTAATCTTCACCGGCACCAATGTAGTCCCCGACATCACTGTTCAACAGGACATAGCTGCCCTGTGCCGGGGGGGACGATACCGGCGGCGGCAAATTGTCGAGCGGATCCTCGGCAGCTCGCGTGGCCCAGATCGGATCACCGTCGTTACATGCAGTGACGACGAGAAGAGACGATAGTGATATTAGTGCTCGAAACCTGCGGTCGGTCATTTCTGATAAACCTCTGTTGCTCTTACTTGCCTGGCGTGATCCAGTTCACATTCTGAGTCGCAATCCGACCCAACGGTCATACCAATCGGAGCCGAAACTACCATGGCCACAGGAATCAAGAACGGACGGACTTCGCAGATTCTGCAGTTTGCGCATGATATCGATGCGGTTGCCGAGCGATACGCTGTCGCGATTACGCCCCTTATGCAGGAGCTGATCGACGCCGAGCGCTCCGACGGTCCGATCTCGAAGCAGTTCGTGCCGGACGCGCGCGAGCTCGATTCGGCACACGGCGAGCTGGCGGATCCGGTCGGCGACGGGCCGCACGCACCCGTGCCCGGCATCGTGCACCGCTACCCGGATCGCGTGCTGCTGATGCCGACGAAGATCTGCGCCGCGTACTGCCGCTTTTGCTTTCGCCGCGAGACGGTCGGGCAACAGGGAGAAGCCCTGCTGCCGGCGCGCGAGCTGGCGGCGGCGCTGCAGTATATACGCGAGCACGAGGAGATCTGGGAGGTCATTCTCTCGGGCGGCGATCCGCTGGTTCTGTCGCCGCGAAGGCTCGATAAAATCCTCACCGAGCTGCGCGAGATCGCGCACGTACGCGTCGTGCGCGTGCACACGCGTGTGCCGCTCGTCGCGCCGGAGAAGATCACGCGGGAACTCACCGAGGTCCTGCGCAAGGCGGCACCGCTATTTGTCGTGCTGCACGCCAATCACGCCGACGAGTTCGCGCCGCAGGGGCAGGCGGCCTGTGCGCGGCTGGTCGATGCCGGCATCCCGATGCTGGGCCAGTCCGTATTGCTGCGCGGCGTCAACGATAACGCCGCTGCGCTCGAGGCACTGCTGCGTCGCCAGGTCGAAAACAGGATCAAACCGTACTACCTGCACCATGCGGACCGCGCCAACGGCACGGCACATTTCCGCACCGGCCTCGCACAAGGCCGTGCACTAACGGCAGGCCTGCGCGGCCGCGTATCGGGCATCTGTCAGCCTGCCTACGTTCTCGACATCCCGGGTGGGCACGGCAAGTCGCCGGTCGGCCCGGACTACGTCCGCGAACGATCGGACGGTGTCGACGTCAGGGACGTCAACGGCTGCTGGCACGCATACGAGTAACGCCCAGGCCGCAATTTGCGGCTAAAGCCGCTCCCACAGTGTTAGTAGCTGTCGAGCGCGTCTTCTATTGCCGCGACCTGTGCTTCGGTTACGGGCTGGAACTTGCCGAGTGAGCACTGCACGCCCATGCCCCAGCGCGGCCCCCAGTGACCCGGCCAGTACCAGCGCCGATACCAGGGCCAGTAGAACCAGTCGGCCACTTCGAAGCGATCCATTTCGCAGATACGCCGTGGCGAGAAAGACGTCACCATGAGGACGTGCCCGCGCCGCAGGTCGTAGCAGCGATTGCGCAGCTCGTTAATCCACAGCTTGCCGCGGCGGCCTTCGAACAACAGGTATTGCTCGTTCAAGGCCCGGAAGTTGCGGTACTCGTGGTCAGACAGGCAACGTTTAGTGGTGCCGAGTTCGGCCGGCACCGCCTGGCTGAGAATGTCCTGGATGTCCGCCTCCATAGCCAGGCGCCGGCTCTCGGCTTCGGGTGAGGTCGCACAGCCGGCGAGAAGCAACAGGGCAACGGCTGCCGTCCACGCGGCATATCGTCTCGTACCCATCATTGGCTCCTTATCTCACCAACAAAATCACGCTAGCATCGGCAGCCGGAGACGGGAATACGGGATATGTGCAGCGCGCTGCTGTTGACAAGAATGGACGGCGGCGCGGATATTGCCCCTTTCCAGTGAGCGATCGAACATGGCCGCACCGAACGGACCGGGCTATCCGGACAGTTACTACGTCGCGACGGCGCAAGGCATCGTCGACCGGCCTGCGCTCGACGAGGAACTGACTGCCGACGTGTGCGTGATCGGCGGCGGATTCACGGGGCTTTCCGCGGCCCTGACGCTGGCCGAGCTCGGCGTCGACGTAATCGTGCTCGAAGCCGAGCGTGTCGGTTTCGGTGCGTCGGGCCGCTGCGGCGGGCTGGTCGGCACGGGCCAGCGCAAGGACGTGCTCGAAATGGAAGAAGCGTTCGGCCTCGAGCGCTCGCGCCAGTTCTGGGATTTCGCCGAGCAGGCCAAGCAGGAGATTCGTGATCGCGTTGCCAGACATGCGATCCCGTGCGACCTGCAGAAAGGCCAGCTCATCGGCGTGCACAAGCGAGGTTATCTCGGCTGGGCGGAGGCGCTCGTGGACGCCCTGACCGGTCGCTATGACTATCCCTTTTGCCGTGCGCTGAGCGCCGAGGAAACGCGCGAGTACGTCGCGACCGAAGATTTTCTCGAGGGACTCTACGATCCCGAGGCGATGGTGCTGCACCCGCTCAACTATGCGCTCGGCATCGCGCGAGCGGCGGAGGAGGCGGGCGTACGCATCTTCGAAAACTCGCGCGTGCGAAGTTACACGGAGTCCGATCCCGCGGTCGTGCGTACCGACAAGGGCAGCGTCACGGCGTCCCACGTCGTGCTCGGCTGCAACGGTTATCTCGGCAACCTCGAACCACGAACGGCCGGCAAGATCATGCCGATCAACAACTTCATGATCGCCACCGAGCCGCTGGGCGAGGAGCGCGCACTCGAGCTCGTCAAGGGCCGCTTCGGCATTCACGACACGCGTTTCGTCGTCAACTACTTTCGCTTGTCGGAGGACTTCCGCCTCTTGTTCGGTGGCGGGGAAAACTACCGTCCGGGCTTTCCGCGGGACATCGCGGGGTTCGTCCGTCCCTACATGCTAAAGGTATTGCCGCAGCTCCGGGGCGTGAAGATCGACTACGCCTGGGGCGGCACGTTGTCGGTGACCGTGAGCCGCCTGCCGCATGTCGGCCGCCTCGAGCCGAATGTCTGGTATGCCCAGGGCTATTCGGGTCACGGCATTCCGACCGCGAATTTCGCGGGCAAGATCGTCGGCGAAGCGATTTCCGGTGTCGACAACCGCTTCGATGCGTTCGCAAGCCTGCCGAGCACTACCTTCCCGGGCGGGACGACGCTGCGCTACCCGGGCATGGTCCTGGCCATGCTGTACTACGGCCTCAAGGACCGCCTCTGACTCAGGGCGCTCCGCTCACCTGCCACAGGATCGACGAGCGCTGGCCCGAATGGCAGTACGCGAGCACCGGGCCCTTGCTGCCCGCGACGACGTCGCGGAATGCATCGACCACGTCGGTCGACAGGCCGCCGTGGTGCACCGGAAGGTGGTGAAACGCGACGCCTTGGGTTTCGCATTGTGCGGCTACTTCACTCGCCGCCGGCTGGCCGAATTCCTCGCCGTCGGGACGGTTGCAGACGATCGTTGCGAATCCCGCCCGGGCGATCGCTTCGACATCGGCGGGTCGTATCTGCGAGGCGACCGATACGACCTCGCTCATCTGGTAAATACTCATGTCAGTAATCCTAGTACAGCGGGAGCCGCCCGTGCGAGGATGTAGAGCCCCATCGCGACGAGAAACCAGCCGAACCACTTCTGCAATTTATCCTGCGGCAGGCGTCGCGCAAGCCGGCTGCCCGCGATGCTGCCGACGATACCAAGTGCGGAGACGATAATCAGCGTGCGCCAGTCGAGCTCGAGGGCGAACGCCTCGAGTACGTCGAGGTATTTCCAGAAACCGCTGTAGGACTTGAGCGCGATGATGATGAGGCTCGTTGCCACGGCCTGGTGCATCGACAGGCCGCCGAGCAGCACGAGCGCCGGGACGATGAGGAATCCGCCGCCCACGCCGACGAGTCCCGTGATGATGCCGACGGCGAGACCGTCACCGGCGATCTTCCATGCCGCGCGCGCCTCACCATGCGCGTGTGCAAGATCGAACGGGCGCAGCATCAGGAACGACGCGACCAGCATCACGAGGGCAAAGAGCGCGAGCTGCACCACGCCGGGCACCCAGGTGGCGAGCAGGGCGCCGCACCAGGTGCCGATCATCCCCGGGACGCCGAACAGGAGCACGCTACGCCACTGGATGAAACCCACGCGCAGGAACTGCAGGCCGCCGACCAGCGCGATGCTGCCCACGATGAACAGCGATCCTGCGATCGCGGTCTTCTCGTCCTGGCCCAGCAGGTAGATGAGCACAGGCACGGTCAGGATCGACCCGCCCGAACCGAGCAGTCCCAGGCTCAGGCCGATCGCAAGCGCACCGAGCAGGGCCGGCAAGAGGTCGATCATGTGCTGTTCGCCGGGTCAGACTGCGTCGAGGGGAATCTTCAGGTACCGGATCTTGTTGTCTTCCGGTTCAGGCAGGTGGCCGGCGCGCAGGTTGACCTGCAGCGACGGCAGAATCAGCTTGGGCATGCCGAGTTGCGCATCGCGTTCCTCCCGCATGTGCACGAACTCGTC
>JABDQH010000109.1 GCA_013042375.1 Woeseiaceae bacterium
GTGCCTCGATGTCCTCGGCGCCGGGCTGAGCATCGTCGCGTTCGGCTGCCGCCTGTCTCTCGACCTCGAATTGTGCGCGCTCGCGCTCCAGCGCCTCTTTTTCTCGCGCCAGTTCCGCTCGCTGTAAGTCGATCTCGGCTGCGCGTTCGCGCGCCTCGGCGCCGGAATCACCCCGGGGCATATCGGCACAGCCTGCGAGGGCGACGGATGCCACGACAATGCTTGCTGCCAACGCCGAACGCATTTTCGCTATTCCAGGCATGAACATTGGTATTCCCCCTATCATTCGAATTCTTGTGGCGGGTTCTTCAGACCGCGTTGGATCTGGTCATGTCCCCCCACATTTTCTTATTTCTTGGGAACACTTTACCACTTTACAAAAGGACCAGTGGAACAACGGGTCGCACGTTGAAACTGATCGCACCCAGGTAAGGTCGTAGCGCTGCAAGCGGCCGCATAAGGAAGTTCCTCAGCTAGCCCGGCCGCAGCGTCCGCACCCGGATGACTTCCTCCTGCTCGACGAGTTCGAGATGCTCTTCCATCGCGGCGATGTCGAGGTGGATCTCCGGCAGCACGACGTTCTCGAGCGCCCGCACGCGGCGCTCGGTGCGACGGTACTCGTGCAACAGCCGGGCGAGGTTGGTGCTTGACGCCGCCACGGCCGCGGCGGCCGCGATGACTTCTGCAAACGCCTCGCGGCAGGCGGCGAGCTGCGGTGTCGGCCGCAGTGCCGCGCGGGACTGCTCCGGCTCCCCGGGCACGAAGCCGGCCTCGATGAGTACCTGGCCGACGTAGGGTCGCGTGCGTACCTCGATGCGGGCATCGGGCAGCGCGGTCGGCGGTGCCACCTCGAGGCCCTGCAGGCCCTGGTCCGCCGCCGCCGCGACGAGCGCATCACTGGCCGCGTGCCATCGTTCCATGAAGACCTTCTGCCGCTCCCGCCACTCGTCGCGCTGCCGCAGCACCTCGGCGGCGAGCAGGATGCGCTTCTCGTCGAGGAACTCGTAGCCATCCCTGACGAGCCGGAGCTCGTCCTTGATCTCGAGCAGCGCGCTGCGCGACGCGGTCGTGGCGTGGGACAGTTCAGGCACGGCGCCGGTGCCTCCAGACGTATGCCTGGATCTGCTCGTCGCTCAGTCGCGTCAGCTCGGCGTCGGGCAGCTCTGCGAGCGTCGCCCATCCGAGCTCCATGCTTTCCTCGAGCGTGCGTGGCGCATCCTGGTTAACGAGTTCCTGCTCGAAACGGTCGCCGAAGGCGAGGTAGCTGTTGTCGATCTCGGACAGCCCCTCCTGGCCCATCACACTCGCAAGCACGCGCACGCGCTTCGCGTTCGCGTACGCGGCGAAGAGCTGGCTGGCAAGCTGCGGATGATCCGCGTCCGTGAAGCCCTCGCCCGTGCCGTAGTCCATCAGGCGGGACAGGCTCGGCAGTACGTTGATCGGCGGATAGATGTCGCGGCGATCGAGGTTGCGATCCAGCACGATCTGCCCTTCGGTGATGTAGCCGGTCAGGTCCGGGATCGGGTGGCCGATGTCGTCGCCGGGCAGGGTGAGGATCGGTAGCTGCGTCAGCGTGCCGGGATTGCCGTGCAGGCAGCCGGCGCGCTCGAACAGCGTCGCCAGATCCGAGTACATGTAGCCGGGGAAGCCCTTGCGTCCGGGGATCTCGCCATGGCTGGCGGATACCTCGCGCAGCGCCTCGCAGTAGTTCGTCATGTCCGTCATGATGACGAGTACGTGCCGCCCTTCGACGAACGCAAGGTACTCCGCGGCCGTCAGGGCGAAGCGCGGCGTGAGCAGGCGCTGAGTGCTCGACTCGTCGGCGAGGTTCAGGAACATGGTCGTATGCCCCAGCGCGCCGCTGATTTCCATGGCCGAACGAAACCGCTCGGCGATGTAGTGCGACACGCCGATGCCGACGAACACGACCGCGAATTCCTCGCCCGAGTCGCCGCGCAGCCGTGCACGCTGCGCGATCGCCGTGGCCAGCCGGTCGTGCGGCAGGCCGCCGCCCGAGAACAGCGGCAGCTTCTGGCCGCGCACGAGGCTGTTCATCAGGTCGATGGCCGTCACGCCGGTCTCGATGAAATCGCGCGGCAGTGCACGCCGCGCCGGGTTGATCGTCATGCCGTCGATTCGCATGCGGCGGGCGGCCGGTATCGGCGACTGGCCGTCGAGCGGCCGGCCGACGCTGTCGAAGACACGGCCGAGCATGTTCGTTCCGACGTCGAAGCAAATCGGCTCCCCCAGCACCGAGATCACGGTGTCGTGGACCCCGAGCCCGGCCGTCGATTCCAGGACCTCGACGATCATGCTGTCCTCGTCGAGCGTTGCCACGCGCCCGAGGCGCTCGACGCCGTCTCCGCCGGTGACCGTCACGGCGTCATTGAGGCCGACGTTCACGGCCCGTTCCAGGAACAGCAGCGGGCCTTCCACGCGCTGCGCGATGCCACGAATCGTCAGCTCAGCGCGCATGGCTCTCTGCCGGGGTCAGCCGGTCGAATTCGTCGTCGACCCTCGAAAGCAGCATGTGGAAGCGGTCGATCTTGTCCTCGGGAATGTCCTCGGCGGCGCGCTGCAGGTGCCGGTACACCGGCAGCGCGGTGATGCGCTCGAGTTCGACCCCTTCGTCGAGGGCCTGCTCGGCGCGTTCGATGAAATGCAGGAACGCCTGCATGAGAGACGTCTGCCGGGCGGGCGAGCAGAAGCGATCGATGGGCGAGAACGCCGACTGCCGCAGCAGGGCTTCGTTGACGAAATCGGCACAGAAGAGCGTCAGCTGCTGGCGCGGCGGCAGCGCGTCCTTGCCGACGATGCGCGCCATGCGCTCCAGTCGTGCGCGCTCGCCGAGCAGGGTCAGGAGGCGGCGGCGCTGTGCGGCCCAGTCCGGGTTGCCCTGCGCCTGCCACCACGATGCCAGCGCTTCGACGTCTTCCGAGTACGAGTTCAGCGGATGGATCGCGGGAAAAAAACGTGCCTGCGCCCGGTCGCGGTCGAGCGCCCAGAAACAGCGCACGAAGCGCTTCGACTGGGACGTAACCGGCTCGGAGAAGTCGCCCGCCGGCGGGCTGACTGCGCCGATGATGGTCACGGAGCCGCGCGTGCCCGCGAGCGTCTCGACATTTGCGGCCCGTTCGTAGAATTCCGCGAGCCGCGAGCTCAGGTAGGCCGGGAAACCCTGTTCGCCCGGGAGCTCGCCGAGCCTTCCCGAGATCTCGCGCAGCGCTTCGGCCCACCGGGTCGTCGAGTCCGCCATCAACGCGACGTGCAGCCCCTGGTCGCGGAAGTATTCGGCGAGCGTGACGCCGGTGTAGATGCTTGCTTCGCGCGCGGCAACCGGCATGTTGGAGGTATTGGCGATGATCACGGTGCGTTCGAGCAGCGGCCGGCCGCTGCGCGGGTCCTTGCGCCCCGGAAACTCGTTGAGCACTTCCGCCATCTCGTTGCCGCGTTCGCCGCAGCCCACGTAGACGATGATGTCGGCATCGCACCATTTCGCGAGGTTCTCCTGCAGGATGGTCTTGCCGGTGCCGAAGCCGCCGGGCAGCATGGCGCGGCTGCCGCGTGCGACGGGGAACAGCGTGTCGATGATGCGCTGCCCGGTCACGAGGGGCTCGCCGTGCGGCAGGCGGCGCTGCGCCGGGCGCGGCCGCCTGACCGGCCAGCGCTGGCCGGCCGTTACGGTGTGCTCGCGGCCCTCGTCGTCGCGCAACACGCATAGCGTCGCGTCGTCGGCGTACTCGCCGGCCGCGACAATAGAGTCGATGACGCCGCCGGTATCCGGGGGCGCGAGACACTGCTCCCGGACGTGGCCGAGGGAGATCGTGCCGAACGCGGCGCCGGCCGCAACGCGCTGGCCGGCTTCCCGGGACGGTTCGAAGGCGAAGGTCTGCGGCGGCGCTTCGCGCATCCCCGGCAACACAGTATCGCCGGGCATGTCCGCGAGGGGACGAAGCAGGCCGTCGAAGATATTGCCGAGCAGCCCTGGCCGCAGCCGTATCGACAGGGGTTGGCTCGTTGCCTCAATACCGTCGCCGAGCCGCAGCCCCGTCGTGTCCTCGTAAATCTGGGCGACGATGCTGTCGCCATCGACGCGGATGACCTCGCCGAGCAGCCGGCTGTCACCAACGAGCACGGCTTCGCTGACGTGCATCTTGCAGCTTGTCCGCGCTCGCAGCACGGGTCCGCTGATCCAGGTGATGCGCGCGTCAGTCACCGGCGACCTCCGCATTCGCGACAACCGTCTCCCAGTTCGCTATCAGGCGTCCTTCGACGGCGCTGCGGCGTGAGAGCAGCCCGGCGATCGTGCCGTCCAGGCAGGCGCCGCCGCGACGGATGCGAAGCCCGGCATCGATGCCGTTATCTGCCTTGAATTCGACCGCCGGCATGTCGCGCGCTGCAAGCGCTTGCTCGAATCTGCGCTTGTCGTCTCGCGACCATGCGCCGGTCCCGGAATCCGGATGCTCAACGATCCAGACGTTGCCCCCGAGCGCATCGCCGGCTTCGTCGAGCAGCAGCTCGCACCATTCGGCCCGCGCCTCGGGCTCCGCCCAGCGCGCGGCGAGTTCACGATTGATTCCCGGCCAGGCCTCGCCGAGGAGGTCCCGGTAGCGTCGCTGCACCTGTCGCCGTGCCTCCGTGTCGAGGCGCTGGCGGGCCTCGAGCAGAGCGCTTTCGCGTCGCCGGCGTTCCTCCGTCACCGCTTCGTGCATGCGCGTCCGCGCCGCGTGCCGGCTGTGCCGCAGGACCGCGTCGGCACGCTCACGCGCCTTGCTCAATATTTCGCCGCGACGCTTTTCCGTGTGCTCGCGCAGCACACCGGTCAGCGTCTCGACCTGGTGGCTGATGATGCTTTCGAAGCTGCTCATGGCGCGATACCCAAAACTTGCTCGACGATCTCGGCCGGGTCGGGCGGCAGGGTGCGCATAGCGGCATCCGGCACCACGAGAACGAGCGGCGCCGCGCCGCGCACGGCTAGGTCGAGGTCGTCCGGATCGAGGTGTCCGGCAACGTCGGCGGTGATCAGGACGAGCCCGCTGTCGCGCAGCGCATCGGCAAACGCCGTCGCGACGTCATCGTCTTTCGGTACGCGCGTCTCCGCCCCGGCCAGCCGGAAGCCCTGCGCCGTGACCTCATCACCGATGAACGTGACCGCGGCCATGTCAGCCGAGCCGGTTCAGGATAAGGATGGCGACAATGAGGCCGTAGATCGCGATGCCTTCGGCCAGCCCGACGAGAATCAGCACGCGTCCGAGCAGCTCCGGTTTCTCGGCGATGGCGCCGACGGCCGCGCTGCCCACGTGCGCGACGGCGTAAGCGGCGCCGAGCGCGGAAGCGGCGGCCGACAAGGCGGCGGCGATCATGCCCCATTGCACGACCTCGGGCGGCATTGTCTCTACGACTTCCTGGGCGAACGCGAGGTTGCCGGCAACGAGCACAATGGTTGCAATAGCCGCCGTGACTGCCGACAGGACGACGGCCCCGACGGTGAAACTTTTGGTGGACTTCATGTTGGTCTCCTATGATCACGTGGCGGCACGAGCGGGCGAAACGGGCGGCCTTCCGCCCGCAGGAAGCGAACGAAGAATTCGAACAGCACGAGCCGCGTCGTCTGAATGCCGACGATGAGGCCTTCGAGGACGATGATCAGCGCGTTGCCCAGCACCAGCACGACCACCTTCCCGGTAAGCGATGCCGGCGCGTCGGCGACGCCGACGACGGCCAGCGAAAGACCCGCGTGCGCGAGGGCGAATGCGCCGACGCGGACGAAGGACAGGGTATTGACGAGTACCTGCAGCATCGATTCGAGGAACTCGGTTAGCGCCTCGCCGGCCGCGGCCGGCCGATGCCGGCCTGCTGCGATCGCATGACCGGCGATGAACCAGGCGGCACCGGCAGCGGCGACAATGAGAAGCCGCGGTTCTGCCAGGGCGCCGAGCAGCGCGACGTAGCAGAGCAGCAGCCCCGCGCCGGACTGCCACCAGGATAGGCCGCGGCGCTGCCAGTAAAGCTGCAGTGCATCCAGCAGCATGCCGGTCAGCAACAGCACCGCGCCGCCGGCCAGCGGCACCAGCATCATCAGGATCGGATGTTCGAGCGGATGCAGCCACAGCGGCGCAATGAGTGTCTCGAGCGCGAACACGCTGCCGTAAAGAAAGCCGAACACGATGCTGACCGCACCACCGGCGACCAGCAGCTTCAATGCCGGATAGCGGCGGCCGAGAATCAGGCCGGCGACGAGCAGTACGGCGCCGTGGCCCACATCGCCGAACATGTAACCGAACATGAGCGGGGCCGCGATGGCGACGACGCGGGTCGGGTCGGCCTCGCCGGCGCCAGGCACGCCGAGCATGCCGGTGAACAGCTCGAATGGCCGCATCCAGCGGGGGTTTGCGAGCAGCTGCGGCGGCTCGAGGCCCGGCGGCGGCTCCGCGAGCCTTAAGAGCCCCTTGATGCCGGCGTTGTCGAGCAGCCTCAAAAGGGCTTCTTCGTCGGCAAGGCTCGTCCAGCCGCTGAGCCACGCGAAGTTCTCGGTCGATTCGAACTGCGGCACGGTCTCGACGTACCAGGCCACGAAGTGTGCATCGGAGACCGCGGCGGCGACGTCGAAGTGCTCGTTGAGTGCGTCGACCTCGCGGCCAGCGGCGTCGATCTCGGCGCGCACGGCGTCGAGGCGGACGCGAATCCTCTGCAGCGCGTCTTTACTGTCTGGCGGCAGCTCGGGGGGCAGTGAAATGCGGCGTGCCTTCTGCACTTCGAACTGCCGGTCGAGCGTTGCGATCTCTTGCGGAAGCCCGACCGCGAGGAAGAAACGGTTATCGGCCGCAGCGAGGCGCTGGGTGATTACCGACGCGGGCAGCTCCTTCGGCCAAGCGTCACCCGACAGCAGGTACAGGCGAACCTCGAGCATTGGCCCGGCGCCTGCCAGCCGCTCGATATCGGGCAGCTGCTCGCCGGCGTCGCGGAACAGAGTCTCGACGAGGACGAGGTCGTCACGCTCGCGCCACAGGTCCCGCAACCGCTCTACCGTCGCCGCCGCCTCAGAGGACCAGAGCCGCAACCGTTCGACAGCATGCGCCATGAGCACATTCGGCTCGACGCGCTCGGCGGGCACGATCGCGCGCGGCGCGGGCCATACCACTCCGTAGCGGTGCTCGAGCGCCTCGAACTCGTCGAACAGCTCGCGGGAGTCGGCATCGACGTCGGCCGCTACCGGTTCACCGCGCGCCTCGAGCTCGACGAGGGATGCCTGTGCGAGCACGTCGACAGCGGCAGCGAGATCGTCGCGCGCCACTAGCAGCTCGAACCAGCGTGCGGATGAGGGTCTGAGGCCCACGTCAGGCCGCCTTCTGCCAGTCGCCGAAAAGCGCGCGGCGCACGAGGCCGTTGCGCAACCGCCCGAGGTCCAGCGCGACCAGCAACAGGTGACTGAACACCGTCACGGGCTGCCGCAGCGAGCGGCGTATCAGCCTGACGGCGTGCGCATCGAGCTTTCGTCGCGGCGCCATCGAGGCCGGGCGCCCTGCGGCGGCAATCATTGGCTGGCTGCGATATTCGTCGACGAGATCGACGAACTGGCGCAGCTGCGACGTGCCCGGATCGTCCGCCGGCCAGAGCGTCTCGAAATGCCGTCGCCAGCCGATGAGCATGTCGTTGCTACCGGCCAGGGGCCCGGCCCCGTCCGTGAACCGCGGGTCGTCGCGCATCCACGGCAGGACCTCGCCGCCAGCGTCGAGCCAGGCGAGCATCGGCAGGTCGCACAGCGAGGCGGTCCATGCGACGGCGGCGCGCCAGTGCTGCGGCACCCAGTGCGTGACGCCGAGCACCTCGGCACGCCAGTCGCTGCGCAAAGTGCGTTCGATCGCATGCGGCGATGACGTTGCCGCCAGGGACTGGACCCGGCTCCGCATAGCCGTGGCGCGGGCGCCGTGCAGGTACTGGGCGAGCGTCCCGGTCGCCTCGAGAAGCTGCCAGGCAGCGGGGGAGAGTCGCTCGCCGAGGCGCGCCTGGGCGCGCCCCTGCGCATAGTTGAATTCAATCGGCATCGCGAGCACTCCGGCTCGTCAGTTCCGTGGCCAGGGCTCGTATCGCCGCGTCCAGGAGCTGGCGTTCGCCGTCTTCGGGGCTGGTGGCGGAGGGCGCGGCGGCGCCACGTTCGATCTCGTCGATGAGCTCGCGGGTGCGGGTGGCGCACGCGACGTGCAGCCGGCTCACCCGCTGCCGGGTTCGATGCAGCACCGCGCGGGCCGCCTGCCGCGCCTGGCGCTGAATTTCCTTCGCTTCGCCTTCGCTTGCCTCGATGGCAGCGAGCGCTTCCTGCTCTGCGCGCAGGACCCTTGTGATGGCTGACTCGACGGATTCTATATGATCCATCTCCGCGTCCATCCATCTATTGTCGAGGCCGCGTACCGTGGGCCGCCATTCGTACTACTACTGACGATTACGCGGCCCGCCGCTGCCGCACGGCCCACGACAGCTTGTGCAGTTCCATGATCAGGAGGATCGGCAGGCTGAGCGCGAGCAGCACCAGCCACAAATCGCCGTCGATCGGCTCGGTTGTCAGCAGCCGGTTCCCGATGGGCAGATAGGTCATCGCGACATGAATACTGAATGCGGCGACGACGCCGACCATGAGCACGGGGCTGCGCAGCGGGGACATCAGGAACGCCGAACGGGTCTCCGAGCGGCAGTTCATCAGGTGGAAGTTCTCGTACAGCACCATCAGCATGAGCAGGGCGTTGCGCGCCGCGGCCTCGGACCAGCCGGCGGCCAGGCACCACTGGAACAGGCCGAAGCCGACGATGCCCATGAAGAGCGCCGCGACGAGTGTGCGCTCGATCATCAGGCGGTTGAAGATCGACTCGCGCGGCGGCCGCGGCGGCGAGCGTCGTTCGTCGCCGATGCCGGGCTCGAACGCGAGTGCGACGTCCTGGATGCCATTGGTCACGAGATTCAGCCAGAGCAGCTGCACGGGCAGTAGGGGAATAGGCGAGCCGAACAGCAGCGCGAGCGTCACGAGGACGACCTCGGCGGCGCCGGTCGAGATCAGCAGGTAGATGACGTTGCGGATGTTGTTATAGGCGATGCGGCCTTCTTCGATACCGTTGGTGATGGTGCCGAAATGGTCGTCGCTGATCACGAGTTCCGCTGCCTCGCGCGCGACGTCGGTGCCCGACTTGCCCATCGCAACGCCGATGTTCGCGGCCTTGAGCGCCGGCGCGTCGTTGATTCCGTCACCCGTGACGGCGACGAAGTGGCCGGTCGCGCGCGCCGCATTGACGATCTCGAGCTTCTGGTGCGGCGCTACGCGAGCGAACACCCGGGTCCGCGAGATGAGATCGGGCAGCGACTCGGGCGGCGCCGCGACGAGATCGGCGCCGGTGATCACCTCGTCGACACGGGTCGCGAGCCCCAGGTCGCGCGCGATCGCAAGTGCGGTTAACGGATGATCGCCGGTCACCATGACCGTCTTGACGCCCGCGTCCTGCGCCTCCGCGATGGCCTCGCGTACGTCAGGACGAAGCGGGTCGATCATGCCGACCAGGCCGAGGCAAGTGAGACTCTCAGGCGCCGGCGGCGTATCCGAGGGTGCGAGGTCGGCCGGCGCGGGCCCGTGTGCAACGGCGAGCACGCGGTAGCCGGCTTCGGCCATGTCCCGGGCCGTCGCGAGCAGCGCATCGGCGCCCTCGTCCGGCGCGAGCATGGTGAGCACGCGTTCGGGCGCGCCCTTGACGAACGTGCGCACTTCCTCTCCGTCGCGGTTGAACGTGGCGGCGAACTGCCGTTCGGGTTCGAACGGAATCTCGTTGACCTCGGGGTGCCGCTCCTCGCTCGCCTCCCGGTTCCAGCCGAGCTTGCAGGCCATCGTGAGCAGCGCAACGTCGGTCGGGTCGCCGCGCCAGACCCAGGTGTTTTCGCGCAGCAGAAGCTCTGCTTCGTTGCAAAGCGTGACGGCGCGGGCCAGGTCCCCGAGTGCTGCCTGCTGGTCGGGACCGATCGGCGTATCGCCCTCGAAGAACTGCCCTTCCGGCGTGAAGCCCTCGCCCGTTACGTGGAAGACACGGCCGTCCGGCGTCCGGACTTGCTGCACGGTCAACTCGTTGCAAGTCAGCGTGCCGGTCTTGTCACTCGCGATGAGTGTGCAGGAGCCGAGACCCTCGACGGCGGCAAGCCTGCGCACGATCACGCCGCGGCGGGCCATCCGCGTGGTACCGATCGCGAGTGCGACCGTCAGGGCGACGGGCAGGCCCTCGGGAATCGCGGATACCGCGAGCGCGATGCCAAACATGAACATCTCGGTAATCTCGTAGCGTCCCAGCGCAACGCCCATCACTGCGATGCCGGTCGCCGCGAAGAGCACGGCGAGCGCGATACGGTGCGTGAATTTCTCCATGCGTTCGACGAGAGGCGGCCGTCCGCCTCCGGATTGCATGACGTCTAGCGCCAGGCGGCCGACCGCCGTCTCTGCGCCGGTCGCCGTAACCATGCCGTGGCAGCGGCCGGTCGAAACCATCGCCCCCGCATGCAGCATGTTCAGCCGGTCAGCGAGCACGGTATCCGGCGCGCCGCTCCAGTCCGCATTCTTCAGGACGGGCACGGATTCGCCGGTAAGCAGCGATTCATCGACCTCGAGACCTTTCGCGGCGATCAGCCGGATGTCGGCCGGTACGCGATTGCCGGATTCGAGATACAGGACGTCGCCCGGCACGAGCGATTCGGCATCGACTTCGAGAATGCGGCCGCTGCGGCGCACGGCAGCGCGAATGCGCAACAACTTCTGCAGCGCCTCGCTGGCCCGCTCGGCGCGGACTTCCTGTACCGTGCCGATGATCGCATTGATGATCACGACGCCGAGGATGAACGCGGCGTCCTTCACCTCGCCGATGGCAATCGATACCCCGGCTGCGATGCCGAGCAGGTAGATCAGCGGGTTTCTGAATTGCCGCAGCAGAATCTCGAAGAGCGTCGGCGGCTTGCGTCGCGGCAGGATGTTGGGTCCGTGTTCGGCGAGGCGCCGCGCGGCTTCGTCATCACCGAGGCCGTCCGCCGTGCCGCCAAGAGCATCCAGCACGGCCGGGAGCGGCATGGCAAACCATTCGCGGTCGGCGGCCGATGCAACGCGATCGAATGCTGTTGCCTTGGGTTCTGCCAATTTCGCCTTCCCGGTGCCGGACTCTCCTGACCACTATCGAATGCGAGCGACTGGCATAGAATCCGGAGTTATCCGTACTTGCCGCTGCACCAGGTCGTAGACAAAATACTTTTCAATTCAGATCCCGAACCAAAAAGTCTGTTGCTGCTTCGATCGCCCCCAAGAAATCTTCAGTAGTATCAATGTAATGCAGTCCGTGTTCTTCACATCCGGTTCTAAGCATCTTGCTATAAGCAATCATATTTTCGATGTGGTCTCTGATGTATTCATCTGAGTTACCAATCAGCCAGTCGTTCTTCGCATCGGCATGCTTTCTAACCAGCGCAATCTTGTCGTTCACATTGATTTCGGCATAACCGACAAACACCACCTTGACCCGGTCAGGATATTTTTCGACCAGATCAAAAACCAATTGAGGAAGCATAGCTTCGCCCTCAATCAGGTAATCCATCCCGTCAACGAGCATGCTGTCGATCATGCTCTGCAAAAAAGGCCACATCTTTTGCGCAATTTCGTTTGGCCACAATAGATGATGAATTCCATATTCGGGCAGCCCATCATTAAACCCCATCATCAACCAGTCTAAGGACAGGTATGGAATCCCTTGCTCCGCGAGGACTCTCTTGGCGATAAGCGTCTTTCCAGACCGGGACGCTCCACTTACAAGGTATAGCATGTCGCTCAACGACCAGGCAGTGCCAGGAAACTCTATAGTATCGTTGATCCCTTGTGCGCGGCTGCTCAATCGCGCCGCATCGCGTCGGCAAGCGTCAACCGGGCGAGTGCTTTCAGTCATGAACGCGACCTGAAGCAGGCCGGCAGCGTGAACGAGGAACCTCTGCTAATGTTTCGGATCGTATTGTTTGAGTCCGCGAAATACCGGGCTGCCTGGCGGGGAGTCTCTGTGTTTATGCAAACACGTCTATTAGTTCTTTTGGTCATAGGTCTGGCTGCCCTTGCGGCCAGCTGCGGCAGCAGCGACAGTGCTGCGGTTGCTCCGCCGCAGCCGTCTCCAACACCCCCGCCACCCGCTGTGGGACTTGCGACCGGGCCTGCCACCTGCATCAGCGGCCTCGCGGCGGATTTCAATTGCTCCGGAATCGACCTTCGCCGACGCGTGGCAAACGCCGACATGGGCGGCGGCGACGGCAACGATATCTGGGGCTGGGTAGATCCGCTCAATAACGAAGAATATGCCCTGATGGGCCTGACAACCGGCATCGCGTTCGTCAACGTCACCGATCCTGATAATCCGGTCGTCGTCGGCACGCTGCCAACCGAGACCATCGAAACGCCCTGGCGTGATATCAAGGTCTATCAGGATCACGCCTATGTCATCGCCGACAGAGCGGAATCGCACGGCATCCAGGTATTCGACCTGACGCGCCTGCGTGGCGTTGCGCCGCCGCAGGTCTTCACGGCGGACGTTGTCTACGACGGCATCACGAGCGCGCACAACATCGCGATCAACGAGGACACCGGGTTCCTGTATGCGGTCGGCTCCAACACTTGTGCCAAGGGCCTGCACATGGTCGACATCCGCACCCCGGATAAGCCGATGTTCGCCGGCTGTTACTCGGACCAGCATCTTCACGATACGCAGTGCATCGTGTACCAGGGTCCTGATAGTGACTATCTAGGGCGTGAGATTTGCTTTAACTCGGCCTTTACCAATACGGCCGACAATCTGCCAATCGGTACGCATATTCTTGGCATCGTAGATGTCACCGACAAGGCTGCTGCGGTGACGGTGTTCGAGCGCGACTATCCTGATGCCGGCTACGCGCACCAGGGCTGGATCACGGATGATCACCGCTTCTTCCTTTTGGGTGACGAACTCGATGAAAGCGAACTCGGCTTTCCGACGCGCACGCTGATTTTCGACGTCAGCGATCTGGATGCACCGGTATTCGTATCGGCGTACGAGGCTGCGACGAGCTCGATTGACCATAATTTGTACGTGCTCGGCAACCGCGTCTACCAGGCAAATTACACCAGCGGCGTGAGGGTGCTGGAGTTCTCCGACCTTGCGAACAGTGTGATCAACGAGGTCGCGTTCTTCGATACCTTTCCGGCCGGCGACAGTGCCGTATTCGACGGCACCTGGAGCGTTTATCCTTACCTGCCGTCGGGCAACATCATCGCCAGCGATATTGCGAACGGGCTTTTTATCCTGACACCGCGGTAATCGCTAAGGCAAACGGGTCGGGAGCCGGGGTCGGACCAAGGAATATGCTTGTATGAGAGCGCGAAGGGCGAAATCTCGTTGATTATTTTGCCTTAGGATTTGTTTTGCGGCACCGAAACGCAGTCTAAGCACTCGCTCATTTGAACCTTGGGATTTACACACTTGTCGGTTTGCCACCAGAGATTCTTCAGACTTCTTACGTTAAACGTCGATTTTCGTGCCGAAATCGAAACCTAAGAGCGTAAATGCGCCGTCGCTCGGCATTGAAGCCCTTACTTTTGAGGGATTCAGTTGGTCCGACCCCCTTTTGGCTCCTTTTGGGTAGCATGGTTTCAGCGCCAGGAGTGATCTGCAGTAGCGAAGCGTATAATCTGACAACAGATGACTGATACCAAGACGGCACCTGACGCCCTAGCCGAGTGGGCGGAAAAAACCCCGGAGCGCACGTTCCTGACGCAGCCCTTCGAGGGCGACGTTCGTGAATGGACCTTTCGGCAGGCATACGATGACGCTGCGCAGTTTGCATCGGCATTGCTGAAGCTCGGGCTCGCACCCGGCGACAGAGTCGCCATCCTCTCCAAGAATTGCGCAGAGTGGGTGATCGCGGATGTCGCCATTTCGATGGCGGGCCTGGT
>JABDQH010000113.1 GCA_013042375.1 Woeseiaceae bacterium
AGCCGTGAGGTCTACTTGGTAGCGAGGAACTATCGTTTGTAGTAGTGTCAAACAGGCAGTGGCAGTGCCTTAAATCAACGTCTTAGCCTCATCTCTGCACGGAATTCAACATTGAACGATTTAACGAAAAACATACTGGTATTCATCGTCATCATCGTGGTGCTGCTGTCGGTGGTGCAGGGCTTGTCGACGGCCACCACGAGCCAGGTCAAGCAGCAGGACTACTCCGAATTTCGTGACCAGCTGCGTGACGGCCGGGTCAAGTTCGCCGAGATCGACAAGCAGGACGACGTCATCCGCTACGGACCGACCGAAACGTTCCAGTATTTCGCGAATATCCCCGAGACCGACTACACGGTCCTGATCGGCGACCTCGAGAAACAGGGCGTCCAGTACGACGGTGCCGACAAGCAGAAGCAGGGCCTGATCGGGCAGCTGCTGATCAGTTCGTTCCCGATCCTGCTCCTGATCGGCGTCTGGATCTACTTCATGCGCCAGATGCAGGGCGGCGGCGGTGGCCGCGGCGCCATGTCCTTCGGCAAGAGCAAGGCTCGCCTGCTCGGTGAGGACCAGGTCGGCGTGACCTTTGCCGATGTGGCGGGCGTCGACGAGGCCAAGTCGGAGGTCGCCGAAATCGTCGAGTTCCTCAAGGATCCGAGCAAGTTCCAGCGCCTCGGTGGCAAGATCCCGAAGGGCGTACTCATGGTCGGTCCCCCGGGCACGGGTAAGACGCTGCTCGCACGGGCCATTGCCGGCGAGGCGAAAGTCCCGTTCTTCACGATCTCCGGATCCGATTTCGTCGAGATGTTCGTCGGTGTCGGCGCCTCGCGCGTGCGCGACATGTTCGAGCAGGCGAAGAAGCAGGCGCCGTGCATCATCTTTATCGATGAGCTGGATGCGGTAGGCCGCCATCGCGGCGCAGGCCTCGGCGGCGGACACGACGAGCGCGAGCAGACGCTCAATCAGCTGCTTGTAGAAATGGACGGCTTCGAGGGCAACGAGGGCATCATCGTCATCGCCGCCACCAACCGTCCCGACGTGCTCGATCCGGCCTTGCTGCGCCCGGGTCGCTTCGATCGCCAGGTCGTCGTGCCCTTGCCCGATGTGCGCGGTCGCGAGCTGATCCTGAAAGTGCACATGCGCAAGGTGCCGCTCAGCGAGGACGTGAAGCCGAGTCTCATCGCGCGCGGGACGCCCGGATTCTCGGGCGCCGATCTCGCCAATCTCGTTAACGAGGCTGCCCTGTTCGCGGCACGCGCTAACAAGCGCGTCGTCAGCATGGACGAGTTCGAAAAGGCCAAGGACAAGATCATGATGGGCGCGGAGCGGCGTTCTATGGTCATGAGCGAGGAAGAGAAGCTCAACACGGCCTACCACGAGGCTGGCCATGCCATCGTCGGCTTTCTCGTGCCCGAGCACGATCCTGTCTACAAGGTTACGATCATCCCGCGCGGGCGCGCGCTCGGCGTCACGATGTACCTGCCCGAAGAGGACCGCTACAGCATGTCGCGGCAGCGCCTCGAGAGCAGTATCTCCAGCCTTTTCGGCGGCCGTATTGCCGAGGAGATGATCAACGGGCGCGGCGGCGTGACCACGGGCGCATCGAACGACATCGAGCGCGCCACCGAGATCGCCCGCAACATGGTTACCAAGTGGGGGCTGTCCGATCGCCTCGGTCCGCTGACCTACAGCGAGGATGACGGCGAGGTGTTCCTCGGCCGTTCGGTAACGCAGCACAAGATGGTGTCCGACGATACGGCGCACGCGATCGATGAAGAGGTGCGACGCATCATCGACTCGAACTACGAGCGCGCCACGCGCTTGCTTGACGACAATATCGACAAGCTGCACGCGATGGCCAAGGCGCTCATCAAGTACGAGACGATCGACGAAAGCCAGATCAAGGACATCATGGCCGGCCGCAAGTGCAAGCCGCCCGAGGACTGGGACGATTCCGGGGAACCGAGTATGCCCGACGACCCGTCCGCGACCGCGGAATCCGGGACAACCGGCCAGATCGGCGGTCCTGCCAGCGAACATTAGCCCGTCTGCGGATCCATGCTGAAACTGGGCCCCCTGAGTCTCCCGGCGCCTGCCGTCATGGGGATTCTCAACGTCACGCCCGATTCGTTTTCCGATGGCGGCGAATACCAGAATCGCACCGTCGCGCTGCGACAGGCCATGTCCATGGTCGAAGACGGTGCAGCCATCATCGACGTCGGCGGTGAGTCGACGCGTCCGGGCTCGGACGGTGTCTCGGAGCAGGAAGAGCTGGATCGGGTCATCCCCGTCATCGAGGCCGTGCGCGGCGTGACCGACACGGCGATCTCAATCGATACGAGCAAGGCCGCCGTCATGCGCGAGGCCGTCGCGGCCGGCGCGTCAATGATCAACGACGTCAACGCGCTGCGCACTGACGACGCGTTGGCTGCGGCCGCTGATCTCGGCCTGCCCGTGTGCCTCATGCACATGCTGGGCGAGCCCCGTAACATGCAGGACGATCCGGATTATGACGACGTGGTCGCCGATGTCGCGGCGTTTCTCGAAGAACGCGTCGCTGCCGCGGTCGCTGCGGGTCTCGCCGAAGACCGGATCATCGTCGATCCGGGCTTCGGCTTCGGCAAAAGGCCTGCGCACAATATCGACTTGCTGGCAAATCTGCGACAATTGGGGGTGCGCGGACGGCCTGTCCTCGTCGGCGTGTCGCGCAAGGCGACGCTCGGCGAGCTGACCGGGCGCGCCGTGTACGAGCGCGTGCCGGCCAGCGTGGCCGCAGCCGTCATTGCCGTGATCAATGGCGCGACGGTCGTGCGGGCGCACGACGTGCGGGAGACGGTCGATGCGCTCAAGGTAGCGCAGGCCGTTGTCGAGGCGAACGCCGGGACCAGCAGGTAGATTATGAGCAGAAGCTTTTTCGGAACGGACGGGGTGCGCGGTCCGGTCGGCGACGACCCGATGACCGCGGACTTCGCGATGCGCCTGGCCAGTGCGGCGGCGCAGGTTCTCGTGCCGCAGGGCGGCACGGTGGTAATCGGCAAGGACACGCGCCTGTCGGGCTACCTGTTCGAATCGGCACTGGAGGCCGGCTTCGTTGCCGCCGGCGCGGACGTATTGCTGCTGGGCCCGCTGCCGACGCCCGGCATCGCCAGGCTGACACAGGAGTTCGGCGCCGACCTCGGCGTCGTGATCAGCGCCTCGCACAACAAATACTTCGACAACGGCATCAAGTTTTTCGACGGCACTGGTTCAAAGCTCTCTGACGACGTCGAGCTTCGCATCGAGGAACGACTCGCCGAGCCGGCGATTACGCTCGAGTCACAGGCGCTGGGCAAGGCCAAGCGCATCGACACGGCCCGTGCGCGCTACCAGGACTTCTGCGTGAGCAGCCTGCCCGACGGTGTCGACCTCGAGGGGCTCAAGATCGTATTCGACGGGGCCAACGGTGCAGGCTACAAGGTCGGGCCGCGCACGCTCGCGAATCTCGGCGCCGAGGTGATCCCTATAGGCTGCTCACCCAATGGGCGCAACATCAACGAGGGCTGCGGATCCACGCATCCCGACCTGCTGCAGCTCACCGTGCCGGCCGTGCGTGCCGATGTCGGCGTGGCGCTGGACGGCGACGGCGATCGGCTCGTCATGGTCGACGAGAACGGCCAGCTCATCGATGGCGACCAGCTGCTGTACGTGCTGGCGACATGGCGCAAGGAACGGGGTGGCCTGGCCGGTCCCGTGATCGGTACGGTCATGAGCAATCTCGGACTCGAACATGCCTTGCGCGATCGCGAAATCGACTTTCGACGGGCCAAGGTCGGCGATCGCTATGTTCTCGAGGCCCTGCGTGAAACCGGCGGCGTGCTCGGCGGCGAATCGTCGGGCCATATGCTGGTGCTCGACAAGGCGACGACCGGTGACGGCATGATCAGCGCCCTGCAGGTCCTCGCCATCATGAAGGACACCGACAAGTCGCTTGCCGAG
>JABDQH010000022.1 GCA_013042375.1 Woeseiaceae bacterium
GTCAACAGGAGGACCGCTATGCCGTGCGCATCGGGGGTAATCGGCTGCAACGCAAACCCTGGCTCGCCTCGGGACGCTAGACCGTATCCTTTTGCCGACGCCGCCGCAATACGCCCCCGGCGGCAATGCGAACGTCACAGGCGGCGTGCCATGGGCGGTGCATCGACAGCGCTGCGCAGGATCGCAGCGACGCGTTCGTGGAAAGCCCGGAAGTCGGCCGCCTGCCAGTGCGCGATGTCGGCGTCGCGTTGCAGCGATACCGAGTGCGCCTTGCGCACGACGGGCAGCAGGTTCATGTAGCGAAACGCGGCCGGCGCGGCGCGCGGGAACACGTCCCACGGACTGATCGTCAGCAGGTTACGATGCCGCACGCCGTTGTTCATGACGGCGCGCCGCCACAGCGCGTTCATCTCCTGCCCGTGGCGCAGCACGCCCGCACCCGTGATATCGATGGCGGGGCAGTAACCGCTCGCGCCCGCGATGTCGCGCGAGGCCGTGCCGAGCACGCCCGCGATACGATCGGCCAGCGCCTCGAGATCGCGCAGCGTGTCGAGCGAGGCCGGGTCCGCGCCGCGAATGGCGACGAGATCGCCCCAGCCGCGCACGAACACCGACAGGCGGCGGTTATTGCGGCTGTCATGGGCCTGGTCGGGATCGATCCAGCGCGTCTCGTCGTGCAGGCGTTCGCCCTCTTCGACGCGGGAGCGCAGCGCCGCATCCAGCAACGCCTCGCGCAGCTCACCGTCGCGGCCCGCGTAACGCACGAGA
Organism: Woeseiaceae bacterium; assembly: GCA_013042375.1. Lineage (GTDB taxonomy): Bacteria > Pseudomonadota > Gammaproteobacteria > Steroidobacterales > Woeseiaceae > UBA1847. The sequence goes on from JABDQH010000022.1 coordinate 769, forward strand.
TCGACCTCGAAAGACACCCAGGCCGAACCGGCCGGCACCTGCGTCAGCGTCGCGACGAGCGTGGCGTCCGCCGTCTCGTCGGGCAGCAGCGGGCACGGCGAGGAAACGACCGCCGGCATGACGGCGCTGATCGGGGCAAGGTCGCGCATTTCCCACAGGCGCTGCCAGATGTACGCCGCGTGCTGCGGAGCGACCTCCCTGTCGGGATCCACAACGAAGAACATCCCGGGATTGTCGTGTGCATGAAGGCCGCGGGTCTGTTACGAAAAGCCGGCGGATCGTCCAGTTTCGTACGCAATGGAACTGGTGCCCATGGCGCGCCGGGTGTACCTTTGCACGTCAATGAGCAAGGCGGCTGAAAAGACCCTGCGGCGACAGGACATACGGTTCGAGGAGAAGGACCAGGCCCTGCGCGACGACGTACGCACGCTCGGCGCGATGGTCGGCGAACTCATCCGTGAACAAAACGGCGAAGAGCTGTTCAACCTGGTCGAGGATGCGCGCCTGCGCTCGATACGGCGGCGCGAAGGTAACGAAAAACCCGGCGACGAACTGGCCACGCTCGTCGAGGCGCTCGATCCCGAGACGGCAACGCAGCTCATTCGCAGCTTCACGACCTATTTCCAGATGGTGAACATCGCGGAGAAGGTGCATCGCATTCGCCGGCGCCGCGACTACCTGCGTGACGTCGCGATCGACCAGCCGGGTGGCCTCGAAGACTCGCTGATCAAGCTCAAAGCCCAGGGCTTCGATGCCGATGCGCTGCAGCGACTGCTCGACAAGCTGTCGATCGAGCCCGTGTTCACGGCGCACCCGACCGAGTCCACGCGCCGCACGATGCTGCGCAAGGAACAGAAGATCGTCAAGCACCTCGTCGATCTCCTGAACCCGACGATGACGCCGCAGGAAGCCACGACCGCGCACGAGAACATTCGCCTGCTCGCAACGACGGGCTGGCAGACGGCCGAACACCCGACCGAGCGCATGACCGTCGCCGACGAGCTCGAGCACGTGCTGTTCTTCGTGACCGACGTCTTGTATCGCGCGATGCCACCCTTCTACGAAGACATCCGCGCGGCCATCGATCGCATTTTCGGCGACGAGGGCAAGCACATCGAGCTCCCCAACATCGTGCATTTCGCGTCGTGGGTGGGCGGCGACATGGACGGCAACCCGAACGTCAACGCCAAGACGATTCGCGCGACGCTCGCGCGCCAGCGCTCGCTGATTCTCGACCTGTACTACAAGGAATGCGCCACGATCGCCGAGAAGCTCAGCCAGTCGACCGACGCGGCGACCTTCGGCGCCGACATGCTCGACAAGATCGAAGAGTACCGCCACGTATTCCCCAACGCCTATCACGCGGTCCCGGCCCGTCACCGCGAGATGCCGTACCGCGTGTTCCTGCGGCTCGTGCAGGCGCGCCTGCAGTCGACCTACGACGACGACATCTATCCCTACGAGGAAGTCGGCCAGCTACTCGACGACATCGAGCTCGTCGCGACCAGCCTGACGTTCAACAAGGGGCAGCACGCCGGCCTGTTCGCCGTCAAACGCCTGCTGCGCCGCATCCGCACTTTCGGCTTCCACATGGTGACGCTCGACGTGCGCCAGGATGCCGAGGTGCATCGCAAGGTCGTCGGCGAATGCCTCGGCGACGACGACTGGATGGAGCGCTCGGCCGACGAACGCACGGAACGCATTATCGATGCCATCGATTCGCGCGACATACCGCCAATGAAGCTGAGCACGCAGGCGCGCAAGACCATCGCCGTCTTCCAGGCAATCGCGTTCTGCCGGCGCAAGTACGGCCAGGAGGCCATCGGGGCGTTCATCGTCAGCATGACCGAGGGCGCCGACGACATCCTCTCGGTCCTGCTGCTGGCGCAGTGGGGCGAACTGCAGAGTCGCGGCGGCGACGTGCCGCTCGACGTGGCACCGCTGCTCGAGACCGTCGACGACCTCGAGGCCGGCCCCGGGATTCTCGAATCCCTGCTCCACACCGAGCTGTACCGCAAGCACCTCGAGCGGCGCAAGGACCGGCAGATGGTCATGATCGGTTACTCGGACAGCAACAAGGACGGCGGCCTGGTCTCGTCGCGCTGGGCTATCCAGAACGCCCAGGAGCACCTGGTCAGCACCGTCGACTCCGAGAATATCGACCTGACGCTGTTCCATGGCCGCGGCGGCACGGTCAGCCGCGGCGGCAGCAAGACGCACGTCGCCGTTCTCGGCGCGCCGCCCGGCACGGTGAACGGCCGGCTGCGCGTGACCGAGCAGGGCGAGATCATCAACGAGAAGTACGGCCTGCGCGGCATCGCACTGCGCACGCTCGAGCAGACCACGGGCTCGGTGGCGCTCGCGACCGCGATGCCGCGGCACCGCGGCAACGACATGCCCGAATGGCACGACATCATGGACGTGATCGCCGCGGAAAGCCGCAAGGCGTATCGCAAGCTCGTCTACGACACGCCCGAGTTCTACCCGTACTTCCGCACGGCGACGCCCGTCGACGTGATCGAGCGCATGCGCATCGGCTCACGGCCCGCGGCGCGGCGCACACAGAAAGGCATCGAGGACCTGCGCGCGATTCCGTGGGTATTCGCCTGGACACAGTCGCGTTTCATCCTGCCGGGCTGGTACGGCGTCGGCACAGGCTTGCAGAAAGCGATCGACAAGTTCGGCAAGGAGACATTCTCGACCATGTTCCGAGAGTGGTTCTTCATGCGCTCGATGATCGCCGACGTCGAGATGGTGCTGGCCAAGTCGGATCTCGGCATCGCGGAGCTGTACTCGCAGCTCTCGGGTGACCTGCACGAGACGCTCTTCCCGACGATCCTCGCCGAGTTCGAGCTGACGCGCGACACGATCCTCGAGTACTCAGAGCACGAGTCGATACTCGAAGGCGACTTCACGCTGCAGCGCGCGATCGCGCTCAGGAACCCCTACGTCGACCCCATAAGCCTGATGCAGGTCGACCTGCTGCGCCGCTGGCGCGCCTCGGACCGCGAAGACGACGAGCTGTTCAACGCCCTGCTCGCGACCGTCAGCGGCATCGCGCAGGGCCTGCAGAACACCGGCTAGCGACGCGCGTCCAGCCAGCCCCGCATCGTCGCGGTAACGAATTCGGCCGCATCCTGCTGCACGAAGTGGCCCGCGCCGGGCACGGTGACGAGCGTCAGGTCGGCATCGACCCAGTCCCAGGTATTGTTGAGGCCGTCGGCATGCAGCGCCGTGTCGTCGAGGCCGTGCATGACCAGCGTCGAGACGGCAACGTTGGGGGCGGCCGGCCACCCCGATGCGTCATCGCTCCAGAAGTCGGGGTAGTTCTGCTTGTAGTAGTTGAGCATGGCCGTGAAGTCGGAGCGCTCGAATGCCGCGATGTAGTCGGCGCGCGCCGCCTCGTCCGTGACCCACCCCGCCAGCGTCTGCGGGGTCATCGGCATGCCGAAGAACACGTCCGGATCGTCCGCGCTGCCCTCGCGAAAGACCTTCGCGTAGCCCGTTCCCTCGAGGGCCTCGGGATTACCAAGCACGGCGCGCGTGAACCCGTTCGGATGCGGCAGGTTGAGGATGATGAGCCTGTCGACGATGTCAGGCGCGAACATGGCGACCGACCAGGCGACGGCGCCGCCCCAGTCGTGGCCGACGATCGTTGCCTTGTCCTCGCCGAGGTGGCGCACGACCGCGACGACGTCGGATACCAGCAGGCTCATGTCGTAGTTCTCGACGCCGCCTGGCTTGTCGCTCAGGTTGTAGCCGCGCTGGTCGATCGCGACCACGCGGTAGCTGTCCGCGAGGCCCTCCATCTGGTAGCGCCACGTATACCAGAAGTCGGGAAAGCCGTGGATCATGACCACGAGCGGCCCCTCGCCCGCCTCCGCGTAGTGGATTTTCACGCCGTTGTTGTCGGCGTGGTCGTGCCGGATCGCGGTCATGCCGCACTCTCTGCTGCTTTCTCCGCGAGGAGCTTCTTGCGATAGCGCGCCTGCACGATGTCGGTCAGCACGAGCACGACAATGACGAAATAGAACGTCGTCTTGGTCATCGGCGTAATTTCGTTGCCGGCGAGCTTGAGATGCGCCAGGTGCCCGCCCTCGGTCAGCAGCATGATGCCGACGACCAGCAGGATGAACAGCCCGAGCACCTCGTACATGCGGTTTTTCTCGAGAAAAACGGCCACGCCGTCGGAGAGCCAGATCATCAGGCCGGCGCCGATCATGATCGACGTCGCCATGACCCAGAACACGTCGGTCAGGGCGATCGCGCTGAGAATACTGTCGAACGAGAACACGAGGTTCATCGCCACGATCCACGTGATAATCATCGCGACCGACTTCGAGTCGCGTTTCTGGGCACCCAGGTGCTCGACCTGCATCATGTGCCAGATTTCCTTGGTTGCCGTGTACATGATGAACCCGCCACCAAAGAGCACGATGATCGAGTGGAAGTTGAAGACGCCTGTCACAACGCCCGACCATTCGACCGAGAACCACGGGTCCTTGAATAGTTCGATGACCCTGACCAGCAGGAACAGCAGGCCGATGCGCAGCACCATCGCGAGGCCGATGCCGAGGCGGCGCACCATGGCCTGCCGGTGAGGCGGCGCGCGCTTCGATTCGAGCGTAATGTAAAGCAGGTTGTCGAAACCCAGCACGGCCTGCAGCAGCGTCAGCATGGCAAGCGTAACGAGGTTGTCCAGTGTCAGAAATTCCATGGGTAGCTACTCTCCCTGGTTGCTCTCACTTGCGCAGCGCCGGGTGAGTGGCGCGCAACCACGCAACGGTATCATGCAGCGTCTCGAGCGGCTCGCGACTTTCGTAGCCGAGCTCGTCCTTCGCGTACAGCGACTCGAGCCCCCAGTAGTGCCGCGCCATCTCGACGACGACCGGGCCGGGGAAAAAGTGCAGCGGTGCGCCGCGCAGCTTCATGCCCAGCCATTCGTCGGCCGCCGCGATGCGTTTCGCGAGCCAGTAAGGCAGGATGCGGTGCGGCGCACGCACGCCCGAGACCTCGCCGACCATGCCGAAGAATTCCTCGATCGTCGAACTCGTGCCGGCCAGGTGGTACACGGGCCTGACCTCTGTTCGCTGCATCGCGCGCCACAGCGCCTGCATCGCATCGCGTATGTCGATGAAGTGCATGCCGCCCATGATCAGGAACGGCAGGCGCCCGCGCAGCATGCGAATGATGTTGGACGTCGAGCGGAAGCGGTGATCGCCGGGACCTAGCAGCACGGGCGGGCGAATGAACACGAGCTCGACACCGAGTTCGTCGGCGAGCTGCCGCGCGCGGCGCTCGGCTATGACCTTCGAGTGATAGTAGGGCCAGCCCTCGACCGTCGCTTCGCAGAATTCTGCGTTCTCGTCGGCTTTCTCGTCCGGGCTGTCGAAGCAGCCTACGGTTCCCGACGTCGACAGCATGACGACGCGGCAGTCATGCCGCGCCGCGAGGCGCACCATGTTGAGCGTCCCCTCGACGTTGGTCTCGTAGACCTCGTCGGCACCGATGCGGCTGTGGCGCACGAGTGCCGCAAAGTGGAAGATCCCGGCGAGCGGCGGCAGTTCGTCGGCCCAGCCGTCGAGGCTGGACAGCGATCCCTTCACGGGCGTGACGTCGGCGAGCCCGGCGGCCCAGGGCTCCTTCGCCCACGCATCGGGGTCGCGCACCAGGGCGATGGCCTTCGTTCCCGCGGCCCGTGACTCGAGCAGGTGGCGCCCGGCGAAGCCGGATGCGCCCGTCACGAGGTACTTCCCGGTCATGTCCTAGAAGCGTGCGAGCGCGGCACGGTATCCGTCGAGCTCCGCCGCGTTCGTACCCCAGAAGTAGGTCTTTTCTTCCTTGTCGCAGTCGAGGATGTGCCGGCTGGCGAGATCGTTAAACACGGCTTCGACGTCGGGGACGTGTAGCTCGTCATCCAGCCGCGCACGGACGACCGCGAGCGGCGTATTCAGTCGGAGTGGCACCGCCGGATCACCGAGTGCGTCGATAACGACTCGGTAATTGCGCACCACGTCGCCGAACAGCGCACGCAGGAACAGCAGGACGCGCGGATCCTGCTGCGCCGTGCCGTTGTCCGGCGTCGCGAACTCGCCGTAGCGGTTACGGCGGATGTGGCTCCTGATGGCCGGGTTGCCCGCGAACGCCTGCTCTGCCTCGGCATAGAACAAGTGTTCGTACTGGTAGCGCATGCCGCGCTCGTGGAGCGGCGAGACGCCACGGTCGTCGAGGTAGGTGCGCAGCACGCTGCCGCCGCGCCGCTCGATGGCCTGCGCGAGCCACGCCATGTCGATGTCGACGAGCGCGTCTTTCTCGCGCTCGAGAAAGGCGAGCAGGTGATACCGGGTCGCCACGGTCTCGTACTGCAGCTCGGCCATGATGTCCTTCGCGACCTCGTAGATGTCCGAGTCCGGCCCGTACACTACCGGTTTGCCGCAGCCGATATGGGCGCGGCCAAGGCGCACGTCACCGGCGCGCGCCCGCCTGTTCCAGCGAATGAGATCGCGCAAACGCATGGGTGGCCGCGGGTCCCCTTTGAGCTCCGCGGTGAACGGCGCTTCCTCGGGCAGGCGCTCGTAGCTGAAGGCGATCGGCAGTACGGCGAAGGTCTCGCCCGTGCTTTGCAGGCAACGCAGCAGGCCCCGGCGCGGCGGCAGGAAGCGCCGTGCCCGGCTGCGCTTGCCCTCGATAAAGAACTCGATGACGCGGCCCGAGCGGACAAGCCTGCGCACCTTGTTGGTCAGCCTCTTGTCTTCCTGACCCAGCCCACGCTCGATGTAAAAGGCGTGCAGCCTCAGGATCAGCCAGTTGAGCAGCGGGATGCGCGCGAAATCCGAGGTCGCGGCAATGTGCGGGATGCGGATGCCGAGCTCGGGCCGCGCAAACATCAGGATCGAGCACAGGACGAAGTCGAGATAGCTGCGGTGCGAGGGCACGAGCACGATGTGCGCTCCCTCAGGTACGTCGCGCACGGCTTTTTCGAAAGCCGTGCGGTCGAAGGTCACGTACTCGAGGCTCTTACGCAGCGTCTTGATCACCACGTACACGGCAAAGCGAACGAACAGGTTGCCTTGCGGCTGGCTCATGACCCAGCGCGAGTCCGGACGCGTCCTCGGGAAACGACTGCCCGCAAACGGGACGGCCGTCTGGTCGGCGCCCATGAGGTTTTCGGCGACGCCTTTGCAAACCGTCGCGATATAGGCGGACGTATCGAAGTCCGGCGGATCGAACGGCATCGACGACTCGAACTGGAACGTCTTCTGCGTGAAGACCGAGAACAGCCGGTTGGTCGCCGCGATGCCCTCGGCCTTGCGGCGCGACTTCGAGCCGCGCTCGTGATACAGCCAGTGGTTGAGGCGGTACAGCAGGCCGTCCGGCCCCAGGTAGCGCACCGAGGCCGCCTGGTCCTTGTTGCCGCGCCGCGTATCCGGGTTCTGCGCAAAAAATTCCGTGATCGCCCTGATGCAGTCGCGGATCATCGGGCTGTTCTCGGGACCCGCGACCGCATGCCGGATCAGCGGTGCATCCGCCTCCTGCGGTGGCCCCTTGCCGAACGCGACGTCGATGACACGATCCACTACGGCATCGCAGGGAATCACGTCGAGACTCGACTCGGGCCGCGCGATCACGGCGCGCATGCGCCCCGCCCCGATCTGTACGACGAACAGGGCGAACGCCGCGGGGCTGTCGATCCAGCCCGGGGACGGGCGCTCCATGCTGGCCGAGATGATGCTCGGCCGCACGATTGCGAGCGGCACATCGCCCTGCCGCTCGACCAGCAGGTGCTCGGCGATGCACTTGGTCAGCGTGTAGGTATTGGGGTGGCCCGACTGCGCCATGAGTTTGTTTTCGTCGATCAGGCCCTGCTGAATCGCCTCGTACAGCTCCCGCGCGTCGCGGGGCAGTGGTGCGAGCACTTCGTGGACCGGGTCGTGCTCGCTGGTATGCGGCGTGACGTAGGCCGTCGACACGCTCAGGAAGCGTTCGAGATTGCGGCAACCGCGCGCGAGTTCGAGCATTTCGAGCGCCGTCGTTACGTTCGCTTTCGCTGCCTGTTCGATCGGCAGGTCGAACTGCACCGAGGCGGCGCAGTTGATCACGTGCGTGACGCTTTCCTGCATCGCTGCGAGCGTGTCCTCATCGACACCGACGCTCGGCAGGCTAAGGTCGCTTTCGATCGGCTCGACGTACTCCTGCCAGTCGAAATCCAGGTCTTCGAAACAGCGCGAGGAAGCGATCTCCGTTTGCAAGCGCCTGGTGGCATCGCTGTTGCGGCCGGCACGAATCAGCAGGCGGACTTTTTCGACGCCGAGCTCCTCGCGGCGGCGCAGCAGTTCGTACAGCACGACCTTGCCGACGAAGCCCGTGGCGCCGGTCAGCACGATGTCGCGGCCGTTCCTTCGGTCCGTTTCCGAATTCGATGGCTGTTCTTGCACGCTTGTTGCCTGCAGGTAACGGATTACCCGTCGTCTCCCTCAGCGGTTTCGAATGCCTGGTTGCCGGCGCCAAACACGTTGCCCGGGTCCACGGCTTTCTTTATTTGTTGCTGCCAGTCCAGCACACCCTGCGACAGGACGCGCGGCAGGAAGTCCTGCCGTATCTTGCCTATGCCATGGTGGTGTGACAGTGAGCCGCCGGACTTCAGGACCTCGTCACGGGCGGCGTGTTCGATTTCGCTGAACACCTCGCTCGGGTTGTCGACGCCCTTGAAGTAGAAGGCGAAATAGAAATAGATGCAGACGCCGGTCGGGTACACCTGGGTCACGCGGCAGGACATGAACGGCTTGCCCGGCAGGTTGCGTTTCTTGTGTTCCTCGGCGAGCCGTTTCTTGACGTTGTTGCAAACGGCGAGCGCGTCGGTCCACGCCGCCGAGGTCTCGAACGACTCCGCCAGCAGCCAGTGGTTGAGAATCCAGTCGCGCAGGTAGGCGATACCGTAGGTGAGCTGGTAGCCGCGCTTGCCGTTGGAGGCGCCGCCGTTCATGCCCTGGTGTTTGGCGGCGATGCGGTAGACGTCGCGCTGCTGCGTCCTGACCTCTGCCTTGCTGCCTTCGAACACGAGCGTACAGGCGGTCATCTCGTTTGGATCGAAGCCTTTGACCTTGAGGACGAACCACTTCTCCAGGCTGCTCTTGAGCTTTTTCAGTCCGGCAGAGTGCGGCTTCAACGTCTGGCTGAGCTGGAACTGCGTGTTGTCGACGAGCCGCACGCTGGCCGGCGGCGTCGCCGTGCGCGTGAGCTCGTAGAGAAAATCGACGCCCTTGTCGAGGTTCGGGAAGATGATCGAGCCGTATTCCTGTACCTCGGGCAGCGGGTAGATCTTGACGATCGCCTGCGTGATGATGCCGAAGCCGCCCTCGGAGCCGAGGATCCAGCGCCGTACGTCGCCGACGCCGACCGACTCGCGCGGCGCGACCATCGGGCGCGACAGCGTGCCCGTGGACGTCACGACCGTGACGTCGAGCAAGAGATCCTCGATGTTGCCGTAGCGGTTCTTTTTCATGCCGCTGGCGTGCGTCGCGACCCAGCCGCCCATGGTCGAAAACTCGATGCTGTCCGGCTCGTGCCCCAGCGTGAAGCCGTGCTCGGCGAGCTGCTCGGCGATCGTGCGCCCGACCGCACCGGCCTGGATACAGGCCATGTGGTTGTCGGGGTCGATCCACAGGATGCGGTTCATGCGACTCATGTCGACGACCACGATCATGCGTGCTTCGAACTCGGGACAGTACAGCGCGTTGCTGACGTTGGTGCCACCGCCGTAGGGGATCAGGCTGACGTCGTGCGCGTTGGCCGAACGCACGATGCGCTCGACTTCCTCGTCGCTCGCCGGGAACACGACGAGATCGGGTATGCGCCCGACCCTGTCGTACTTGATGCGGTACATCTCCTCCTGCGTCTGGCCGTGGCCGCGGCGCAGGCGCACTTCGGCGTCGTCGCTGAGCTGGTCGTCGCCCAGGAAGCCGCGCACGTCCTCGACGAAGGCGTCGTTGACGCGCGCCTCGGGCAACGGCGGCGGGTACCGTGACGGGTTCAGGTTGTCGGCCGCGATGTCCGGATGGATCTGGTCGCGTACCCAGGCCAGGAGGTCGGGCAGCTCCTGCCCGGCCAGCTCATAGCGGTCGCCGCTCAGCCGGACGACGTCGCCGTCCAGCATCTCGAATGCCGTGTCGGAAAAACCCCAGACCGAAATACTCTCAGCGTCCTCAGGAAGCAGTACCGGGGGCTCCGGGACTATTCGATTGCTGCGCATCGGGGTTCCTTCTGCACGCCGCATTTATTCTTGCGTGCAATCTTCATCGGCGAATCATAGTCGCTAAGTGGCGACAGGTGAATAGCTGATAGCGCCCCCGGACGCAGTAAATTTGTGGTAAGCGGCTGATTGTATTGGGTCTAAAGGCCCTACTCGTCGACCCACGACGAAAATTCGTCGAGCTCCTTGCGCACTATATCGGGCACACGCGCGTCCTTTTCCGGGTAGCCGACGACGAGCAGCAGGAACGGCCGCTCGCTCTTCGGGCGTCCGAGAATCTCGTTGAGAAACTTCATCGGACTCGGCGTGTGGGTCAGCGTGGCCAGGCCCGCGCGATGCAGCGCCGTGATCAGGATGCCCGTCGCAAGACCTGTCGATTCGGCCGGGTAGTAGTGCTTCACCCTGCGGCCATCGGGCAGTTCGCCGTACTTCTGCAGGAACACGGCGATCAGGTAGGGCGCCTTCTCGAGGAAGGGCTTGTGCTGATCGGTGCCGAGCGGTGCCAGCGCGGCCAGCCATTCCTCCGACGCGCGATGCTCGTAGAACTCGCGCTCCTCGGCCTCCGCCGCGGCGCGTATTTTCTTCTTCGTCTCGGGGCCCGACACGACGACGAAATGCCAGGGCTGCAGGTTGGCGCCGCTCGGCGCCGTGCCGGCCGCCGCGAGCGCGGTCTCGATCAGGTCGCGCGGCACCTCGCGATCCGAGAACTCGCGCACCGTGCGCCGGCGGTTGATGTCCGCGTAGAACTCGGCCAGCCGCGCCCGCATTTCCTCGAGCGGATACTCGCGGTAGCCGTCCAGGGGGATCATCGGATTCTCGCTCATACTATTCTTCGTTCGCGCCCAGGTCCTGGACGATGTGCCATTCGCTCGTCTCGTTCTCGGACACGGCGAAACCCTTTATCGAGATGCCGGCGGCGTGCACGCTGTCCGGGTCGCCGCTGACCAGCGGGTGCCATTCGGGCAGGTCGGCACCGTTCGCGAGTCTGCGGTACGCGCAGCTCGCGGGCAACCAGCGGAATGCCTCGGGCTGGTCGGCGACGAGCACGAGGCACTCGGCGACCAGTTTCACGCGCCTGGCGTAGTCGGTGCAGCGACAGGTATCGAGGTCGAGCAGCCGGCACGCGATATCGGTGAAGAATACCTCGTCGGTGTCCTCGTCCTGAACCTTGTGCAGGCAGCACAGCGCGCACCCGTCGCACAGTGATTCCCACTCCTCGCGGTTCATTTCGCTAAGCGATTTGCGTTTCCAGAATGCTTCGGCCATCGTCACGTACTTTGCGACACGACGAATAACAATGAAAGCCGTATTGCTCGATTGGGCGACCATGGGGCCCGATCTCGACACCAGCAAATTGCAGGCGCTGCTTCCCGAACTCGAGATCTTTGATGAGACCAGTGACGAGGAGGTCGCGAAGCGCATCGCGGGCGCCACGATCGTGCTCGGCAACAAGATCATGATCTCCGAAACCCTGTTCCAAGGCGCCCCCGACATGCGCTTCATCGGCCTGACCGCGACCGGGACCGACAACATCGATCTCGAGGCGGCCAGGAAACATGGCGTCGCCGTCGCGAACATCCGCGCCTATTGCACGCAGTCCGTCGTCGAGCATGTCTTCGGCTGCCTGCTCGGCCTGACGCACAGCCTGCGCGACTACGCCGACGACGTACGCGGCGGCGCTTGGCAGCAAGCCAGCAACTTCTGCATGCTGACGCACCCGATCGACGAGCTGTCGGCGATGACGCTCGGTATCGTCGGTTACGGCGATCTCGGCCGGGGCGTGGCTCGCGTCGGCGCTGCTTTCGATATGGACGTCATCATCGCGGCGCGCCCGGGCAGCCCCGAGGTGCCCGACGGCCGCGTCGCGTTCGACGAGCTGCTGCGGCGCGCAGACGTCATCTCGCTGCACTGCCCGCTAAACGAGGCGACGCGCGGGCTGTTCGGCGCCGACGAGTTCCGGCGCATGAAGCCGTCGGCGATCCTGATCAACACGGCGCGCGGCGCGCTCGTCGACACGCAGGCGCTCGCCGAGGCGCTCGGCAGCGGGGAGATCGCGGCGGCCGCGATTGATGTCCTGCCCACGGAGCCGCCCATAGACGGCGACCCGCTGCTCGACTACCGCGGCAACAACCTGATCGTCACGCCGCACATCGCGTGGGGCACGCGCGAGGCCCGCCAGGCCGGCCTCGACCAGCTGACGGCCAACATCGCCGCGTTCCTGAACGGCGAGGAAAAGAACCGCGTCGTCTGATTCAGGCGCCGATGACCTGCCTGGCCCACTGCACGATCTGGCGAACCCGCGGCGAGCCGAGGTCGTAGGCCTCGTCAAAGCTCACCCAGCGCCACTCCTGGTGTTCGGGCTCGCCCGTTTCCGGTGAAAGGCCCATCACGACCTCGTCCTGCGTCGTGCGCGCAATGAAGTAGCGCGCGATCTTGCCGCGGCTGTAAGGGCCGGTTTCGAAAAAGCGCTCGCCCCAGTCGAAGCTCATGGCCGTGATGCCCGTCTCCTCGCCGACCTCGCGAATCGCGGCTTGCAGCGGATCCTCGCCGCTTTCGCGTATGCCTTTGGGGAAGTCCCAGTGGTGCCAGGCGCGCAGCAGCAGCGTCGCCCAGCCACCTTCGGTCTGCCGCGCCAGGACGACGCCGCAGGAAAGTCTCGTCTCGCTCACGTCGGCAGCCCCCTGAGCACATCGACGGGCACCGCGTTCACGGCGCCGCGCGCGGCAAAGAAGCCGCTGATGCACACGACCAGGATGCCGGCGCCGACGCCCGCAAACCAGATCAGCGGATTGAACGTATAGGGGAGCTCGAACAGGCGCGTCGCGACCAGCGCCGCGAGGACCGACGCGCCGGCCGACGCGAGCACGCCGGCAGCGGCGCCGAGGGCCGCGAACTCGGTCATGACGCCGGCGAATACCGTGCGGCGGCGCGCGCCGAGCGCACGCAGCATCGCGCTCTCGAAACGCCGCTCGTCGATCGTCGATTGCACGGCCGCGAACAACACGGCGATGCCTGCCGCGAGCGTAAAGACGAACACGGCCTGCACGGCCAGGCTGGCCTTGTCGATAATGCCGCGCACCTGTTCGAGGATCGCGCCGAGATCGATGACCGAGACCGCGGGATGCCTGCGCATCAGATCGATCAGCAGCGGCTGTTTGTCTGCCTCGATGCGCATGCTCGAGATGAAGGTCGTCGGCATGCCGTCGAGCGCACCCGGGGAGAGCACGATGAAAAAGTTGGGCTGAAACGAATCCCAGTTGATCTTGCGGATGCTCGCGATCTCGGCCTCGACCTCGCGGCCGGCGACGAAGAACGTCAGGACGTCGCCGATCGTGAGTCCCGCGTTGCTGGCGGCCTCCTCCTCGATCGACGCGAGCGGCGTACCGGAGTAGCCGGCCGGCCACCACGCGCCGTCGACGATCTCGTTGCTGTCGCTGAGCGCGGCGGCCCAGGACAGGTTCGCCTCGCGATTGGCGAGCCATTCGCCGTCGCGGTTCGGGTAGCTGCGCTCCTTCACCGACTCGCCGTTGATCGCCAGCATGCGTGCCCGCACGAGCGGTGTGAATGCGGGCGCCTCGAGGTCGTTCTGCGTGAACAGGCCGGCCACGGCATCGCGTTCGTGCGGCTGGATGTTGATCAGGAAATGATTCGGCGCCTTGTCGTCGAGCGTCGCGCGCCAGCCTTCGAGCAGGTCAGTGCGCACGAGCGTGAGCAGCAGCAACACCGTGATGCCGAGTCCGAAAGCCACGACCTGCACGGCGCTGTCGCGGCCGCGGCGCGATACGTTGGCGAGACCGTAGCGCCACGCCACGCCGACGCCCGAGCGCGCCCGCCCGAGCAGCGCGACAAGGCCGCGCCCGGCGAGATAGAGCGCCCCCGCGATGACGATGATCCCGCCGATCATGATGACCAGCATGCGCGGATCTCCGACCGAGCGGTACAGGAGCGCAGCGACCGCGGCCAGCGACAGGGCGCCGACGAGCACGCGCGATGGCGCCGGCGGCATCTCGTCGTAGCGCAGCACACGCAGCGGCGGCGTATTCCTGAGCTCGATCATCGACGGCAGCGCGAAGCCGACCAGCAGCACGAGCGCGCTGCCGCAACCGAGGATGACGGGGCGCAGGCCGGCATCCGGCAGGTCGCCCGCCAGCAGGTCGGCCAGTATGCGGGCGATGAGCTCCTCGGCGGCGAAGCCGACGACGCTGCCGATCGCCGCGCCCAGGATGCCGAGAATCAGGAGCTGTACCAGCGAGACGCTGATGACGAAGCGCTGGGTCGCGCCGAGGCTCTTCATCAACGCAACCGTATCCATGCGCCGCTGCGCGAAGCGCCGCGCCGACATCGCGATCGCGACCGCGCTCAGCAGCAGGGCGATGACGGCCGTCAGCGACAGGAAGCGCTGCGCGCGATCGGCGGCGCTGTAGGCCCGTTCGCTGCTCTCCTCCTGGCTGCGCACGCGAATCTCGTCGGGCAGCTGGTCTGCGACGGCTGCGTTGAAGGCCGCGACATCGGCCTCGTCGCCGGCCACGAGCAGCGCGTAGCGCACGCGGCTGCCCTCGCCGACGAGCCCGCTGGCCGCGACTTCGTCCCTGTTCATGATGAGCGTCGGCGCGAGCGAGGCGAAGCCGATCGACTGGTCGGGCCGGTAGGTCAGGACCGCAGCCACGCGCAGCCGCAGCTCGCCGACCTCGAGCACGTCGCCGACGTCGGCGCCGATACGCGCGAGCAGCGCGCCGTCGGCCCAGGCCTCGCCGCGTGCCGGAATACCATCGACCGCACGCTGTTCGCCAAACATTGCGCCCGCCGTGCGCACGGCGCCGCGCAGCGGGTAGTTGTCTGTCACGGCGAGAATCGACGACAGCGCGTTGTCGTCGCCGTGAAACACGACCGACGGGAACGACATCGTGTCGGCCGTCTCCAGGGCGTGCGCGGCGGCCAGCTCACGCCATTCGTCGGGCACGGGCGCCTGCGAACGCAGCCGCAGGTCGGCGGCCAGCACTTCGTTGGCCTGGCGTGCCACGGCCTTGCCGATGCGGTCCGTCAGGAACCCGACCGCGGTCAGGGCCGCGACGGCGAGGCTCACGGCCGCCAGCAACACGATCATCTCGCCCGACCGCAGTTCGCGGCCAAAGCTGCGCAGGGCGAAGAGAATCGCCTTCACCCTGGCGCCCCGCTGTCGCTCACGAGCCGCCCGACATCGAGTTCGAGGACCCGGTCACAGCGCTCTGCCAGCGCCAGGTCGTGCGTAACGAGCACGAGCGTCGTCCTCGATGCACGGTTCAGGTCGAACATCAGCTGCATGATGTTCGCGCCGGTGCGGCTGTCGAGGTTGCCGGTCGGCTCGTCGGCGAACAGCACGGCCGGCTCGGTGGCGAACGCGCGCGCGATCGCGACGCGCTGTTTCTCGCCGCCCGACAGCTGTGCCGGATAGTGGCTGCGCCGCTCCGCGAGGCCTACTTCGTCGACGATGCTCGTGGCGACCCGGCGCGCGCTTGCATGACCGGCGAGTTCGAGCGGCAGCATGACGTTCTCGAGCGCGTTCAATGCCGGCACGAGATGAAACGACTGGAAGACAAAGCCGACCTTTTCCGCACGCACGAGGGCGCGGCCGTCCTCGTCGAGCTCCGAGAGGTTGGTGCCATCGAGCTCGACGTGGCCACGCGTCGGCAGGTCGAGGCCCGCGAGCAACGCGAGCAGCGTCGATTTGCCTGCCCCGGACGGCCCGACGACGGCAATCGACGCACCCGCGTCGATATCGAAACTCACGTCATCGAGGATGGTCAGACTACCTTCGGGACTGCTAACCTCTTTACTCAAACGGTGTGCTCGCAGCACACTTTTCACAGGCGAATCCGGCATGCGATCTATCTTTGCTCTCTGTTGTTTGTTCCTGGCGTCTGCTGTGCAGGCGGCCGACTCACCAACGGTCCTGATATTCGGTGACAGCCTGAGCGCAGGATACGGTATCGATACAGACCAATCCTGGGGCGCATTGTTGCAGCAGCGGCTCGAGGATCAAGGGTACGAACATCGCGTGGTCAACGCCAGCATCAGTGGCGAGACGACCGAGGGCGGCGCCACGCAGATCGGCAGCGCCATCGAGACCTTCGCACCCGAGCTCATCATCCTCGAACTCGGCGGCAACGACGGGCTGCGCGGCTTCCCGCCGGCTCGCATCAAGGCCAATCTCAGCGCCATCGCCGAGCGCGCCACGGCGTCGGGCGCGAGCGTGGTCCTGCTCGGCATTCGCATCCCGACCAACTACGGGCCGCGGTACACGCAGGCGTTCGAAGCCGTGTACGCCGACGTCGCCAGCGAACTCGGCATTGCCTGGATCGAGTTTTTCATGGAAGGCATCGCGCTGAATGACGACCTCCTGCTGGAAGACCGCATTCACCCCAATGCCGCGGCCCAGCCCATTCTCCTGGATAACGCCTGGCCCGTAATTCAGGCTACACTGGACGGAAAGTAGAACGACTAGGGGGAATCCGTGGAGAAAGCCTGGCTCAAGTCCTATCCGGAGGGCATGCCCGCCGAGGTTCCAAAGCCGCCATGGCGGTCGATCCGGGACCTGTGCGAGCACAGCTTCGCTGCGTACCCGGGCAATGCCGCCTATACCTGCATGGGCAGGACGCTGACCTACAGCGACCTCGATCGACTGTCGATGCAGTTCGCGTGTTACCTGCAGAAGAAGCTCGGGCTGACGCGCGGCGAACGCGTGGCGATCATGCTGCCCAACGTGTTGCAGTACCCGGTGGCGATGTGCGGCATCTTCCGCGCCGGCCTCGTCGTCGTCAACGTCAACCCGTTGTATACGGCGCGCGAACTCCGGCACCAGCTGAAGGACTCGGGCGCCAAGTGCGTCGTAATCCTCGAGAACTTCGCCCATATCCTCGAAGGCGTCATCGACGACACCGACGTCGATCATGTCGTCACGACGGGCGTCGGCGACCTGCTGGGCTTCCCGAAGAGCGCGCTGACCAATTTCGTGCTGCGTCGTGTCAAGAAGGTGGTGCCGTCGTACCACTTTGCCAACAGCACGACATTTGGCCGCGCGCTCAAGGCTGGTTCAAGCGAAACGCTCGACAAGGTCGAACTCGGCTTCGCCGACATCGCCTACCTGCAGTACACGGGCGGCACCACGGGCGTGTCCAAGGGCGCGATGCTCAGCCACCGCAACATGGTCTACAACATCCAGCAGACCATCGTGTGGCAGGCCGATGCATACGCGGGCGTCGAGCCGATCGTCGCCATCACGGCGCTGCCGCTCTATCACATTTTCTCGCTCGAGGGGAACTGCCTGACGGTCATGGCACAGGGTGGCCAGAACGTCCTGATCACGAACCCGCGTGACTTCGAGGGCTTCGCCAAGGAGATCGCCAGCCACGAGTTCAACCTGTTCACGGGCGTCAATACGATGTTCGCGGCGCTCATGAACGCCGAGAATTTCGGGCTGATCGACTTCAGCCATCTGCGCGTTTGCATCGGCGGCGGCATGGCCGTGCAGCCCGCGGTCGCGAAAGAATGGAAGCAGAAAACCGGGCACACGGTTCTGCAGGGCTACGGCCTGACCGAAACCTCGCCCGTCGCCATCTGCTGCAAGATCAACAGCGAATTCGACGGTTCGATCGGTCTGCCGGTACCGTCGACCGACGTCATGATCGCGGGCGATGACGGCAGCGCGCTGCCGCTCGGCGAGGTCGGCGAGATCTGCATCAAGGGTCCGCAGGTCATGGAGGGCTACTGGCAGCGGCCGCAGGACACGGCAGAAGTCATGCTGCCGGGCGGCTGGCTGCTCACGGGCGACGTCGGCCGCATGGACGACGGCGGCTACGTGTGGATCGAGGACCGCAAGAAAGACATGATCCTCGTCTCGGGCTTCAACGTGTACCCGAACGAAATCGAGAACGTCGTCGTCGAACTTGACGGCATCCTCGAGGCCGCGGCAATCGGCATGCCCGACGAGCGCTCGGGCGAGGTCGTCAAGATCTTCGCCGTGCGCAAGGACGACACGATCACCGAGCGCGACGTCCTCGACTACTGCAAAAAGAACCTGACCGGCTACAAGCGTCCGAGAGCCGTCGAATTCCGCGACGAGCTGCCGAAGACCAACGTCGGCAAGATCCTGCGCCGCGC
>JABDQH010000029.1 GCA_013042375.1 Woeseiaceae bacterium
ACACGATCACCGAGCGCGACGTCCTCGACTACTGCAAAAAGAACCTGACCGGCTACAAGCGTCCGAGAGCCGTCGAATTCCGCGACGAGCTGCCGAAGACCAACGTCGGCAAGATCCTGCGCCGCGCCCTGCGCGACTAGCGCGGCTAATAGGGTGCCAGTCACCCTATTTTGGAAATAGGGTGACTGGCACCTTATTTAGTCAGGAATGATACTGAGGGCTGAGCTCGTGGACCGCGTCGACGAGCACGCTGACGTTGTCGGGGTCGATGTCGGGCGTGATGCCGTGGCCGAGGTTGAATACGTGCCCCGGGCCCGTGCCGTAGCTCGCCAGCGTCCTGGCGACGCCTGCGCGAATCACCTCGGGGCTCTCGCGCAGCGTCGCCGGATCGAGGTTGCCCTGCAGCGCCACCTTGTCCCCGACGTATTCGCGCGCAGTCGCGAGGTCGGTCGTCCAGTCGACGCCGAGCGCATCGCAGCCGGTTTCGGCCAGGTCTTTCAAGAGCGGGCCCGCGCCCTTCGTGAACAGGATCACGGGCACGCGGTGCCCGTCCTTCTCGCGCGTCAGTCCGTCGACGATCTTCTGCATGCTCGCCAATGAAAAACGCCGGAAGTCGTCGGGTTCGAGCGCCGCACCCCAGGTGTCGAATATCTGCACGGCCTGGGCGCCGGCGTCGATCTGCGCATTCAGGTACTCGATCGTCGTTTCGGCGACGACGTCCATGAGCCTGTCGAGCACCTCGGGCGATTCCTTGGCGAGCCCCTTGATGGTCGGGAACTCGCGGCTCGAGCCGCCTTCGACCATGTAGGTACCGCAGGTGAACGGGCTGCCGGCGAAACCGATCAGCGGCACCTTGCCGTTCAGTTCGCGGCGGATCGTGCGCACCGCGTCGAACACGTAGCCCAGGCTCTTCTCGACGTCGGGCACGCGCAACGCCCGGATTGCATTGGCCGTCTGCACGGGCCGCTCGAACTTCGGCCCCTCGCCCGTCCGGAAGTACAGGCCGAGACCCATCGCATCGGGCACGGTCAGGATGTCCGAGAACAGGATCGCGGCATCGAGCGCGTAGCGCCTGAGCGGCTGCATCGTGACCTCGCAGGCGAGTTCGGGATTGCGGCACAGGCTCATGAAGTCGCCGGCTTCGGCGCGCGTGGCCCGATACTCGGGCAGGTAGCGCCCGGCCTGGCGCATGATCCACATCGGCGTACGCGGCACGGGTTTCTTAAGCAACGCGCGCAGGAAGAGATCGTTCTCGAGTTTCTGCGTCATGCCGCTACCGCCGCTGCGATCTGTTCCTGCATCGCCTCGGCCGCCGCGCGCGGGCTGTCGGCGTCGCGGATCGGCCGGCCGACGACGATGTAGTCGCAGCCGTTGGCGAATGCGGTCGGGACGGTCACGACGCGTTTCTGGTCACCGACAGGTTTGTTGTCCACGGGCCGGATGCCGGGCGACACGACGAGCAGTTTCTCGTCGACGAACTCGCGCAACCTGGGTACCTCGAGGCCCGACGAGATCACGCCGTCGCACCCCGACTCGAGGCATTGCCTGGCGCGCGACAGGACGAGTTCGTCGATGTTGCAGTCGAAGCCGAGGTCGTCCAGATCGCCGCGGTCGAGGCTCGTCAGCACGGTGACGCCGAGCACCTTGAGCGTGTCGCCCTTGTTCTCGGCGGCGGCCTCCATGATCGAGCGGTTGCCGTGCACGGTGACGAAGGTGGCGCCGCGGTCCTTGAGTGAACGCACGGCCGAGG
This sequence comes from Woeseiaceae bacterium, assembly GCA_013042375.1. Taxonomy (GTDB): domain Bacteria; phylum Pseudomonadota; class Gammaproteobacteria; order Steroidobacterales; family Woeseiaceae; genus UBA1847. The sequence goes on from JABDQH010000029.1 coordinate 1,751, forward strand.
CGACCGTCGCCGGGATGTCGAAGAACTTGAGATCGCAGAAGACCTTCTTGTCACGCTCGAGCATCCAGTCGAGCAGTTCGAAGTACTCGCCGCTCATCATCAGCTCGAGGCCGATCTTGTAAAAGCTTACGGCATCGCCGAGCTCGCTCGCGAGCGCCCTGGCGCGCTCGCAGGTCGGCACGTCCATCGCGAAGATGAGGCGGTCTCTTGCTGGTATGTTTTTCATGGCGCGCGCATTTTATCAGTCCGGCAGCGCGGCGTGGGTCCTCATTGCAAAGCGATCGGTCATGCCGGCAATGTAATCGGCGATGACCCTGGCGCGCCCGGCCTCGTCGAGTTCGGCGGCGGCGTCCGCAAATTCAGCCGGCATGCGCGACACGTCGTCCGTGTATGCCGAGAACAGGTCGCTGACGATGGTCTGCGCCGTGCGCGTCATTTCGAGTTTCTGCTCGTGGCGGTACAGGTGCCGGTGCAGGAAACGCTTGAGCGATACGTGCTGCTCTTCGACGCCGGGCGACAGGCCGACGAGCCGCTCGCCCGCCGCGCGCACATCTTCGATCGAGGCCACACCCGCGCGCCGGATGCGGCGCGCCGTTTCCTCGATGAGATCGTTGACCACGACGCCGATCATGCGGCGGATGATCTCGTAGATGAGGCGGCGGTCTTCAAGCGCCGGGTATTTTGCCTGCACGGCCCGGTACTGCGCATCGAAGAGCGGCTGCTCGCGCAGTTGCTCGAGTGACAGGAGACCGGCGCGGAAACCGTCGTCGACGTCGTGGTTGTTGTAGGCGATCGCATCCGCTGTGTCGGCGATCTGCGCTTCGAGTCCGGGCTGTTTGCGCTCGAGAAAACGGCGCCCGACGTCGCCGAGCGAGCGCGCGTTGCGCTGTGAGCAGTGCTTGAGGATGCCTTCGCGCGTCTCGAACATGAGGTTGAGGCCCGGAAACTCGGCGTATTTCGACTCGAGCTCGTCGACGACGCGCAGGGACTGCAGGTTGTGCTCGAACCCGCCATAGTCGCGCATGCACGCGTTGAGCGTATCCTGTCCGGCGTGACCGAACGGCGTATGCCCGAGGTCGTGCGCCAGGCAGATGGCCTCGGTCAACGGCTCGTTCAGGCGCAATGCGACGGCCGCCGAGCGACCGATCTGCGACACCTCGAGCGAGTGCGTCAGCCGTGTCCGGTACAGGTCGCCTTCGTGATTGACGAAGACCTGGGTCTTGTACATGAGGCGCCGGAACGCGGTCGCGTGGATGATGCGGTCACGATCGCGCTGGTACTCGCCGCGATGCATCGGGGGCGCTTCGTCGTATCGCCGGCCGCGGCTGTACGCCTCGTCGGCCGCGTAAGGCGCGAGACCTTCGCCCATCAGGCCGCCTTCAGGAGGGCATCGAGGCGTTCCGCGTCATAGTCCGCCGTGACGCGGCTGGCCCCGATCGCGTCGAGCACGACGAAACGCAGTTGCCTGCCCTGCACTTTCTTGTCCATGCCCATCGCGCTCATCCAGGCGTTGCTAGCAATGTCGGGCGGCTCGGCGGGCAGCCGCGCGGCGGCAACCAGCGCCCTGATCCGGTCGATGCTGCCCTCATCCAGGCCGCTGAGCCGGGCCGCCATCACCATGCCGGCCGCGACGGCCTCGCCGTGCAGCCAGTCGCCATAGCCCTGGCAGCGTTCGATCGCATGGCCGAAGGTATGGCCGAAATTGAGGATGGCGCGGCGCCCCAACTCGCGTTCGTCTTCGGCCACCACTTGCGATTTGATCTCGCAGGAACGGCGAACGGCATAGCCGAGCGCGGCGGCGTCGCGATCGAGCAGTGCACCCATGTTGTCTTCGAGCCAGGCGAAGAACCCGGCGTCACAGATCGCACCGTGCTTGATGACTTCGGCCAGGCCGGCGCTCAGCTCCCGGTCGGGCAAGGTATCGAGCGTGTCGGTGTCGATGAGGACGGCGGCCGGCTGGTAGAACGCACCGATCAGGTTCTTGCCTTGCTCGTGATTGACGCCGGTCTTGCCGCCGACCGACGAGTCGACCTGGGCGAGCAGTGTCGTCGGGACCTGGATGAAACCGACGCCGCGCATATAACAGGCGGCGGCGAAGCCCGCGATGTCGCCGACCACGCCGCCGCCGAGCGCGACGACGGTCGTGTCGCGATTGGCGCCGCTCTCGACGAGCCGGTCGAGGATAGTCTGCATCGTCGCCAGCGTCTTGTACGCCTCACCGTCGGGCAGCTCGATGCTGCTGACGTCGCGACCGGCGAGGTTCGGCAGGAGCTTATCGAGGTACAGCGGCCCGACCGTTTCGTTAGTGACGACCAGGCAGTCCCCGCCACGAACGTAGCCGCCAAGGTCGAACCCGCCACCCAGCAACCCGCGCCCGATCACGATCGGGTAGCTGCGTTCGCCGAGTTCTACGCGGAGTTTTTTCATGCGCCGTAGCTTACCTGACCGTAGAAAGGGGGGACACTGCGGAGCGGTGTCCCCCTTTGGTGGGGATACGCTCGGGGTGGAGTGGAACGCGGTCGAGGGGACACGCTAAAGCATGTCCCCGCGGAGGTGGC
>JABDQH010000067.1 GCA_013042375.1 Woeseiaceae bacterium
CGTTTGGGCGCCTTCACGGTGGGCGGCCTCAATTGCTGGGAGAACTGGCTGCCGCTGCCGCGGGCCGCGCTGTACGCGCAGGGCGAGGACCTGCACGTCGCGATCTGGCCCGGCAACCGGCGCAACACCGAGGACATCACGCGCTTCATCGCGCGCGAGAGCCGCTCCTACGTCGTGTCGGTCTCGGGCCTGATGCGCAAATCGGATATCGATCCGTCGCTGCCCCATGCCGAGCTGCTGATCGAGGCGGCCGACGAGGTCATGGCCGACGGCGGCTCCTGCGTGGCCGGGCCCGACGGTGAATGGGTGCTCGAGCCGGTCGTGGGTGAGGAGACGCTCGAGGTTGTTGAAATCGACCACACGCGCGTGCTCGAGGAGCGCCACAGCCTCGATGCCGTCGGGCATTACTCGCGGCCGGACGTGGTTCATCTTAACGTCAATCGCAAGCGGCAGACTACGGCCGAGTTTGACGACTAGGCCCGACTGTTTCCCCCGGCCACTTCAGACGGCGACGTAAACCAGGTAAGCGCCGAAAGCTGCGGCGAACAGCGCCGATACCCGGATCACGTTGTCGGGGCGCGCCAGCCACCAGTCGACGAAGCGATCGAGTCGCGGCCTGCCAAGAACAAGTATGACGACCGCCGCGACGACGGCGATGACCGCCAGGATGCGCATCACGTGGGGGTGGCGCAGGTCGTCGGCCAGGACCCAGAGCAGGGCGCCCATCGCAAGGCGAATCACGACCGCCATGATGTAGCGCGTCTGCGGCGACATGACCGCGAACAGGCCGCGAAACCGCGCGGGACTGGCGAGCCCGAGCGCGCCTAGCAGCACGATCAGGGCGCCGAGGAATGCTACAACCAGGGTCATGGCGCTACGTTACTCATTGAAGAAATACATGCCCAGCGTCTCCGCCACGCAGGCCGGTTTGCGCTCATCCTCGACCTCGAGCCGAACCTCCGAGGTCAGGAACAAGGCGCCGGCACGGCTGCGCGCCTGCAGCACGGTCGCCCGACCGCGAATCCTTGCTCCGACAGGCACCGGCGTGTAGAAGCGCACCTTGTTCAGGCCAAAGTTGATGGCCCGCGCCAGGTTTTTCATCTCGACGAAATCGCCGGTCACTGCCGGGATCAGCGACAGCGTCAGGTAACCGTGCGCGATGGTCTTGCCGTCGGGCAGTTCCTTCGCCGCCCGCTCGGTGTCGACATGAATCCACTGGTGATCGCCCGTCGCCTCGGCGAACTGGTCGATGCGATGCTGGTCGACGACGACCCAGTCCGACACCCCGACCTCGACGCCTTCGAGTGCCTTCGCATCCTCGATCGAACTAACCGTGTACTTTTCGCTCATTTCGCATTCCCGTGCTGCGCGCAGCGCTCGCAATTTACCCAACCGGAATCGCCGTCCGCGTAGTGTTCCTTCTTCCAGATCGGCAACCTGACCTTGATCTCGTCGATGATGTAACGACAGGCCTTGAAGGCCTCGTCGCGGTGTTTGGACGCGACGCCAATCCACACGGCGCACTCTCCTAGTTCGAGGAGCCCGACACGATGCACGCAGCGCGCCTCGAGAAACGGAAAACGCTCGCGCGCCTCGGCAATGACTTTCTCACCTTCGACGGCGACCAGCGGCTCGTAGGCCTCGTACTCGAGACGCTCGACGGCGTGGCCCTCGTTTTCGTTGCGTACCCAGCCCTCGAACGCGCAGTAGCCCCCCGCGGCCGGATTCTCCAGCGAGCGCTGCAGTGCCGCGGTATCGATCGGAGCGTCAGCTACCTCGATCATGTCAGCCGCCGGCGACGGGCGGGAACAGCAACACGGTGTCGCCGTCGCTCACGGGCGCGTCCCAGTCGGCCATCGTCTCGTTGATCGCCACCTTGCAGTGGCCCAGCGGTTCGTGCGACCCGTGGCGCGCGCGCGTCGCTTCGAAGACGTCACGCGCGGTCGCAGCATCGAGCTCCAGCGTCTCCTCTGCGACGCCCGCGTGCTCGCGGAACATCGCAAAGTAGCGCACCGTGAGACTCTTCACGAGGCAGCCTCGAGGACGCTCGACGCGAGGTCCGCGGGCGTGTTGACGTTGTCGAGCGAGGCCGGATCCGTCTGCTCGACCAGGTGTGTCTGCGAGCGGATCAGGATCTTGCGCGGACAGTGGACGCCCTCGTCCGCGAACTGCCTGACGATACCGGCGGTGCCGGCGCGCCAGATCGCGCAGAGCGGTTCGGGCAGCCCGTCGTGACTGCTGATGTATGCCGTGAACGGGTGGTCTTCGGAGCGATTCGCCAACAGGTTCGCGACGGTGTCGTCACCAATATTGGGCAGGTCGCAGGCGACGACCAGCCAGTCCGCCTCGGGGTGCTCGTCCAGGGCCGACAGGATGCCGGCCAGCGGTCCGAGATCGTCGTAGCGATCCACGATCTGGCTGTAGCGGGCACGCTCGGGTTCTTGCTGCTGGTCGGCACGCGTCGACACGAAGACGCGCTCGACGTGCCTGCCGATCAGCGCCATCGCGTGCGCCAGTTGCGAGCGGCCTTCGTGCTCGAGCAGCGCCTTGTCCCGACCCATGCGCCGACTGCGACCGCCGGCCAGCACGAGCCCGTATACAGGAGCGCTAGGCATCGCGCCGGAAATCCTCTTTGCCGCCCGTCTTGGCCATGAGGCGGGTCTCCCCGATGACGATGTCGTGCGACATCGCCTTGAGCATGTCGTAAACGGTCAGTGCCGCCACGCTTGCACCCGTCAGCGCCTCCAT
>JABDQH010000070.1 GCA_013042375.1 Woeseiaceae bacterium
CTTCTCGCTGTCCGGTAACGGGGAGAAACTCCTCTACTCGGCCAGTAGCGAACTCGGCATCGCCGATCTTGCCGCGGAGCAGGACGCATCCGAAGGCCGGCTCGACCTCGACGACATGGAGTTACTCGTCGATCCGAAGGTCGAGTGGCAGCAGATGTACGTGGACGGCTGGCGGATACTTCGTGACTGGTTCTACGACCCCAATATGCACGGCATGGACTGGGACGGCATTCGCACGAAGTACGAACCGCTCGTGAAGCACGTCGCCCACCGGGCCGATCTCGATTACATCTTCGGCGAGATTGCGGGCGAGATGAATGCGGGACATATCTACGTACAGTCCGGCGACCAGCCCGCGGTCGAACGTCGCGACGGCGGCTTGCTTGGCGCCGAATTCAAACGCGAGGGTGATGCCTACCGCGTCGACAAGATCTTCCAGGGCGAGACCTGGCAGGCGGCCTTCTACTCACCGCTGGCAGCGCCCGGCGTCGATGTCTCGGTCGGCGACTACATTGTCGCCATCAATGGCGTTTCAACGGCAGGCGCACAGAACTTCTACCAGCTGCTCGAAAACACCGGCGGTGACGTCGTAACGCTTGCCGTCAACGACAGGCCGAACGCACGCGGCAGTCGCGACGTCATGGTCAGGACCGTCACGTCGGAAACCCAGCTGCGTTATCTCGACTGGATCGAGGATCGTGCGCGCCGCGTCGACGAGCTGTCCGGCGGTCGCGTTGGCTACGTGCACCTGCCGAATACGGCGGGCGACGGCAATCGTGAGCTGTTCAAGCGCTTCATGCCGCAGATGAACAAGGACGCCCTGATCATCGACGCACGCTACAACGGCGGTGGCTTTATTCCGGATCGCATGATCGAGCTGGTGTCGCGCAGGCCGCTGAACTACTGGAAGCGCCGCGGCCTCGAGCCCCTGGCTACACCGGCCTTCTCGCACACCGGCCCCAAGGCGACGCTGATCAATGGCTATTCGTCGTCGGGTGGCGACGCGTTCCCTTATTACTTCAGGAAACTCGGGCTGGGGCCGCTCATCGGCACGCGCACCTGGGGCGGCCTGATCGGCATTTCCGGCAATCCATCACTCGCAGATGGCGGCAGCATCCTGGCGTCGACATTCCGTTTTATGGACACCGACAACGAATGGGCTGTAGAAAACGAAGGCGTCTCCCCGGACATCGAAGTTGTCGATCGACCCGAACTCGTTGCCGCGGGCGAGGACCCGACGCTCGAGGCAGCGGTCAGGTACCTGCTGGCAGAGCTCGGGAAGACACCGCCGGTCAAGGTAGAAGCGCCGCCGGCACCAACGGATTTCTGAGCAAGATATTCATTCGGGTTTGCGAAACTTCAACGTCATGCGGTTGGATTCGCCGACCGCGGCATATTTGGCCCTGAGCTCCTCATCGTCGCCACTGGTTGCAAACGACGGCGGCAGGCGCCACACGATGTCTTCCTCGGTTGGCTGGTCTTTCGGGTTCGCGTTGATGTCGCTTTCGGCGACAAACTCGAAACCGGCCGCCTCGGCCACGGCAATTACGAAACTCTTCTTGAGGTAGCCGTGGCTGCCATCGGCGAACTCGTCCGACATGTCGTCGCGCGCGTGATGTTGCACGACGCCAAACGTACCGCCCGGTTTCAAGACCGCGAATGCGTCGGCGAGCGCCATCGTCAGGAAGCCGCCTTGTGACTCGTAGTTTGCGAGGTTGTGCAGCACTCGTGGGAAAAACACTACGTCAGCTGTGCCGTGAAATTTCTCGGGTAGGGAGCCCATGACGACCGCTTCGATCGATGCGCCCGACTCACCGCGCCACTCCTCGGCGCCCGCCGGCCAGTCCGTCAGCCAGGTGCTGCGTTTCGCAATGAATTCCTCTGTCCCGAAGTTGAAATTCGGCCATATTGCCATCGGATAATCGGCACCGATGAGACGGCCCTCTGCGCCGAGCCAGGGCAACAACAGCTTGGTGTACCAGCCACCGCCCGGGAGGCCCTCAACGACAGTCATGCCGGGTTCGATGCCAAAGAACTCCAGCGTTTCCCCTGGGTTTCGAAATGCGTAACGAGCCCGCACTTCCTCGGGCTGTGCCGCGAGCAGCGCCTCCAGCGTCATTTGTTCGGCCGCGGCCTCGGCAGCGGGTTGCACTTCGGGTGCGGCCTCGGCAGCGGGCTCGGGTGCCCGTTGGCAGCCGAATACGAGCAGAAACGAAAGTACGACAATGCTGTATTTCATCGTGATCACCTGGGAGCGCCTGTCCAATGAGTCGCGAATTATGCGTCAGTCGGGACCGCTCAACAATGCGCTCATGTTCCGGGGTGGGATGGACTCGGATCGCCCTGGGGCGATCCTCACCCCTTCGGGGCGCACAGCGTGCGTCCAAAATCGCTGCGCGATTTTGTCGAACAGGGTTTTCATCCCTGAGCCTCTGCCGGAAATCAAAAATGGGGCCACAAGGGCCCCATTTTCAATTTCTGGCGGAGAGGGTGGGATTCGAACCCACGGTACGGTGTAACCGTACACCTGATTTCGAATCAGGCCCGTTCGACCACTCCGGCACCTCTCCATAGGTCTGTTCAGATTTTAAGCAGGCGTCCTGCGGACGCCAGTACACCTGATTTGACTCGTCGCTGCGCTCCTCGCCCTGCGGGCGCACTGCGTGCGTCCAAACGGCTGCGCCGTTTGTCGAATCAGGCCCGTTCGGGAACGAAGGCACCTCTCCCGTCGTGGGGCGCCGATATTGGTGACCAATAGATACAAAGTCAAGGGTCCATTCGCCCCCGCCGGTGCGATAATATGGTGATCTTAGGGTACTGGAAGCGACACTTGCGGCCGTTACTCATCATCCTGTTGGCGGGCCTGATCGGAACCTGTTCCTCGCCGCCCGCCCTTCTCGACCAGGTGGTCGATCTCGGCGAGTTGCGCGTCGTCACGCGCAACAGCCCGACCTCGTACACCGTGAGTCCTGACGGCCCTGCGGGTCCCGAGTACGATCTCGTCCAGTCGTTCGCCGACGAACTCGGCGTGCGGCTCGTCATCAACTCGGTCGACAGCGTTTCCGAGATCGTGCCCAGACTCCTGTCTGGCGAAGCGCACATGGCCGCGGCCGGCCTGTCGATCACGGACTCGCGCCGCGAGTACCTGCATTTCGGGCATCCCTACGAATCGGTCGACGTCCACCTGATATACAAGCTCGGCACGGGCCGGCCGCGCCGCATCGAGGACATCCTCGACCGCTCGATCGAGGTGCTCGCCTCGAGCAGCCATGTCGAAATCCTCGAATCGCTACAGCGCAAGTATCCGGAGCTGACCTGGACAGAGAATGCCGACGTCGAGGCCGCGGATCTTCTGACGAAAGTCGCCATGGGGGAAGTGGACCTGACGATCGCCGACAGCCCCGACTTCGCGATCCAGCGCCACTTCTACCCCAGCCTGCGCGTCGCGCTCGACCTGCATGTCGACGACCCGATCGCGTGGGCCTTTCCGAAGGGGGCGGGCGACTCGTTGCTGGCACGTGCCGACGAGTTCGTCATGGCCGCGGACGACTCGGGCATGCTCGCCCGCGTACACGACCGTTACTATGGCCACATCAAGAAATACGACTATGTCGGCACGCGTAACTTCATTCGCCATTACGCGAGCCGTCTGCCACGCTATCGCGCCATGTTCGAGGCGGCGGGTGCCGAGTACGGCGTCGACTGGCGATTGCTCGCCGCGATCGGCTACCAGGAGTCACACTGGCGCGCGAATGCCGTTTCGCCGACCGGCGTTCGCGGCATCATGATGCTTACAGAGGCGACGGCCGATTACCTCGGGCTCGAGGATCGCGAGGACCCGGAGTCCAGCATCTTCGGCGGCGCACGTTATTTCCTGCGCCAGACCGAGCGCGTACCCGACACCGTGGACGAGCCGGACCGGACGTGGATGGCGCTCGCAGCGTACAACGTCGGTTTCTATCACCTCAAGGACGCGCGCATGATCGCCGAATGGCAGGGCGGCGACCCGGATTCCTGGATCGACATCAGCGCCGCGCTGCCGCTGAAAGCACAGCACAAGTGGTATTCCCGGGTTCCGTATGGATACGCGCGCGGCTGGGAGCCCGTGCTCTACGTCAACAACATTCGCGCCTATTACGACATCCTCATCTGGCTCACCGAGCAGGAGGAGACCGAAGAGGCCGAGACCCTGCCCGACCTCAGCCACGACCCGACGGCCTAGGGAAAGATTAGCGCTAGCGGCGCTCCGCGAAGAACGCCTTGAGCAACTCGCCCGACTCGTCGGCGAGCAGTCCGCCGTTGACCTCGAAGCGATGATTGAGCGCACGTGACTCGGCCAGGTCTTCCACGCTGCCCAGTGCGCCCGCTTTTGCATCGTAGGCGCCGAAGACGACGCGGGCGATGCGCGCCTGCGCGATCGCGCCTACGCACATGACGCAGGGCTCGAGCGTGACGTAGAGCGTTGCCCCGACGAGGCGATGGTTGCCAACCGCGGCTGCCGCGCTGCGCAGCGCCAGCAGCTCCGCGTGACCGGCCGGGTCGGCATCGACAATCGTCCTGTTGTGCGCCGACGCGATGATCGCCCCGCCGGCAACGACGACTGCGCCGACGGGCACCTCACCGTCATCGGACGCTGCCGCCGCTTCAGCCAGCGCCGCCCGCATGCACGCAACGTCCTGCTCCGACCAGTCCATGTCAGCGCTCCAGTGCCTCTGTCAGCGGTCGCAGGCGATCTTCGTAGCGCCTCCATGCTTGTGAGCTGCCCTGGTACATCTCGCGCCGCACCTGCGTCGCGCTCAGCGTCCGCACCCTCCGCTTCGTGCGATGGAAGTCGAGGCACGACTCCTGCCAGTCCAGACCGCAGTACGCCAGCAGGTTCCGGGTTCCCTGTTCCTGGTTCTCGGTCAGCGCTTCGTAGCTGAGGTCGCAGATCCTGTCGCGGAAGCGCTCGCGCCAGAATGCCATGAGGTCCTCGTAGAGCCTGTAGTACTCGGCGAGATCGCGCAGGTCACAGCCGTAACCGTGTCCCTCGTCAGGAAAGTAATGCTTGTAGATCGACCAGCACGTCGCCGTGGCATCCCGCTGCACGTGCACGACTTTCGCTTCGGGCAAGGCCGTCAGGATGTGGCCCAGCCAGCGGAAGTTCATCGGCATCTTGTCCGTCACGACCTTCTCGGACACGCCGAGCGCGTCGAGGGACTCCAGGTAGCCTCGGCGCACGGCATCACTGTCGATGCGCGGGAGGGTCGGCACCACGAGGTGATTCATGGTCTCCAGTTCGCCCGCGCCGTGCACCGCGTCATGCGTCGCCAGGATCTGTTCCACGAGCGAGGTCCCGGAACGCATCATGCCGACGATGAAGATTGGCAGGACCGCGGCAGGTTCCTGCGGCTCGACGGCGGCCGGCGCTTCGCCCGCGAACATGTCCCTGAGCTCGGCGAACAGCTGCCTGTCCGCGTCGATGTTGTATCCGAGTTCCTGCCCGCGGAGGCGATTGCCCTCCTCCAGCCGATCGAAGCTCTTCTCGTATTGCCCGATATCCTCGTACGCCTTCGCAGCCGCGAAGCAGAGTTCCGTGCGTCCCGGAACGCGCTCGCCCGACAGGAGGCGCTCGAGGATTTCGATCTGTGCGTCGCCCTCCTCGTAGGTCTTCAGGGCGCTGAGGTTGCGGTGTGCTGGTGCAAGATCGGGCCTGAGGCGAAGCGCGTTCTCGTAGCTCGCGATCGCCGCGTCGAGTTCGCCAAGGTCCTTGAGCGCGTTTGCACGATTGTAGTAAGCGTCTGCGAAGTCGGGCTTCAGCGTGATCGCCTTGTCGTAGTTGCCGACGCTATCCGCGAAACGACCGAGCCCTTTCAGGGCATTGCCACGGTTGCTGTAAGCCTCGGCGAAATCCGGCCTGGCCCGGATCGCTTCGTCGAAGGCTTTCACGGCCTCGTCGAACCTGCCCTGTGACTGCAGGGTCGAGCCCAGGAGGTTGTTGACGAGCGCCGACTGCGGGAATTCGCCCAGCAGCCTCCTGCAGGATTTCTCGGCCGCCTCGAGGTGGCCGGCGTTGTACGCGTGGATCAACGCCTCCATTTCCCGCGGCGCAGGCTCACTCCCGGCCTGCTTCGACGCCGCCCGCTGCAGTTTGCGGATCGCCTTCTTTGCAACCGGATGATCCGGCTGCTGTCTCAGCACCGCACTGAACAGCTGTGCGGCCAGGGCGTTGTCCCCGCGTTTGCTGGCTTTCTTGGCGCGGGACAGCGCTTCCCTGATCGTCAGTGGCGGAGATTGCGACAACCCCGCTATTCCCACTCGATCGTGGCGGGCGGCTTGCCGGAAATGTCGTAAACGACGCGCGAGATCCCGTCGACCTCGTTGATGATGCGCAGGCTGACGTGCTCGAGGAATTCGTAGGGCAAGCGGGCCCAGCGAGCCGTCATGAAATCGATGGTCTCCACGGCACGCAGCGCGATCACGTACTCGTAGCGCCGGCCATCGCCCATCACGCCGACCGACTTGACGGGCAGGAACACGGCGAAGGCCTGGCTCGTCTCATCGTAGAGCTTCTGCTCATGCAGCTCTTCGATGAAGATATCGTCGGCCAGCTGCAGGAGCTTCGCGTACTCAGGTTTAACCTCGCCGAGAATCCGCACGCCGAGGCCCGGACCCGGGAACGGGTGGCGGTACACCATCTCGCGCGGCAGGCCGAGTTCGAGGCCGATCTTGCGCACCTCGTCCTTGAACAGCTCCCTGAGCGGTTCGACGAGCTTCATGCGCATCTTCTCGGGCAGGCCGCCGACATTGTGATGCGACTTGATGACGTGCGCCTTGCCGGTCTTGGCACCGGCCGACTCGATGACGTCCGGGTAGATCGTGCCCTGCGCCAGCCACTCGATGCCTTCGAGCTTGTGGGCCTCCTCGTCAAACACCTCGATGAACTGGCCGCCGATGATCTTGCGCTTTTCTTCGGGGTCTTCGACTCCGTCGAGCGCCGCGAAGAAACGATCGGCCGCGTTCACGCGAATCACATTGATGTGCATGTGCTCGGCGAACGTCTCCATAACCTGGTCGCCCTCGTGGTGACGCAACAGGCCGTGGTCGACGAACACGCACACGAGCTGGTCGCCGATCGCCTCGTGCAGCAGCGCCGCCACGACCGACGAATCGACGCCGCCCGATAACCCGAGCAGGACCTTGCCGTCGCCGACCGTGTCGCGCACCTGCTCGATTGCGTCCGCGACAATATTGCCGGGCGTCCAGTCGCCCGGGCACGCGCAGACCTGGTGCACGAAGCGCCTCAGGATCGCCAACCCCTGCGGCGTGTGCGTGACCTCGGGGTGGAACTGCACGCCGAAGAAGTTGCGCTCGGTGTCTTCCATCGCGGCCAGCGGCGAGTTGGCGCTCGATGCCGTCGCGACGAAGCCCGGCGGCAGTGCTTCGACGCGGTCGCCGTGGCTCATCCAGACCTTGAGCATGGCGTGGCTGGCTTCGTCGCTGAGCCCGTGCAGCAGCGCGCATTCCGCGGGCTCGATCTCGGCATAGCCGAACTCGCGATGACTCGAGGCCTCGACCTGGCCGCCGAGCTGCGCGGCCATCGTCTGCATGCCGTAGCAAATCCCGAGCACGGGCACGCCGAGCTCGAACACGACCTGCGGCGCGCGCGGCGGGTCCTCGAGATTCACGGACTCGGGGCCGCCCGAGAGAATGATGCCGCTCGGTGCGAACGCGCGAATCGCGTCCGCCGACATGTCCCACGGATGGATTTCGGAGTAGACGCCGACTTCGCGGACGCGCCGCGCGATCAATTGCGTGTACTGGCTGCCGAAATCGAGGATCAGCAGCTTATGGGCATGAATGTCTTTCATGACGCCTCAGTGAGCCACTAGCTCTGCGTGCGGTAGTTCGGCGCTTCCTTCGTGATCGCCACGTCGTGGACATGGCTTTCCTTGATGCCGGCGCCGGTCATGCGCACGAACTGCGGTTTGACGCGCATCTCGTCGATGCTGGCGCTGCCCGTGTAGCCCATGGCCGCCCGCACGCCGCCAATGAGCTGGTGCACGATGGCGAGGAGGCTGCCCTTGTAGGAGACACGTCCCTCGATGCCTTCGGGCACGAGCTTGCCGAGTTCTTCGTTGGCGTCCTGGAAATAGCGATCCGACGATCCGTAGGACTGGCCCATCGCACCGACGGACCCCATGCCGCGGTAGGACTTGTAGGAGCGGCCCTGGTACAGCTCGACCTCGCCCGGCGACTCCTCGGTGCCGGCGAACAGTCCGCCGATCATGACGCTGAAGGCGCCGGCCACGATGGCCTTGGCGATGTCGCCCGAGTAGCGGATGCCGCCGTCCGCGATCAGCGGCACGCCCGATTTCTGCAGCGCCTCGGCGACCTCGGCGACGGCCGAGATTTGCGGCACGCCGACGCCGGCCACGACACGCGTCGTGCAGATCGAGCCGGGGCCGATGCCGACCTTGACGCCGTCGGCGCCGGCATCGACCAGCGCCGCCGCCGCCGCGCCGGTCGCGATATTGCCGCCGATCACCTGCACGTCAGGGTAGGTCTGCTTGACGCGGCGCACCCGGTCGATCACGCCTTTCGAGTGCCCGTGCGCCGTGTCGACGACGAGTACATCGACACCGGCGCCCACCAGCGCATCGACGCGATCGTCCGTGTCTGCGCCCGTGCCGACGGCCGCACCGACGCGCAGCGCGCCCGCACTGTCCTTGCACGAGAGCGGGAAGTCCTTCGCCTTCTGGAAGTCCTTCGCCGTGATCATGCCCAGCAGCTTGTAGTTGTCGCCGACGACGAGGACTTTTTCGATGCGGTGCTTGTGCAAGAGGCCGAGGACCTCGTCCTCGGGCGCGCCCTCGCGCACGGTCACGAGCCGGTCCTGCGGCGTCATGACGGTCGAGACGGGCGCGTCGAGCTGCGTCTCGAAGCGCAGGTCGCGGTGCGTCACGATACCGACGGTCTGGTTCTTGTCGACCACCGGTACGCCCGAGATGCCCATCGAGCGCGTCAGGTCGATGACGTCGCGAATCGTCATGTCCGGCGACACCGTGATCGGGTTACGGACCATGCCCGATTCGAACTTCTTGACCAGCAGGACTTCGCGCGCCTGCTGCTCGATCATCATGTTCTTGTGCACGATGCCGAGGCCGCCTTCCTGGGCCAGCGCGATCGCCAGGCGCGACTCGGTGACCGTGTCCATGGCGGCTGACAGCAGCGGGATGTTGAGGCGAATGTCACGCGTCAGAGAGGTACTGAGATCGACCTCGCGAGGCAAAACCTCCGAGTACCCGGGCTGCAGCAAGACGTCGTCGAATGTCAGGGCTTCCTTGGCAATTCGCATGGGCGCAACACCTGGTGGGTTTCGGGGTAGCCGGCGATTGTACGCGTGCGGCGTTGATCGGTAAACGGCATAATCGCCCGATGTCCGCCAAACCTGCCGTTACCGTCTCCCAGCTCAATCGCATGGCCAAGAGCGTGCTCGAGCAGGGCATCGCGAAGCTGTGGGTCGAGGGCGAAATCTCCAACATCGCGCGGCCGGCCTCGGGGCACATCTACTTCAGTCTCAAGGACCAAAAGGCCCAGGTCCGCGCAGCCTGGTTCCGCCAGCGCCAGCGCGGGCCCGCCGTGCGCTTCAAGGACGGCGACAAGGTGCTCGCTTTCGGGCGCGTCAGCGTCTACGAGCCGCGCGGCGACTACCAGCTGATCGTCGAGCAGCTCGAGCCGGCCGGCGAAGGCGTGCTCAAGCAACGCTACGAGGCCCTGAAGAGAAAACTGCAGGCCGAAGGCCTGTTCGACGAGGATCGCAGGCAGCCTCTGCCCACCCTGCCCTCGCGTATCGGCGTCATCACATCGCCGAGCGGCGCCGCCGTACGCGACGTCATCACCGTGCTTGGCCGACGCTTCCCGGCCGTGCCCGTGATCGTCTACCCGGCCGCGGTCCAGGGCGAGGCAGCGCCGGCCGAGCTGATCGCCGCGCTCGGGGCCGCGATTCGTCGCGATGAATGCGACGTCCTGATCATCGGCCGCGGCGGCGGCTCTCTCGAGGACCTGTGGGCATTCAACGACGAGTCACTGGCGCGTGCGATTGCCGACTGCCCGATCCCGGTGGTCAGTGCCGTCGGCCACGAGGTCGATTTCACGATCGCCGATTTCGTCGCCGATGTGCGCGCACCGACGCCGTCCGGGGCCGCCGAAATCGTCGTGCCGAGCAGCGCGGACTGGCTGCACCGCGTCAACGCGCTGGCCCTGCGCATTGGCCGCATTGGGGAACGCGCGGTCCAGGACCGCGCGCAGCAACTCGACTGGCTGGGCCGGCGGCTGTTCACGGCCAGTCCCGCGGCCACCCTGCGCCGGCAAGAAGACAGCCTGCGCGAGAACCGCTCACGGCTCGCGGCCGGGATGCGCCGGCTGCTGCTCGAGAAACGCGGTGACATGCAGTCCCTGCGCGGCGAGCTGATGCGACAGTCGCCAGCGCTGGCCGTCGAGCGCTCGCTCGGCGGGCTCGCAGCCCTGCGGCAGCGGCTGGCGAGCGGCATGCACGAGATCGTGTCCGGCGCGGGGCACCGGGTCGCGCTGCTCGGACGCACGTTGCATTCGGTCAGTCCGCTCGCCACGCTCGATCGCGGCTACGCCATCGTTCTCGATGCCGGTGGCAAGGCCATGACCGACGCATCCTCTGCAAAAGCCGGGGACGAAGTCCACGCGCGGCTGTCCAAGGGAGAACTGATCGCCAACGTGTCGAAGGTAATCAAGGAATGATGCGACTTGCCCTGCTCCTCACCCTGTTTGTCGCCGCATTGGCCTGGGCGGCGCCCGAGCACTCGCCACGCCCGGGCGGCATCCTCGTCGTCGATGTCGCAGCAGCCGACGTCGTGGCACCGGCTGTGGAGTTCGATGGCAAACCCGTACTCGTCATGCGCGACGCCGATCGCTGGAAAGCCATCGTCGGCGTGCCCCTCGGCACCGAGCCCGGCCCGGTTCCCCTCACCGTCGCCGGAAATAAGGTGACAGTCACCTTAATTCCGCACGCCTATGCCGAACAGCGGCTGACGATCGCCAACAAGAGCTACGTCACACCGGCCCAGGCCCAGCTCGATCGCATCACCCGCGAACGTCGGATCATCGATGCGGCCCTGAACAACTTCCGGGATGTCGACGTCGATGACGTCTCGCTGATCGCGCCGGTCGAGGGCCGCCGCAGCTCGAGTTTCGGCCTGCGCCGCTTCTACAACGATCAGCCGCGAGCGCCGCACAAGGGCATGGACATCGCCGCCGGCGAAGGCACGCCGATCGAAGCGCCACTCGACGGCGTCGTCGCCGCAACGGGCGACTACTTCTTTAACGGCAACACCGTGATCGTTGATCACGGCCAGGGTTACGTGACGATGTACTGCCACCTGAGCGAGATCGCCGTCGAGGAAGGCCAGCCCGTAGAGACCGGCGAAACGCTCGGCGCGGTGGGCGCCACGGGTCGCGTCACGGGTCCGCACCTGCACTTCGGGACCTACCTCAACGGCACGGCCGTCGATCCCGCGATACTGATCCGGGACTAACGCCGAATCGGCGCGCGCACTACTTTTCGAGAAAGTTCCAGATGACGGGCCGGAACGCATCCATGTCCACGAGGAAGGAATCGTGTCCGCGTATACAGTCGAGTTCGGCCAGCTCCGTGTCCCTGCAGTTGATCGAGAAGCCTTGTGCGAGTTCGCGCTGCT
Source organism: Woeseiaceae bacterium (assembly GCA_013042375.1). Lineage (GTDB taxonomy): Bacteria > Pseudomonadota > Gammaproteobacteria > Steroidobacterales > Woeseiaceae > UBA1847. The sequence goes on from JABDQH010000070.1 coordinate 11,712, forward strand.
GGTCAATCGGGAACAGGATGTCCGTCGTCACGCCGATGACGAGCGCGCGCTCGAGCTGCAGGCGCCTGAATCCGCAGTCAAGCGAGCCGCCGTACTCCGCCAGGTCGAAGAGGTCCGACGCGTGCGAGAGGTACAGGTAGCAATTGGGATCGAACGAGCCGGTAAACTTCTGCGCCACGTTCTCGAGGTACGATTCCACGGCGAACTCGGCGACAAACTGGTCCTCGATGCGCGCGTGGTCGGTCGAGCGTTCGCGTCCGAAACGCTGCACCCACTCCTCTGCCGAACGGTAGGAGATCATCCCGAGCTTGCGGGCCAGCCGTTGTCCCATAATTGGCGGGTCGCCGACCTCGTAGTGGCCTTTCATCCACTTCGGATCGGAACGAATCATCTCGCGCTGCAGCGAACGCACCGCGATCGAAAACGGCAGCGCGCGTGTCGCCGACGAAACCGAGATGAACTGGCGAACGCTGTCGGGATGACGAACGCAGAAAGCGAGGCCGGTCATGCCGCCCATCGAGCAGCCGACGACCGTGTGCAATTTATCCACACCGAGATGCTGCACGACATGCCAGGCTGACTCCGCGATGTCCTCAAGGGTGAGCACGGGAAAATTCAGCCGGTAAGGCTCGCCGGTCAGCGGGTCCACGGATGCCGGCCCGGTCGAACCAAAACAACTGCCGAGCGAATTGACGCAGATGACGAAGTAACGATCCGAGTCTATCGGTTTCTCGGAGCCGACCATTTCTTCCCACCAGCCTGGCGTCGGATCCTCGGCGCAGGATGCCACGTGCGCCGACGGCGACAGCCCCGTGAAGATCAGTATGGCGTTGTCGCGCGCCTCGTTGAGCGCGCCCCAGGTCTCGTAGGCGAGCGTCGGCGACTCCAGGAATCCCGCACGGTGCATACGGAAACGGCCGTCGAACGTTGTTGTTTTGCGCGCTGAACCCATGGACCTTTCCGAGTGTGCGTCGAGTATAGCCCTACTTCTTCCTGGCGCGCTTCATCAACCGCCCGCGTTTGCGTTCCTGTCTCGGTGTCAGCTTGTTGCGCCGTCCCTTGAAGGGATTGGCTCCGGTCTTGAACACGAGTCGCACCGGCGTCCCTTTGAGCCTGAACACCTTGCGGAATCGATTCACGAGGTAGCGGCGATACGCCTCGGGAAGCTTTTCCGTCTGGTTGCCGTGAATCACGATGACGGGCGGATTACGACCACCCTGGTGCGCGTAGCGCAGACGGATACGGCGGCCCCTGACCAGCGGCGGCGGATGTTCCATGACGGCCGCCTCGAGCGCGCGCGTCAGCTCCGTGGTGGACAGGTCGGCGGTCGCGGCCTTGTAGGCGCGTTCCGCCGCCGGCAGCAGGTCACCGACGGCGGTGCCGTGCAATGCCGAGATCGTGATGCGCTCTGCAAAATCGAGGAATGGCAGCCGGCGATCGAGATCGTCGCGCACCTTTTTGCGCTGCTCGGACGGCAGGCCGTCCCACTTGTTGGTAACGACGACCAACGCCCGGCCTCGTTCGAGGATGAGACCGAGCAGGCTGACGTCCTGTTCGGTGACGCCCTCCTGCGCATCGATAAGGGCGATGACGACGTGCGCTTTTTCGATCGCCTGCAGCGCCTTGACGACGCTGAACTTTTCGATGGCCTCGCTGACGCGCGACTTGCGGCGGATACCGGCGGTATCGATGAGCATGTATTTGCGATCGCCCTGTTCGAACGGCACTTCTACCGTATCGCGGGTCGTACCGGGCAAGTCGTAGACCACGAGGCGCTCCTCGCCGAGCAACCGATTGACCAGCGTCGATTTACCGACATTCGGCCGGCCGACGATTGCAATGCGCAGCTCATGCTCATCGTCCGCCTCGGGGGCAACCTCGTCGGACTCGAAGCCGGACAGCACGTCCTCCATGAGCGCGCTGATACGATCGCCGTGTGCGGCAGAGATCGCCACAGGCTCGCCGAGTCCGAGACCGTAGAAATCCGCGCTGGCCATCGTCGCGTCGAGCCCTTCTGCCTTGTTGACCGCGAGCCAGGTCTTCTTCGCGTGGCGCCGCGCAAGCTGTGCAACGTGTTCGTCCGCCGCCGTGATGCCACCGCGGCCGTCGACGAGAATGATCGCAGCGTCGGCCTCCTGCAACGCCTTGATGGTCTGCTCGACCATGACCTCGTCGATCCCCTCCTCCCCGCCGGCGAGGCCCCCGGTATCGATGACGAGGTAGGGAATCGGCCCGAGCCTGCCAAAGCCGTACTTGCGATCGCGCGTCAGCCCCGGATAGTCGGCGACCAGCGCATCGCGCGAACGCGTGAGCCGGTTGAAAAGCGTCGACTTGCCGACGTTGGGCCGGCCGATCAATGCGACGACAGGGAGCATCGGATGGCGCCTTTAAAACCCGGCTCAGGATTCGTCGGCGATATCGGGTTGCGCGCGTTGCGGCCGCTCGTCGACGATGACGTAAACACCAAGATCTCCGCTGTCGCTCTGGATGTAGAGCCGGTTCGCGATCACGTAGGGATCGGCCGATATCGCTTTACCGCCGAGCTGCTTTCGTGCAACGGGCTCCCCGTCGAGCGTGCTGAAGAAATGTATGTAGCCCTCCAGGTCACCGACGACGACCGTGGACCCGAACGGGACCGCGAGCGTCGGCTCGCGGCGCAGCAGCGAACTCTGGCGCCACGTCTCGGCGCCGTTGCGGCGGTCGAGAGCAACGATCTCGCCATCATCGCGAACCGAATAGAGATTGTTCCAGTCGGCCGCGACGCCTGCGAGCGAGGAGATCTCGCGACTCCACAATACCTGGCCCGACTCGGCGGCGATCGCCGCGAGCCGCCCGTTGTAGCCGCTCGCGTACAGGTCCTGCCCGACGACCGCGAGCTCGCCATCGATGTCGGACAGGCGATCGAGATCCGAGCGACCCTGTGGCGGCGACAACAGCGTGTCCCACACCACGGCACCCGTATCGATATCGACGGCTACGAGGCGACCTGAATCGAAGCCTGCAAAAGCAACCTTGCCGATGGCGACCGGGCTCGACGAGCCACGCACGGTCAGCGCCGGCGCCGATCGTTGCAGCGACCAGCGCGAGCGGCCGTCGAAAACCGAGAATGCCTCGAGACGATTGTCGATCGTCTGCACGATGACGGTCTCGCCCTTGACGAGGGGACGTGCGAGCGATTCGGCCTCGACGTCGACGCGCCATCGCTCGCTGCCGTCACTTGCATCGAGCAGGATAATGAAGCCGTCCCGGGAGGTTACGGCGACGGCGCCCTCGCCGACGCCCGGACCCGCCGTGAGCTGCTGCCCGAGATCCGTTTGCCAAATGCGCTCGCCCGATGCCGGATCGAAAGCGGCGACGTTGCCGGCGTGCCCGGCGGCGTAGATGCGGCTGCCGTCGCCGGTCGGGCGCAGCGCGACGCGCAGGTGCTCGGCGCCCGCGCCGAGGTCCGCGCTCCAGATGCGCTTGATCTTCACCGTCTCATCGATACCGGTGAGCTTCATCGGCTCGAGTTCATCGTCCTTGTCATCGAACAAGCCACAGCCGGCGACCATGGATGCCGCCGCGAGCAGGCCTGCGATGCGTATCACCTGTTTCACGTACCGTTCTCGCCAGCGGGCTCGTCCACCGGTTCGTCCACAGGCTCTTCCACGGGCTCTTCGACCGCGTCTTCGGCGACCACCTCCCCGGGCGCTGGCTCGGACGACTCCGGTGGCGGCAGGTCTTGCGCCTTCCACTGCACGAACTGCTGGTCGACGGTGGCCTGGGCAACGGGGTCGAGCATGACTCGCTCGTATGCGGCCTGGGCGTCGTCATAACGCCCGAGATCCCGATACGCGTCACCGAGCAGGTCGTCGAAAGTCGCGGCGAATGCCGCTGATTCCTGGTCCTCGAGCAGCGCAACGACCTCTTCCGCCTTCCCCTGGTACAGCAGGATTCGGGCAAGCCGCGCCCGCGCGATGAGTTCGAGTTCGCCGCCAGACCCCTGCTCGGTTATTTCCTGCAACACGTCAACCGCATCCTGGTCGCGATTGCGGTCCATGTACAGGCGGGCCAGCGCCAGTTTGCCCTGCGCCGCGTAGGTCGTATCGGTGTAATTGGTGGCGAGGTCGTCGGCGACGGCTTCGGCCTGGTCCAGGCTGCCGGATTCGACGTGTTCGGCCAGCGTCTCGTACAACGCCGAGCCGGCAAGCTGTGATTCGAGCTTGCCGCCCTGGTAGTAATTCCAGCCGACCAGGACCGCGATACCCAGCCCGAGCCCGCCGATGACGTAGCCGCCGTACTCCTTCCACCAAGTGCGGATCTGTTCGAGCTGTTCTTTTTCCGAAAGTAAATCGTCCACGAGACTGCCTTCCTGCCTGCGGCTAACGGCCGCTTGTTCGTTCCTGTAACACCGCCGCCAACTGGTCCAACGCGACGTTCTCCTGTTGTGCGGCGCTCCTGAGCGGCTTCAGGCCGATCCGGCCCTCGCTGAGCTCCTGCTCACCGAGGACCAGCGCCCAGGTCGCGCCGCTCTTGTCCGCACGCTTCATCTGCGACTTGAAGCTGCCGCCGCCGAGATTCAGCTCGACGCGCAGGCCGCTTGCGGCGTCGCGCAGTTCCTCGGCCAGCGCAAATGCGCGCGCCTGGGTACCCTCGCCGACGGCCACGATATACGCGTCGGGTGCCACCGGCGGGTACCCCCCGCCGCAGGCCTCATACAACGCGACGAGACGCTCGACGCCCATCGCCCAGCCTATCGCCGGCGTCGCGCGCCCGCCGAGCTTCTCGACGAGGCCGTCATAGCGGCCGCCCGCGCACACCGCATTTTGCGAGCCCAGCGCATCGGTCACCCACTCGAACACGGTGCGCGAATAGTAGTCGAGCCCGCGCACGAGCCGGGGACTGACCTCATATTCAACCCCCGCGGCTTCCAGCAACGCCTTGAGACCCTCGAAATGCGCAGCCGATTCCTCGTCGAGATAATCGAGCATCACTGGCGCCCCGGCCACGATGTCCCGCATATCGGGGTTCTTGGTGTCGAGAATGCGCAGCGGGTTTTTCCCGAGCCGCCGAATACTATCCTCATCGAGCCGGCTTTTCACGCCGTTGAAGTACTCGACGAGAGCCTCGCGATAGCGCTCCCGCGACTCGGCCACGCCCAGCGAGTTGATCTCGAGCCGTATGCTGTCAATGCCGAGCCGTTGCCAGAGGCGCGCCGACATGATGATCAGCTCGGCATCGACGTCCGGCCCCGCGTATCCCATCGCCTCGACGTCGAACTGGTGAAACTGGCGATAGCGGCCCGCCTGCGGCCGCTCGCGCCGAAACATCGGCCCGACCGTCCACAGCTTCTGCCGCTGGTTATGAAACAGGCCATGGGTAATGCCGGCGCGCACCATGCTCGCCGTCGCCTCGGGCCGCAGGGTCAGGCTGTCGCCGTCGTCGTCGAACGTGTACATCTCTTTCTCGACGATGTCGGTCACCTCGCCGATCGAGCGGCGAAAGATCTCCGTGTGCTCGAGCAAGGGGAGTCGCACCTGGCGATAGCCATAGGCCTGGATCACGTCTTCGACCTCGCTCTCCAGGTGCTGCCACCTGGCGGCGACATCGGGCAGGATGTCGTTCATCCCGCGCACAGTCTTCGGCTTGTTGCTCATGACCCTGTGATAGTCAGGCGCAGCGGCCGACCGGGTCGCGCTGTTGGCGGCAGCGAATAATCCTCGCCGTTGACGACGACGCCGACGTTGCCCGGGTTGCCGAACAATACGTTGAACGGCTCGGCGCCGCTCAGCTCGACCGTGCGCCCATCCTGGCCGAGGCCGAAGAAGAGGCTCCGGCCGGACGCGTCCGAGACCTCGGTCCAGCAATCCCCCGAGTAGGTCAGCAGCAGCCGCATCTGGCCGTCGGCGATCTCGGGAGACGAGGTGATCTCGGCGGCAGGCTGCGCCTGCTGTGGCGGCGCGTCGGCGGCAGGCTGCTCGGCCGACTGTGCCGGATCGACGCCCATCTCTTCGTCCGCGAGCGCGGCTTCGTCACCCGCGGCCTCGTCCATAGCGGGTGGCACGATAATACCGGGAACCGCCTCCGGGTCGGCCGCGACAGGCTCGGGCGCCCCCGATCGGGTAAACCAGAAGTAAGCCGTGACGGTCGCAATGATGACGACGATGACCGCAATCCACGGCCCGGGGGAGAGTTCGCGGCGCGGCTTCGGCCGCTTCGACACGACGGGTGGCATTTCGGCTGCGCGAGTCATCTCGTAGTAATCGCCGATGACGTCATCGACCCTGACGTCGACCAGCTCGGCGTACTTGCGCAGGTGCCCCTTGGCGAATACGGGTGGGCCAAGGACGTCGAACTCGTTGCGCTCCAGGGCGCGCACCTTGCGTTCGTCGAGGTGCAGCTCCTTCGCGATCTCCTGGATCGATATCTTCAGTTCGCGGCGCGCGTTCGCGAGCCGCTCGCCGCCACGCGGGCCGTCGGCCGGGCTGGCGGCCGCTTCGTCCCCGTTGTTTTCGACGTCGTCGCTCATATCGGTGTGCTACCGCCTAGCCGCTGCTCAGGACCTTGCGCGCTTCGGGTGACTCGGGAAAGTCGCGCAACAACTGGTTGACGAACTCCATGCGACCGCGATCGTTGTCGAGCTTGCCTTCGATATCGGCCGCGAGATACAGGACACCCGCCGTCGACGGGTTGGCCACCATGTAGCGCGCCAGGAAAGCGCGCGCGCCAAGGTAGTCCTTGTCCCCGTACTTCAGGAGGCACAGTTGCAGCAGCGCTTCGCCGTAGTCACTGCGATGCTCCAGCGCCGCCCGGAACAGCTTCTCCGCTGCAACCTTGTCAGGCTTCTGCAACATGCACAGGCCACCGTTGGTCAGCGTGCGTTCCGCATCGTCGTTCTCCGGGTGCTGCGAGGCGCGCTGGAAATACCGCTCCGCCTCGGTGTATGCGCGCTTCTTGCAAAGGAAGACGGCATACGCGTTCTGCATGTTGAAGTCGCGCGGCGCGATGCGGATGGCCTCGTCGTAGTACTGCCTGGCGAGACGTTCATTTTGCAGTGCGTCGTATGTCATGCCGAGCATCAGGTGCGACTTGGCCGAGCGGGGGTCGAGGTCGATGGCACGCTGCAGCCGGTCGAGGGCGAGTTCGTAGTGCTCGTTCTGGAAGTATTGCTGTCCCAGCTGGTAGTTGACCTCAGCCGCATCGGTTTCATCCGCTTCGCGTGTCGGCGTGCCGGTCGTCGATGAGATACACCCCGCCAACGTCACGATTGCGAGGCCTGTAACTGCTAACTGTTCGCTCTTTTTCACGCTGAAACCACCTTCGTGCTCCTGTCGTCCTTATTCGCTGCGCGTCGTCGCTTTTCGCCGAGCCGGTTGCGCACGCGATTGCTGACTTCGCCCGCAAGCTGTCCGCAGGCCGCATCGATATCGTCGCCCCGCGTCCTGCGTATCGTGGCGACCAGGCCGCGTTGCCGCAGGCGCTCCTGGAAGTGACGGATCGTGTCTGCCGCGGAACGCCTGAACTCGGTGCCCGTAAACGGATTGAACGGGATCAGGTTGACCTTCGCGGGCCTGTTCGCGAGAAGCTCGCAGAGCTCATCTGCATGCGCGAATGAGTCGTTCACACCGCGCAACATAACGTACTCGAAGGTTATGAAGCGATTCGCCTGCCCGGCCGCATAGCGCCAGCACGCCTCGAGCAGCTCGTCGATCGGGTGCAGCCTGTTGATCGGCACCAGCCGGTCGCGCAGCGCATCGTTGGTGGCGTGCAGCGATACCGCGAGCGCTACATTGCAGTCTTCACCGAGCTTGTCGATGTGCGGCACGATGCCCGAGGTCGAGACCGTAACGCGCCGCCAAGATAGTCCGTACGCCCGGTCGGAGACCAGCAGTCTGAGCACGGGTATGACGTTGCGGTAATTGGCAAGCGGCTCGCCCATGCCCATGAAGACAACGTTGGTGACTGCCGGCTCGCCGTTGTCACGGCGCGGCAATTCGCTGTTGGCTACGAGTACCTGGCCGATAATCTCGGCGCTCGTCAGGTTGCGATTGAAGCCCTGGGCGCCCGTTGCACAGAACGCGCAGTCGAGCGCGCAGCCGACCTGCGAGGAGATACACAGAGTGCCGCGCCCAGGCTCGGGAATGAACACGGTCTCGATGGCCTGGCCACAATCGGTTGCGAACAGCCACTTGACCGTGCCGTCGACGGAATCATGCCGCGACTGGACCTGCGGCAACTCGAACGCGGCGTCCGCCTTCAGCCGATCACGCAGCTTCTTCGACAGGTCGGTCATGTCGTCGAAGTCGACAATACCGCGCTGATAGACCCACTGCATGAGCTGCCGCGCGCGGAACGGCTTCTCGTCACGCTCGGCAAAGTACCGCTCCAGCATGTCTTGCGACATGCCGAGCAGGTTGGTCTTTGCTGCGGTCGTGGTCATGTCCTGCTAGCGCGTGCGCGGGCACACGCCGTCATCACCGAAGAAGAATGCAATCTCGACAGCCGCCGTCTCGGGCGCATCGGAACCGTGCACGACGTTTTCCTCGATACTGGCGGCGAAGTCGGCGCGTATCGTGCCGGGATCGGCGTCGGCGGGATTCGTCGCACCCATGATCTCGCGGTTCTTCGCAATCGCGCCCTCGCCCTGCAGTACCTGCACGACAACGGGACCCGAGGTCATGTAGCTGACGAGGTCATTAAAGAAGGGACGTTCCTTGTGCACGGCGTAAAAGCCCTCCGCCTGTTCTTTGCCGAGGTGCATCATGCGGGCAGCGACGATTTCAAGGCCGGCTTTCTCGAAGCGACCGTAAATCTCGCCAATCAGGTTCTTCTGTACGCCATCCGGCTTGATGATGGAGAGCGTCTGCTCAACGGACATATGTTCGTTCCTTTTTCCCTGGGTGTGAAGATGAGCGCACACGGCGGCTCGCCGGGCGCGAAAAGACATAAGTTATTAATTCTACTACGGCAACCCTAGACGTTGAAGCTCTCGCCGCAGCCGCATTCCCCTTTAATATTGGGGTTCCTGAAGCTGAACGCCTCGTTGAGGCCGCTCTTCACGAAGTCCACCTCGGTCCCGTCGATGAGTTTGAGCGCTTGCGCGTCGACGATCACCTTGACGCCTTTGTCCTCGAACACGACATCATCGGCGCGGATCTCATCGGCATAGTTGATCACGTAGGAGTAGCCCGAGCAGCCGGTTTCGGTGACGCCGAGGCGCAGGCCGAGCCGGGAATCGCGCATTTCGAGGTAGGACCGGACGCGGTCTGCCGCCGCCTCGGTCAGTGAAATTGCCATACAAAACCTTCCTTTACGGTCCAGTGTCGGTCGCCACCTGCTGCCCAAGCGCGCGAATCGCATCTTCCAGTACGAGTATACGTCCGGTCTTCTCGACGGGTACAGACAGATTATCCATAAGGTCGCGCGCCGAAAATTCAATGAGGTCGGCAGCAGGCCGGCCTTCCAGCGCCGCGCAGGCCGCCTCGGCGGCGGCGATGACGTGCGGGCACGCCCGTGCCCGAAAACGCATCGCGCCGACCCTGTCACCTTCGGCCGAGGCCGAAAACTGCAGGCATACGTCCTGCTCGTCGACGAGCACCGAGACACCGCCGGCTACGTCGCCGGCATGCGCCGCTTCTGCGAAGTACTCGCGGACCCTGACACTGTAAGGATTCACGCGGCGGCCCCGGGGGCCAGGGCGCGCAGCCGGGCCACCGCATCACGGTAGCGAGCCGCGGCGAACTCGACCTCATCGAGCGTCGTCGCACGTCCGAAACTGAAGCGAATCGCGCTCTGCGCCTCGGCATCGCTACGGCCCAGGGCACGCAGCACGTAAGACGGCTCCTGGGTTTTCGAATTGCACGCGCTCCCGGTCGCCACCAGCAGCGGTTCGAGCGCGAGCAGCAGGCTCTCTCCTTCGACGCCCGCGACGCTGACATTGAGAATGCCGGGAAAACCGTCGGGATCCCCGTTCAGCGTCAAGCCGTCGATGCCGGCGATGCCGTCCCACAGCGCCTTTCGCATGCTGCGCAGGTGGGCAAGGTCGTCGTCGATGCGTTCGGCCGCGATGCTCGCAGTCGTGCCGAGCGCGGCGATCATTTCCGTCGACATCGTCCCGGGACGGATACGCCGCTGCTGCCCGCCGCCATAGAGGATCGGTTCGACATGGCAGCCGGGACGATCGGCTATGTACAGCGCCCCAACGCCCTTGGGACCGTAGAACTTGTGGGCCGTAATCGACATCAGGTCGACGGGCAAGGTGGCGAGATCGATGTGTACCTTGCCGACGGCCTGCGCTGCATCGACATGCATCAGGATGTCGCGCTCGCGGCAGATCGCCCCCAGCGCCTCGATGTCCTGGACGACGCCCGTCTCGTTGTTGACGAACATGATCGAGGCAAGCTGGGTGTCGTCGCGCAGCGCGGCCTCGAACACGGCCGGATCGAGCACGCCGTTGGCTGCCGGATCGACCCAGGTAACGTCGAAGCCTTCTTTCGCGAGTATCTCGAATACGTCGGTCACGGCCTTGTGTTCGGTGCGCATCGAGACGAGGTGCCGGCCGCGATGCGCACGGTATCGCGCGCCGCCCGCGATGGCGAGATTGTCCGACTCGGTCGCACCCGAGGTCATGACAAGCCGGTCCGCGCGCGCGTTCAACAGCGCCGCCAGCTGCCCGGTCGAAGTCGCGATGATCTCCTGCGCCAGCCGCCCGGCCGCATGCGTCGACGACGGGTTGGCGCAGGTCAGTTCGCTGACCTCGCGCATGCGCTCCCATACGCGCCCGTCGACCGGCGTCGACGCCGCGTAATCGAGATATATCGACCGGTCAGTCATCGTCTTTACGGGCCCGGTCGACGGCGGTGAGGATGCCGCGCAGGATATTGACCTCGTTCTGATCCGGACGGGCGCGGATGAACAAGCGACGCAGTCGGCGCATCAGGTGGCGCGGATTGTCGGGATCGAGGAAGCGCACGTCGCGCAGCACGTTTTCGAGGTGCTCGTAGAAGTGCTCCATCTCCTCGCTCGTCGCCGGCGGCGCTTCGACCTCGAATACGGGACCTTCGTCGAGCATGCTCGCGACGCGCAACTCGTAGGTGACGACCTGTACGGCCATACCTATGTTGAGCGAGCTGAAACCCGGGTCGGTGGGGATCGTCAACAGCGTGTGGCACAGGTCGAGATCGTCATTGTGCAGGCCATTCTTCTCGGGACCGAACACGCAGGCGACATCGCCATGGGCGCTTTCGCGGATCATGCGCTCGGCGCAGTCTCGCGGACCCATGCACGGCCAGTTTATCGAACGCGAGCGAGCGCTCGCGCCAGCCACGTAGACACAGTCGGTAATCGCGTCGGCGAGCGTTTCTGTCACGACAGCGCGCTCGAGGATGTCGGAGGCGCCCGATGCCCGGGCCGTGGCGTCCTCATGCGGGAAGTACTTCGGGTTCACGAGCCTGAGGTCGCTGAGCCCCATGTTCTTCATGGCGCGCGCGACCGCCCCGATGTTGCCAGGGTGCGTGGTTCCGACGAGGACGATGCGTATCGACATTCTCTAGGGACTTCAAAAACAAAGTCCGTTATTCTACCGCCCCGGCGGCCGGTGCGGACAGGCTGCCGAGCTCTTTACAATTGGCGGATTCGTTGTATGAACGCTCTACAGAATGTGGCCATCATGGCCGCGCGGCGCGGGGGCAATGTCCTGATGCGCTACCTCAACCGGGTCGACTCGCTGTCGGTCGAGAAGAAGGGCCACAACGATTTCGTCAGTGAGGCGGACCGTGCCGCGGAAGCCGCCGTCATCGAGGTCATCCACAGGCATTATCCGGACCACGCGATCCTCGCCGAGGAATCCGGGACGCAGGGCGACTCGGACACGGTCTGGGTGATCGACCCGCTGGACGGCACGACCAACTTCCTGCACGGCTTTCCCCAGTTCTGCGTGTCGATCGCGGCGCGGGTGCGGGGCCGCACCGAGGCGGCGGCCGTCTACGACCCGATGCGCCAGGAAATTTTCGCTGCCGCGCGCGGCGAAGGTGCGACGCTCGACGATCGCAAGATCCGTGTCAGCGGGCGCAGGGAGCTGGAATACGCGTTGATCGGCACGGGCTTCCCGTTTCGGCAGAAGGACTTCGACATGGGCCCCTACCTGGCCATGCTCGGCAAGGTCGTGCGCAACACGGCCGGCGTGCGCCGTCCGGGCGCGGCGGCACTCGACCTCTGCTACGTCGCGGCGGGCAGGCTGGACGGCTTCTGGGAGGCGGGCCTCAAGGCCTGGGATCTCGCCGCCGGCGCATTGATCATCCGCGAAGCCGGCGGCATCGTCAGCGGCCTGGACGGCTCCGAAAACTACCTGGACTCGGGGCACGTCCTGTGCGGCACACCCAGGGTCTACGCCGGGCTGGCCAAGCTCTGCGCCCACGACATCAAGGCGATTGTATGGGGACAGTCACCTTAACTCCGTCCCGAAGGGACCGAGTTAAGGTGACTGTCCCCTTGCTACGGGAGGTCGTCGACGAGCGCCGGATCCTTGACCGGCTCTACGAGGTCCTGCGGATTGACGTCGAGGGCGAGGGCCGTCGCGCTGGCCGTATAGATCGACGAGTAGGTGCCGACGATGATGCCGACGATCAGCGCGATCGAAAACGGCGCAATCGACTCACCGCCCAGTGTCAGCAACGCAACGAGCACGAGCAGGGTCGTGAGACCCGTGATCAGCGTGCGCGCGAGCATCTCGTTGATCGATATGTTCATCGCCTCTTCCGCCTCCACGCCGCGCAGGCCGAGGAAATTCTCACGGATGCGGTCGAAGGCCACGACCGTGTCGTTTAGGGAATAGCCGATCACGGCGAGGACGGCCGCAACGACACTCAGGTCGAACGGGAGCGCGAAGATGGAGAAGAACCCGACTGTCACGATGGCGTCGTGTGCAAGCGCCGCGACGGCGCCGACCGAGAACTTCCACTGGAAGCGGATCATCACGTAGACAAAGATCAGGCCGAGCGCGACCACCAGCGCGAGCGCGCCGTTGTCGCGCAGCTCGCTGCCGACCTGGGCGCTGACGGTCTCGACACGCCGCAAATCGATCGACTGACCGCCCGCAGCGAGCGTCTCCTGGAGCTGGGTGCGCACCGCCTCGTTGGATGCCTCCGGCTGCGGCGGCAGGCGCACGAGCACATCGGTCTCGCGACCGAACAGCTGCACCTGGGCGTCCTCGAAACCCGCGCCTTCCAGCGTCGTGCGTATATCCTCGAGATCCGCCGCCTGCTCGTAGCCGACCTCGAGCAGGATGCCGCCCGTGAAATCGATGCCCATCTCGAGCCCGCGCGTGAACAGCGACACGAGCGAGGCGATCACGAACAGGATCGAGAGCGCGATGGCGATCCGGCGCCGCGGCCGGCTCAGGAAGTCGATACTGGTTTTTTCCTTGATCAGTCTCATGGCGACTCCTAAACCGGCAGGGACTCGAGCTTGCGCCCGCCCCAGACCAGGTTGACGATCGTGCGCGTCCCGACGATTGCCGTGAACATCGACGTGATGATGCCGAGAAGCAGCGTGATCGCGAAGCCCTTGATCGGGCCGGTACCGAGTGCGAACAGCACGATGGCCGCGATCAGCGTCGTCACGTTGGCATCCACGATCGAGCTCAGCGCCTTGCCGTAGCCCGAATCGATGGCGGCCTGCGGTGACGCGCCGCCCGACAGCTCCTCCCGTATGCGCTCAAAGATGAGCACGTTGGCGTCGACGGCCATGCCGACCGTCAGGACGATGCCCGCGATACCCGGCAGCGTCAGCGACGCGCCGAGGATCGACAGCAGCGCGACGATGAAGACGAGATTCGAAAACAGGGCGACGTCGGCGATGAGGCCGAAGGCACGGTAGTAGATCGCCATGAAGACGATGACCGCAAGGAAACCGATCTTGATCGCGTTGAAACCGCGGTCGATGTTGTCCTGGCCGAGGCTCGGTCCGATCGTACGTTCGTCGATCGGGTAGACCGGCGCGGCCAGCGCACCGGCGCGCAGCAGCAGTGCGAGCTCGGCGGCCTCGCCAGCCGCCAGGCCACTGATCTGGAAGCGGTCCTTGAAGACGCCCTGGATCGTCGCCGTGCTGATGATCTCCTCGGTCCTGGTCGTTAGCTGTTCCTCGACGCCGTTGCGCGTAATCGTCTCGCGCGTCGTTTCGATGAAGACCGTCGACATCGGTTTCTTGAGGTTGTTCATCGTCGTCTCGAGCATGCTCTCGCCGCCCGCGGAATCCAGCGTGATCGAGACTATCGGCCTGCCCTGGTCCTGCCCCATGCGCGCGTCGATGATCTGGTCGCCCGAGGCGATGACCTTGCGTTTCAGCACCTGCGACGGCTCTTCGCCCCTTCCCGCGTAGCGGCGCGAGCCGGGCTCGTCGCCCGACGGATCGACCATCCGGAACTCGATCGTTGCCGTTGCCTTGAGGATATCGATGACCTGGTTCGGATCCTGCACGCCCGGCAGCTGCACGACGATGCGATCGACGCCCTCTCGCTGCACCAGGGGTTCGGCCACGCCGAGCTGGTTGACGCGGTTGCGGAGCGTCGTCAGGTTTTGCTCGATGGCGAAATCCTGGCGCTCCTGGATCTGCGCCGCGCTCATGCGCACGGTCATGGACTTGCCGTCCGCGCCGTCGACGATAAGCAGGTCCTGGTCGGCCCGGCCGATGATGTCGCGCGCCCTCTCCAGGTCTTCGGGGCTCGTCAGGCGAACCTTGACCGTGTCGCCGTCGATATCGACGCGATGGCGAATGCGGGCCTCACGCAGGCGATCGTCGAAGCTCTGCTCGTAGCCTGCAAGCCGGCTCTGGATCGCCGTATTCATGTCGACTTCGAGCAACACGTAGACACCGCCACGCAGGTCCAGTCCCAGGCTCATCGGCCGGAAACCGAGCTTGCGCATCCAGTCGGGCAAGGCCGGCGCGAGTGTTTTCGCGACACTCGCTTCGCGCGAGTACGCATCCTTGAGGGCCTCGGCTGCGATCTCCTGGCCGTCGACGGAATCGAAGCGCATGACCACACGCCCGTCCTGCAGGTAGGAAGCCTGCGGCGAGACGCCGGCTGCGGTCACGGCCGCGACGAATTCGTCGAGCTTGTCTTCGGCATAGGGCGCGTCGTCGGTCGACGCAATCTGGATCGCGTCAACGCTGCCGTAGAGATTGGGCAGCGCGAACAGGCAGCCCGCCAGCAGAATCAGAAGAACGAGCGTGTTGAGCCAGGCGGGGAACTTGTTCATGCTTCGTCGTAGGTGCCTTTCGGTACGACGGCCGAGACGCTCTGCTTCTGGACCTTGATCTCGGTATTGTCACTGATCGCGACGACCGCATAGTGCTCGCTCACGCCCGTGATCCTGCCGAGGATGCCGCCGGCGGTCAGTACTTCGTCGCCCACCTGCAAACCCGACACCAGTGCCTGGTGCTGCTTTTGTTTCTTCTGCTGCGGACGAATCAGGAGGAAATAGAAAGCGGCGAACATGAGCACCATCATGATGATGAAGCTCGTGCCATCGCCTTGTTGCGCGCCCTGCGCGTATGCGTTCTGAATGAAGAAATCCATGAGAAATCCCGAGAAAAACAGCGCGGTATTATGGCACAAGCTTTCGACGTGGGGGCGACAATCCCGAAGGCAAGTTCCGGGCCGCGATTCAGTCCTCGCGCGCGTATATCCTGCGCAGGGCGGCCGCGAGTTCGACGAGTGCCCCCGACGCCACGGCCGCGCGAATATCACGCATAAGTTGCTGATAATAATGAAGGTTATGAATCGTCGCGAGACGCGGGCCGAGAATCTCGCCGCATTTCACGAGATGCCGGAGGTAGGACAGGCTGTAGTGCCCGCAGGTGTAGCAGCCGCAGTCCGGATCGGGCGCCGAGGTATCGGCTGCATAGCGGGCATGCCGAAACTTCACCGTGCCGCGTGACGTGAACAGTTGCCCGTTGCGGGCGTGGCGCGTCGGGATCACGCAGTCGAACATGTCGACACCGCGCAGCACGGCCTCGACGATGTCGACGGGTGTGCCGACGCCCATCAGGTAACGCGGTGCCGCTGCCGGCATCTCGGGCATCAGCGCGTCGAGCACGGCGAGTCGCTCGTCCTCGGGCTCGCCGACGGCAAGGCCGCCGATTGCATAACCATCGAAGCCGATATCGACCAGGCCGGCCAGCGATTCTTTACGCAGGTCATCGAACATGCCGCCCTGCACGATGCCGAACAAGGCCTCGCCGCGGTCCGCTTCCTCTCTCTTGAGCTCGTCGAAACGCACCCGGCTGCGCGCCGCCCAGCGCAGTGACAACGCCATCGAGTCACGCGCCTCGGCCTCGCTCGCCGGGTATGGGGTGCACTCGTCGAAGATCATCGTGACGTCGGAGTCGAGATCGTGCTGGACCTCGATCGATTTCTCCGGCGTCAGCAAGACCGTGTCACCGTTGACCGGTGACTGGAACGTCACGCCCTCCTCGGTCACCTTGCGCATCGCCGCGAGCGAAAATACCTGGAAGCCCCCCGAGTCGGTCAGGATTGGTCCGTGCCAGTTCATGAATTCGTGCAGACCGCCGTGCCTGCGTATGACCGCGGTGCCCGGGCGCAGCATCAGGTGAAACGTATTGCCGAGGATCATCTCGGCGCCGTCGGCCGCGACTTCCTCGGGCGTGACGCTCTTGACCGTGCCATAGGTACCCACGGGCATGAATGCCGGGGTCTGTACCTTGCCGCGGCGGAATGCGAGTTCCCCGACGCGCGCGGCGCCCGAGGTCTGCGTCAGGTGCAGCTTCACGTCGCGGCTTCCGGCGTCAGGAACATGACATCACCGTAACTGAAGAAACGGTATTTCTCACGCACGGCGTGCCGGTATGCGGCGAGGATGCGTTCGGTGCCTGCGAACGCCGCGACCAGCATCAGCAGCGACGACCGTGGCAGGTGAAAGTTGGTGATCACCGCGTCGACCGTGCGGAACGCGAAGCCCGGCAGGATGAAGAGATCCGTTTCGCCATCGAATGGCAGCAGTGTGCCGCTCACAGAGGCGCACTCCAGCGAACGTACCGTGGTCGTACCGACGGCGATGACGCGCCCACCGGCCGCTTTCGTCTCGCGCACGGCGTCCACGCAGGATGCGTTGACGTCCACGCGTTCCGCATGCAGGCGATTGGCCTCGATGTGCTCGTCGCGCAGGTTCTGGAACGTGCCTGCACCGACATGCAAGGTCACATGCGCATGGCGCACCCCCATGGCCCGCGTCTCTTCCAGCATCGCGCTGTCGAAGTGCATACCCGCGGTCGGCGCCGCAACGGCACCCGGGTCTCTTGCATAAACGGTCTGGTAGCGCTCGATATCGGCCTCGTCCGCCTCGCGTTCGAGATAGGGCGGCAACGGGACTTCCCCGTGAGCATCGAGGAACGGCAGCACGTCGGTGGAGAATTCGAGCGCGAAAAAATCGCGATCACGCCCGGTCACGTTTGCCGCAACCCCGTCAGCCAGCAGCAGCCGGCCTCCGGGCTGCGGCGACTTGCTGGCGCGCACATGCGCGAGCGCCGTGCGCGGACCTTCGATGCGCTCGATCAGGATCTCGGCCTTGCCGCCGGTTTCCTTGTGCGCCCTGAGGCGGGCCTTGATGACGCGCGTGTCATTGAAAACGAGCAGGTCACCCTCGTGCAACAGCGACGGCAGTTCTGCGAACCCAAGATCGCGAATCCCGTTGTCGAGCGCGAGCAGGCGGCTACCACGACGTTCCTTCGCGGGATAGCGCGCGATCAGCGACGGCGGCAGCTCGTAATCGAAGTCCGAAATCAGCATGGGCGCGCATGATAGCGCAGTGCCGTCGGCGACTGCCGGATCAATGTTGCGTCAACTGCACCCTGACGGTCTGGACAGCATTGGCAGGCATTTCGACCTCCGCGTACTGCGGGCCGATCTGCAGAGAGAAACGCAGCGACTCCCTGGTCGTATTCAGCAACTGGACCGTGAGCAGTCCGTCGTCGTTGACGGCCGCACTCGCGTGCAGTGCATCGTCATCGAGCCCGTCGAGCCGCCGCTCAGTCTGCACGGCCGTGTCACCGGGACGAATCGTGCGGCTGAGCTGCGCCAGCACGTAGAACACGGGCGTGTAATAAACCTGGCCGGAATCGGTATCAATCATGATCGGCGCACCGCAGAAATTGCCTGCGTGATTGGGGCCACCATTGCGGTCGAGCACGACGTTCCAGTCGATCCAGCCGGCCATGCCGTGGTCGAGACTGACGATGATATTGCGCGCGTAGCGATGCACGGGGGTGTACATCGGGTGGTCCTCGACGTTCGGCGCCCAGGTCGCCGTGTAGGCCCAGTCGGTCGCCGTCTGGTTCCACCAGAACGCGTCGTTGTCGAACCAGCCGGTCTCCGTGAACCCCTCGGGGTCGGTAATGCCGCCGGGCGCCGGTTTGCCGAGATCGTCAATCGTGCCTTCGGTGTGAATGATCTCGAACTGCGGGAACTTCGCTCGCACGCGTTCGAGCGTATCTTCATAGACCTTGTAGGTACTCGCATACCAGTGGACGGCGGTGCCGTAGACGTACGGAGCCGTTTCGGGATCGGCCAGGATGACGTCGGTCCAGTGTTCGAGATCGTTGCGGTTCTGGTCATAGATCAGCAACCTGACATCCTCGTGACCGCCCGCGTGTAGAGCCGGGCCAAGATGGTTCTTGATGAACTCGTTCTGGGTCTCGGGCGTGAAGTGCATGCTCTCCCAGTTGCCGCTGTTGCCATGCGGCTCGTTGACCGGCGTGAGTCCCCAGATATCGACCCCTTCGGCCGCGTAGGCATCGAGATACCGTACCAGGTAGTCGGCGTAGGTCCGCTCGTATTCGTCCTTCAATACGCCGCCGGTACCGTCCATACCGATCTCCCAGTTCGCGCGCTGAAAGTAGTCCTCGATGTCTTTCATCCAGGGCGGCGCGGTCCAGGCCGAGGAGACTATGCGCAGGTCCTTGTCCTGCTGCGCGTGCTTGATCGCGAGCGCCTCCTTGATCATGGGCAACAGGTCGAACGATTCATCGGCGATACCGGGGTAACGGCTCCTCGGGAAGCCGTCAGAATCCACGCCAATCGAGAACTGCTGCAACTCGGCATCGCCTGCAACGGGGGCGTATGAGTACTTGCCCTCCACCGAGAAGTCCGTGGATCCGATCGTCGTTCGCGCAAGCGAGAAGTTGGCGCCGTCTTTACCGTAGATGCGCTGCATTACGGCCGCTCGCGCATCGGGCTCGAGGTGCGCGAGCACGAACGCCGACGATTCGGTAAACGACGAGCCAATTCCGACCAGCGTCTGCTTGCGGCGTTCGGGGTAGATTTCGATCACCGTTCCGGACGCCTTGCCATCCGCGAAAGGAACATTGGTCCCGGCAGCGAGGCGATCGCCCGCCTCACTGGTGACGATGATTTCGGTACTCGCCTTGAGGCCATAGTGCCCGGGGTCCGGGCGCTCTTCAGCGCAGGAGGCAGTGAGCAACGCGATGACAGGCAGGGGCCAGCGATACAGGGGATTTTCAATACTCATGGGCGCGCATGATAGCAAAGCCATGCGCGCCTATGGATCGGGGGGTGTCGTGACGCTACTCGGTTCGATCCTCGGGAATCTCGACCTCGATCGTGCGCTTTCTTTTATCGCGCATGATGCCGAGCTCGAGTTCCTCGCCCGCCGTGTAGGACGCCAGGATACGCATGGCATGACGGGCATCCTTCGGCTCGCGCCCGTCGATACTCTGGATGACGTCACCGTCCTCGAGCTCGAACGCGCCCGATTTCGGCGCCTTGACGACGAGCAGCCCGGTGTCCGTGCCGAAATAGCGGCCCAGCCCCTCGTTGAGTTCGACCAGTTCCAGGTCGCCGAGGCTCGTATGTGCCCACGGCGACGTGAAATCGAAGGCGAAACGTTGTACGCCTGGCACCGGCGGCACCGGCGCCACGTGGAATTCTCTCGGCCCGCGCTCGCCCGCCCACGCGAAGGCCTGTGGCGACATGGCGCGTGGCTCGACTTCGACGGAACCGACCTTGCCGCTGCGCAGGTATTCGAGCTTGAGCACATCGCCCTCCTCGACGCCCTTCATGAAGTCGAGCAAACGCCCGGCGGCGACCGCGGCCGACTCGGCGCTCATCGCCTCGTCGTTGACCGCGGTAATAATGTCCCCGGCACGCAACCCTGCGTCGCTGGCCGCACTCCCCGGCGTCACGCCGGTGATCTCGACGCCCTCGACGGGGTCAGACTCGCCTTCGCTCTGGATATTGACGCCCAGCATGGGCCGGTCGGAAAACTCGAAGCGCTGCTGGAACTCCATAATCTGCGGCAGGCGCTCCCTGGCGATCTCCGCCATCTCGCGCGCCGCCTCCTCCATGCGCGCCTCAGCCGCACGCATGCGTTCTTCCATCTCCAGTTCCCGGACTTCCGCCTCGCGCAGGCGTTCTTCTTGCGTCTGCGCAGCCGCCTGACCCGCAAGCAGCAGGATCGCCGCGGCAGGAACCATGATTTTCCACATCTTCATTCGGTCTTACTCCTCGCAATCAAAACGCTGCCCGTTGCGCCTGCGCATAGCGCAACTGCAGCAGCGACTTCATCAACCTGACGCGTTCGCGCCAGAAAAGCTCGCGATCCTCGTCCGACATCCGGATCGAAGGATCATTCAACTGGTAATCGATGGCCGCGATGCGATCCTCGAGGTCCGCGATCGTCGCCATCGTGCCGGCACGCTGCACGGCCGGGGCATCCGGCAATTCGCGCAAGTTCGTTTCGAGCTGACGCGATTCGTGCATCAGCGTCTGCAGTGTCGTCAGCTGAATCCCGGGCTGCGTCCCCGTCGAGGTGGGCACTATCGTACCGACCGGTTCCTGCCGGATGCCCGGCAGCATGATCGCCACGACGAGCACCGCCGCCGCCACGCCGACGCCCGCATACCACGCCGACGGACGTTGCAGGACATTCCTCTGACGCAGCAGGCCTTCGGCCTCGCCCTGCATCCTGATTCGCTGCCATACATCGCGCGGCGGCATCGTTTCCGGGAGCGCGTCCAGCCCGGTCTTCAGCGCAGCGTGTTCGCCTGCCGTCAAAGCACAGATCATCTCATCATCCTTCCTGTTACCGCTCATGCCCTGGTAACTCCTTCACATAAACCTTCTAATAAGTGACCGCAGCGCCCTCGGGCTGCTTGCCCTCGTCCGGCACTTCGAGAAACGGTCGCAAGCGCTGATACGCGCGCGACAACTGGGACTTCGAGAAGCTCTCGCTCTTGCCCATGAGTCCCGCTATTTCCTTGTGCGTGAATCCTTCGACATCGTGCAACCACACCACGGTACGGCTCACGTCCGACAGGCTGGCCAGCGCCGCATCGAGGTCCAGCGCATCGTCCGGGTGCCGTGAGACGCCGTGGCTCAGCGCATCGCCCTCCGTGACATCGTTCCAGTCGTCGGCCAGCGCCTGGCCACGCTTGGTCCACGCCGAGCGCAGGTACATGAGCGCCTTGGTCACGGCAATCCGCCGGATCCAGCTGCCGAGGGCCGCCTCGCCGCGAAATTTCGCGATCGAGCGCATCACCTCGATGAAGGTCTCCTGCGTCAGGTCCTCGGCCTGGGCCGGGGCCTTGGTGAAGCGCAGGCAGATCGAGTAGACCGGCGTCGCGAAGGCCCGGTAGATGATCTCGTGAGCCCTCGGATCACCCTTGGCGGCACGCCTGACGATACCCGGGTCGATACTGATGTCGGCAAACTTGCTCATACCTGCCATCTTAGATGCTTGCGCCGGGCAAAGGGTCGCACGGTGGAGAAACCGCGCATATACTGTGCGCCCCATCGATTATGCCGGGATGGCGGAACTGGTAGACGCGCCGGATTCAAAATCCGGTTTCCGAGAGGAAGTGGGGGTTCGATTCCCCCTCCCGGCACCACGAAACAGGCCAGACGATGAAGTACTGTTCGAGCTGCGGCGGCACCGTCAGCCACCGTGTCCCTGAGGGTGACGGTCGCGAGCGCGCGATCTGCGATGCCTGCGGCATCGTGCACTACCGCAACCCGCTCGTCGTGGTCGGCTGCGTCGCCGAACGCGACGGCAAGGTGCTCATGTGCAAGCGGGCGATCGAGCCGCGCTACGGCTACTGGACGCTACCCGCCGGTTTCATGGAGCTCGGCGAAACGGTCGGGGGCGGGGCCGCGAGAGAGACGCTCGAGGAAGCCCTGGCGACGGTCGAGCTGGGCCACATCTTTGCCTGCGTCGATGTCGTCGCTGCCGGCCAGGTGCACCTCTTCTATACCGGCAAGCTGGTCAGTGATTTCGGTGCGGGCGACGAAACGCTGGAGGCGGTCCTGATGAGCGAAGAGGAAATCCCCTGGGACGAAATCGCGTTCCACAGCGTCGAGTTCGCGCTGCGCACGTACTTCGAGGACCGCGGGCGCAATCGCGGCGTGCACGTGCACGAGGTACGCCGCACGCGCTACTGAGCGGCCACTAAGGGTGCGCGACTGCCTGGTTGAGACGCGCGCCGAGCTGCGCCGGCGGCAGGTAGCCGCCGATCAGGGTCCCGTCTTCGAGCACGATCGCCGGCGTTCCGCTCAGACCGACTTCCCGGCCCAGCGAGTAGTGCTTCGAGATCATTGACGCATCACACTGCTGCGTCGCGAACTCGCGATCCAGTTTCGCAGCGGTCAGCGCATCGTTGCGGTTGTTCGCGCACCAGACGTCCTCCGACGTACTCCACGAACGGGAATTGGGGCCACTGCGCGGGTACAGCAGGTAGCGGACCGCGATGCCCTGTTCCAGGTACTGGTCGATCTGGCTGTGCATGCGGCGACAATAGGTGCAGTCGATGTCGGTGAAAATAGTCACCTCGTGCCTCGCTTCCGCGGGCGAGAACACGATCGAGTCGGCGTCGGTCAGCGTCGCCATGAGATCGCGCCGCGCATCGTTGCGGCTCATCTCGGTGAGATTGACCTGGCTATCGAGGTCGATCAGGTCGCCCTGCAACAGGAAACGGGCGTCGGCCGACACGTAGGCGACGACCGAGCCTTTCTGGATCGTGTACCAGCCGTCGATCGGACTCCGGCCCACGTCCTCGGGCTCGATCATCTCGAACATTTCCGAGATCTTCGCGCGGGCCGCTTCGAGGGCCGGGTCGGGCTCGGCTGCGACGGCACTGGCGCCGGTCAGGAGCATGAGCGCGATAGCAGCGCGTTGCATAAGTTTCAGTGAGCGATACATCAAAACGGGTCCCTCGCGAAAATCGCGGCAAGTCTAACAAATGAGACCCTCAAAACACGCAAATTGTTGCAATTGCTTTGAAGCGGGACGCGTCAGCCGCGCGGATGGTGCTCGCCGTGCAGGTCCTTGAGGCGCTCGCGCGCGACGTGCGTATAGATCTGCGTCGTCGACAGGTCACTGTGGCCGAGCAGCATCTGTACGACCCTGAGGTCGGCGCCGCGATTGAGCAGGTGCGTGGCGAAAGCATGCCGCAGGCTGTGCGGCGACATCTTCTGCCGAATGCCGGCTTTCTCGGCATAGCGCTTGATGATGTGCCAGAACGCCTGGCGCGTCATGCGGTTGCCACGGCGCGTCGGAAACAGGGAATCCGTTTGCCGCTCGAGCAAAATCTCCATGCGCGGCCCGCTGATGAATTCCCTGAGCCAGCGCACGGACTCCTCGCCGAGCGGGATCAGGCGTTCGCGGTCGCCCTTGCCGACGATCCGCAGTACGCCCTGGTTGAAGTTAATCTGCGACTGCTGGAGGTTGATGAGTTCAGATACCCTGAGGCCGGTGGCGTACAGGAGCTCGAGCATCGTTCGATCGCGGTGGCCGAGCGGCTCATCGGTGTTGGGGGCGGCCAACAGCGCATCCACCTCTTCCTCGGACAGCGTCTTGGGCAGAGACCGCCCGATGCGAGGCATCTCGATGTCCGCTGTCGGGTCCGTGTCGCGCATGCCTTCGCGCATTATGTAACGGAAAAAGCGGCGGAAGCTCGACAGCTGGCGCGCCGTAGAACGCGGTTTGGCGCCCGACTCGACACGCTTGGCGATAAAATCGAGCAAGTCGGCCTTGTCGGCCTGTTCGATCGTCTTTTCCTGCTCGGACAGGCCCCGGCACAACGTCATGAGGTCTGCGCGGTAAGCGCCGAGCGTGTTCTTCGAGAGCCCGCGCTCCATCCATATGGCATCGAGAAAACGGTCCACGAGCTCTTCCGAGCGCTGAACTGTTTTCGACTCCGGCGTTACTGGTTTGTTGCTGCTGCCCATAAGCGTCCATCGATTCTCGTCGCGCAGTCCTTTGTCGCGATGATTTAGTCATCCAAACCGGCATCTACTGCTGGTAGCATACCGGCACGCGATCATCGCCAAGCGACGGATTTTTCAAGGTTTACGAGTATGCTGGCCACGCCCGGGTGCGGGCGTGATCGCTGTCACATAATCGGGAAAGCATTAACATAAAGTGAACTACGTCACACGAATGCTCGACGTCTTATGGGGCCTCCTTGCCTGGCTCATATTCGGTCTGCTCGTCATCTTCTTGTTGATCGCGGTTCTCGTCGTGCCGTCCGCCGAGTTGCGCCAGAAAATATCGACGTGGACCTCACGCATGGCGTTCGTCTTGCCGGCCGTCGACGTGAGTATCCGCGGCATGGACAACCTGCCGACGCACGACTGCGTCGTGGTCGCCAATCACGCCAGTTACATTGACGGCCCTCTGCTCAAAGGCTACCTCCCCTGGCGATTTAATTTTGTGATCAAGGGCGAAATGCGCGACTTTGCCCCGGCCCACTTCCTGTTGCGGCGAGCCGGCTCGAAGTTCGTCGAGCGCTCCGACATTCGCGGCAGTACCCGCGACGCACGGTCGATCGTCAAGGCGGCATTGCGCGGCGAATCGCTGGGCTTCTTCCCGGAAGGAACGTTTCGCAAGGAACCTGGCATCGGGCGTTTTCTTCCCGGGGCGTTCGTCGCCGCCAAGCGCAGCGACATGCCGGTCGTGCCGATCGCGATCGGCGGCTCGAGGTATGTGCTGCCGTCCGGCGCGTTCCTGCCACGCCGCGGGCCGCTGACGATCGATATCCTGCCTGCGATCGCACCGGGCGATCCCGATTACAGGACCAGCCGGGGACTCGCCGAAGGGGCGCGGCAGCGTATCCTGGCCGTCCTCGACGAACCTGACCTGCTGGGACAGGAAGACCGCCCGGCATAACGACAAACCAGTATTGCGCGAGGCGTGTATTTGGCGGAGAGTAACGGCCCTCGCAGTGCATCAATCTCTCGGAGTTCGTAATGAGTTCAGACGTAGTCGTCGTGTCCGCCATGCGCACGCCCGTCGGCGCATTCCAGGGCGCATTGAGCGGAGCAAGCGCCACCGACCTGGGCGCCGCCGCCATCAGGGAAACCGTGTCGGGCAGCGGCGTCGACGCCGCCGACATCGATCGGGTCATCATGGGTTGTGTCCTGCCGGCGGGTCTCGGCCAGGCACCCGCACGCCAGGCGGCCCTCGGCGCCGGCATACCCGAGGGCGTCCCGGCAATGACGGTAAACAAGATGTGCGGGTCAGGCATGGAGGCGATCATCCTGGCGCACGACATGATCAAGGCCGGCAGCGCCGGCGTCGTCGTCGCCGGCGGGCTCGAGTCGATGAGCAACGCGCCGTACCTGTTACCCAAGGCGCGCACCGGCTACCGCATGGGCCACCAGGAAGCACTCGATCACATGTTCACCGACGGCCTGCAGGACCCGTTCGAAGGCCAGATGATGGGGCACTACGCGCAGGTCACAGCCGACAAATACGGCTTCAGCCGCGAAGCCATGGATGCATTCGCCATCGAATCGGTGACGCGCGCGCAGCGCGCGGTTGCCGACGGTACGTTTGCCGGCGAGATTGCGCCCGTCACGATCAAGACGCGCCGCGGCGAGACTACCGTCGATGTCGACGAGACGCCCGGCAAGGTGTCCGTCGAGAAGATCCCGACACTGCGCCCGGCGTTCGCGAAAGACGGCACGGTGACCGCGGCGACCTCGTCATCGATTTCCGATGGCGCCGCGGCGGTCCTGGTGATGTCGGCCGACGAGGCCGACAGGCGCGGCCTTACGCCGATCGCGCGGATCGTCGGCCACTCGGCGTTCGCCCACGAACCCGCCTGGTTCACGACGGCGCCCGTGTTCGCGCTCAGGAAGCTGCACGAGGCTCTCGGCTGGACCCCCGCCGATGTGGATCTCTATGAGATCAACGAGGCGTTCGCCGTCGTCACGATGGCGGCAATGCAGGACATCGGCCTCGGGCACGACAAGGTGAACATCAACGGCGGTGCCTGCGCGCTCGGGCACCCGATCGGTGCGACGGGATGCCGAATCTCGGTCACCTTGCTGCACGAACTCGCATCGCGGGGCCTGCAGCGTGGCATCGCTACCCAGTGTATCGGCGGCGGCGAAGCGACGGCCGTCGCCTACGAAATCATCTAGGAGAAGTAAGGTGAAATTATCTGCAGCGAAAGCGGTCGTGACGGGCGGCGCATCCGGTCTCGGGTACGCCACCGCGGAGCGCGTCGTGCGGGCGGGCGGCCACGTCGTCCTGCTCGACGTCAATGACGAGCTCGGCGCTGCGAGCGCCGCGAAGCTCGGCGAGCGGGCGAGCTACCTGAATACCGACGTGTCGAACGAGGATTCGGTCAAGGCGGCGATTGCGCACGCGAAAGACGCCATGGGCGGTATCACGCTCGCGGTCAACTGCGCCGGCGTCGCGACCGCCGGACGCGCCGTCGGCCGTGCAGGTCCGTGGCCCACCGAGATATTCAACCGCGTTATCCAGATCAACCTCGTCGGGACGTTCAACGTGACCAAGGAGGCCGCCGCCGTCATGAACGAGAACGAACCGGACGAGGACGGCGAACGCGGCGTGATCGTCAGTACGGCATCGATCGCCGCATTCGAGGGCCAGATCGGCCAGGCGGCCTACGCGGCATCCAAGGGCGGCGTGCATGCGATGATGCTGCCGCTCGCAAGGGAATTCGCCGCTTTCGGCATCCGCGTCAACACGATCGCGCCCGGTATCATGCTTACGCCGATGATGGCCGGCATGCCCGAAGAGGTCCAGGAGTCACTCGCGGCGCAGGTGCCGTTCCCGCGTCGGCTCGGCCATGCCGGCGAATTTGCCGATGCAGTGCAGTTCATCTACGAAACGACATACGTCAACAGCGAGACGATCCGCATCGACGGCGCGATTCGCATGCAAGCGAAATAGGGTGTCAGTCACCTTATTTTCGAATAGGCGAAATAGGGTGACTGACACCCTATTTCACATGTTGGCGTAGTTGGGCCCGCCGCCGCCCTCGGGGACGGCCCAGACGATATTCTGCCGCGGGTCCTTAATTTCGCAGGTCTTGCAGTGCACACAGTTGGTGGCGTTGATGCGGAATACGCTCTCGCCGCCCTCCTCGACGATCTCGTAAACAGCGGCCGGGCAATAGCGCTGGGCCGGTTCGTCGTACTCGGGCAGGTTATAGGCGACGGGGAGCGTTTCGTCCCTGAGTCTCAGGTGCGACGGCTGGTCTTCTTCGTGGTTTGTATTCGACAGGAATACGGACGACAGCTTGTCGAAGGTGATGACGCCGTCCGGCTTCGGGTAGTCGATCGGTTCGGCGTCGGCGGCCTTGTGGAGCGACTCGTGGTCGGGCTCGGTGTTGCGCCACGTAAACGGCAGTTTGCCGAAGAAGATGTTCTGGTCGACGAACGCAAATGCGGCGCCCCAGAATACGCCCAGCTTGTGCAGGCCCGGGCCGAAATTGCGTCCCCTGTGCAGCTCCTTGTATACCCAGGATGCGTTGACGCTTTCTTCGTAGTCGGCCAACTCGGACTGCCCCGTATCACCGGAGACCAGCGCCTTGTGGATGCTCTCGGCCGCGAGCATGCCGGTCTTGATCGCCGTGTGCGCGCCCTTGATCTTGACGCCGTTGAGGAACCCGGCGCCGCAGCCCGTCAGCATACCGCCCGGGAATGCGAGTTTCGGCAGTGACTGGAGGCCGCCCTTGTTCACGGCGCGCGCACCGTAAGCCACGCGTTTGCCCCCTTCGAGGTAGCAGCGGATCTTCGGATGCGTCTTCCAGCGCTGGAACTCGTCGAACGTCGACAGGTGCGGGTTGCGGTAATTGAGCGCAATGATGAGCCCGAGGTACACCTTGTTGTCGGCCGCGTGGTACAGGAACCCGCCGCCCTCGGTGTGATTGTCGAGCGGCCAGCCCGTCGTGTGCACGACGAGGCCCTCCTCGTGCCGCTCCGGCTGGATCTCCCAGACCTCCTTGATACCGATGCCGTAATGCTGCGGATCGGCGTCTTTCCTGAGATCGAATCTGCGCATGGCCTCCTCGCTGAGGCTGCCGCGGACACCCTCGGCGAGGATCGTGTACTTGCCGAGGAGCTCATACCCGGGTGTGTACGAGTCTTTTTTCTGGCCGTCCCGGCCGATCCCGAGGTCCGCGGTTGCGACGCCGGTCACGCGACCGTCACCGTCGTACAGCAATTCCGAGGCCGCGAAGCCCGGGAACACGTTCACGCCGAGCGCCTCGGCCTGTTCGGCCAGCCATTGGCACAGCGCCCCGAGACTGATGATGTAATTGCCCTTGTTGTGCATCGGCCGCGGCAGGAACAGGCCGGGTACGGGTACGGCGCCGGATGCGCTGGTCAGGTAATGCACGCGGTCGCCGGCGCAGGCCGTTGTCACGGGCGCACCGTTCTCCTTCCAGTCAGGGATCAGCTCGTCGAGGCCAGTCGGCTCAAAGACGTTACCCGACAGGATATGCGCACCTATCTCCGACCCCTTCTCGACGACGACGACGGCCAGGCTGTCGTCGAGCTGCATCAGTCGGATCGCCGCCGCCAGACCCGCAGGACCGCCGCCGACGATAACGACGTCGAATTCCATCGATTCGCGTTCAGATTCTTCGGACATTTTCCCGGGACGCTCCTGCCTGGTGTTGGCGCACATTGTCAGGCATGTAATTATCCGTTGCTGCCCGCATACGTCAAATTTGGTCGACCACCTGCCGTGAATATTCGCGATGCTTACAACGAGAGCCTTGCCCGCGAAGGCCACGTAAGAGATGAGGCCCAGCTCGCCGTTGTCGCGCGTCTCGAGGAACTGGCGGACCGGCTCGCTGCGCCCCAGCCGCGCCGGGGTCGTTTACACCGGCTGTTGTCGCGCAATGGGCCGCGGGAAACACGGCGCGGCCTGTATATCTGGGGTGGTGTCGGCCGCGGCAAGACATTCCTCATGGACCTGTTCTTCGCCAGTCTCGATACCAGGGACAAGAAACGCGCCCATTTCCACCGCATGATGAAGGACGTGCACGATCGGCTGAAGGGGCTGGGCCATGTCGAAAACCCGGTCGACAAGGTCGCCGCCCAGATCGCTGCGGAGGTGCGCGTTCTGTGCTTTGACGAGTTCTTCGTCAGCGATATCGGTGATGCCATGATCCTGCATCGCCTGCTCGAAGGCCTGTTTGCGCGTGGCGTCACGCTGGTCGCCACATCGAACTCGCACCCCGACGACCTGTACCGGGACGGGCTGCAGCGGCAGCGCTTCCTGCCGGCGATCGACTTGCTCAGGCGCTGCACCGAGATCGTCAATCTCGGTGGGTGCACCGACTATCGGCTGCGGCTGCTGCAGAAAGCCGGGACCTACCTGACGCCCGACGATGCGGGCGCGGCCGCCCGCCTCGAGTCATTCTTCGCGGAGTCCGCCTCGACTGAGGTTCGGGAAGAGACCGACCTCGACATCAATGGCCGCCCCGTACGCGCCTGCCGCTGCGCCAAGGGCATCGCATGGTTCCGCTTCGGGGACGTCTGCGACGGCCCGCGCAGCCAGGCAGACTACATCGAGATCGCCCGCTGGTACCCGTCGGTCATCATTTCCGGCGTGCCGCGATTCGACCGCACGCGGGAGGACCAGGCCAGGCGCTTCATCGCCCTCGTCGACGAGTTCTACGACCGGCGCGTCAAGCTGATCCTGTCGGCCAGCGTGGACGCACACTCGCTGTACGCGGGCAGGAAACTCGCGTTCGAATTCGACCGTACCGTGAGCCGCCTGATGGAAATGCAGACGACCGACTACCTCGCCCTGCCACACCTTGCATGATAAATTTGATGGATGGGTCACGACCTGAAGCTCGAGCATTTCCTGCCGTACCGCCTGGCCGTGCTGTCGAATACCGTCAGCACCACCGTCGCGCGGGCGTATGACAAACGCTTCAACGTCTCCATCCCGGAGTGGCGCGTCATAGCCATCCTTGGCCGCTTCCCGGGCTTGTCCGCCGTCGAGGTGGCGGAGCGCACGATGCTCGACAAGGTCGCAGTCAGCCGCGCCGTCACCAAGCTGATCAAGAAGGGCCGCATCGACCGCGTCTTTGCCGACGCCGACAAGCGCCGCTCCATCCTCAACCTGACCGAGGAAGGGCATAAATTGCACGACGAAATCGCTGCGCTGGCGCTCGACTTCGAACGCGATCTCGTTGAGGGCCTTTCGAGCGAGGAACTCGGACAACTCAACAATCTCATGGAGCGGCTTCTCGCCAGGGCCCGCCTGATCGGTAATCCCTGAACGCTCCCCGTGCCCGGGTTATCGGGCCTGTCATTGAGAAAGCCGAGTAGGCTAAAATCCGGGTTTCTGGTCGAAGTTCCCATTGGGGCACTCGCAGTGACAAAAAAATCCAAGCGGCGCAGCAGCGATGCCAGGAAAGGCATCGTTGACGCAATTCTCGCGGCGGGCGTGTCCTCGCGCTCTCTCTCCAACAAGAGGCATGTCAAACGGTACCTGAAGCAGTACTTCGCGAATGTTCCGTACGAAGACCTGGCGGGACGCTCGGAGGAGATCATGGCGCGCATCGCGCTCGAACACCTCGAGTTCGGAGCCGTGCGCCGTCACGGCCAGGCACTGCTGCGAATCTACAATACGACGGAAAAGACACACGGCTATGCGTCGGCGTTCACTTTCGTCGAAATGGTCAACGACGATATGCCGTTCCTCGTCGACTCGGTGGCAACTGCCATCAACCGGCGCGGCCTGGCGGTGCATATCACGGTGCACCCGATCGTCTCCGTGCGCCGCGACGGCAAGGGCAAGCTGACCGGCATTACCGGGCACGATGACGACAAGGCGATCCGCGAGTCCTACATCCGCTTTGCGATAACGCGCGAATCCGACGATCAGGAGATCAGGAAACTTCGCCGGGATATCAACAAGGTACTCTCCGACGTCCGCGTTGCCGTGCGGGACTGGGGCAAGATGCGCGCCACCATGCGAGACACACGCGCTATGCTCGAGAACGGGCCGAAAGGCGCGGACCCCCTGTTGCGCACCGAAAGCCAGGCGTTACTGGACTGGATGGTCGACGAGCACTTCACGTTCCTCGGCTACCGCGAGTACCGCATCGTCCGCAAGGGCAAGCGAACGTTCCTCGAAGCGATACCCGACACCGGGCTCGGCGTCCTGAGTCACAAGAGCAGCTTGCACAAACCGGTCGAGCTGACAACCGCGATGCAGCGCCTGCAGCGTTCACGCGACTGGCTAGTCCTGACCAAGGCAAATTCGGGCTCGACCGTGCACCGCTCGGCTTTCCTCGACTACGTGGGCGTCAAGATCTATGACGACAAGGGCAATGTTACCGGTGAGCGGCGGTTCATCGGACTGCTGACATCGATTGCCTATAGCGAGAGCCCGACCAATATCCCGTTCCTGCGGCACAAGGTACAGAGGATATTCAAGCACGCCGGTGTCCCGGAGTCCGGCCATCGCGGCAAGGCACTGTTGCACATCATCGAGACCTACCCGCGCGAGGAGCTGTTTCAGAGCACGGTGCGTGACCTGACACGCACGACGGTCGGCATTCTCAATCTGCAGGATCGCCAGCGCGTCAAGCTGTTCCTGCGCCGTGACGCTTTCGCCCGCTTTTTCTCCTGCCTGGTTTTCGTGCCCAGGGAAAAATATACGACCGAAGTCCGCCACAAGATCGAAACCCTGCTGACAAAAGCGTTCAACGGCACGAGCGTGGACTCGGCCGTGCAGATTTCCGATTCCGCGCTTGCGCGCGTGCATATCGTCGTGCGTACGCCCGACGGCAAGCGCCCGCGTATCAGCATTGCAACAATCGAAGAGCGGCTTGCCGAACTGGTCGTGACGTGGTCCGACCGGCTGCGCGCCGAACTCGTCGACCGTTTCGGGCCGGACGGCGGCGAGGCCTACTTCAAGTCCTACGGCCGCGTCTTCCCGGCCGGCTACGAAGAAGACACGCCGCCCAGGGCGGCTTGCAGTGACATTGCGACGATCGACGACATGCTGCGCGAGGGCACCGAGCGCAGCGTAGACCTCTACGAGGCCGAAAACCTCGAACCCGGTGATATGCGATTCATCGTATACAGCCTGGACAATCCGATTGCGTTATCCGACGCGCTGCCTGTCCTCGAGGCAATGGGAACCCAGGTCTATACCGAGCACCCGTACGAGGCCACACTCGATACGGGCCGCACTATCTGGATCCAGGATTTTCACCTGCGCCACGAAAGTGACCAACAAATCGACGTCGAAGCAGTCGCCGACCGATTCGAGGAGTGTTTCATGGCCGTGCTGGCAGGCACAGCCGAGAACGACGGGCTTAATCGTCTCGTCGTCGGCGCCGAACTCAACTGGCGCGAGATCACTCTGCTGCGTTGCTACGCCAAGCACATCCTGCAGCTTGGATTGCCGTTCAGCCAATCCTACATGGAAGACGTGCTGGTCGCGCACGCCGACCTGACGCGCAATCTCGTGCGCCAGTTCGAGAACCAGTTCGACCCCGATGTTCCGCAGACGCGCCGCCGCAAAGAGCGCCGCGAAATACTTAAGAAAGTCGAGGCGGGTCTCAGGCGAGCTCGCAACGTCGACGAGGATCGCATACTCAATGCGTTTGCGGGCGGCATCGAGGCGACGCTGCGCAGCAACTTCTTCCTGGGCGAGGACGGCCAACCAAAGAACTACATATCGATCAAGCTCGACCCGGGCAAGCTCCCCGAGGTGCCGCTGCCAAGACCCGCATACGAGGTCTTCGTCTACTCCCCCGAGGTCGAGGGCGTGCATCTTCGCAATGGCGAAATCGCGCGCGGCGGCTTGCGCTGGTCGGATCGCCGCGAGGATTTCCGCACCGAAATACTGGGCCTGATGAAAGCACAGGTCGTCAAGAACACGGTCATCGTGCCAACCGGTGCGAAAGGCGGCTTCTTCCCGAAACGCGCCCCCGCCGACGATCGCGACGCCATCCTGGCCAATGGCATTCATTGCTACAAGATGTTCATTCGCGGCCTGCTGGACCTGACGGACAACGTCATCGACGGCGAGGTCGTGACTCCGGAGCGTATCGTGTGTCGCGACGGCGATGACCCGTACCTCGTCGTTGCTGCCGACAAGGGCACGGCGTCCTTCTCCGACATCGCCAACGGCCTCGCGGCCGAGTATGGCTTCTGGCTCGATGACGCGTTTGCATCGGGCGGCTCCGCGGGTTACGACCACAAGGAGATGGGCATCACGGCGCGCGGCGCCTGGGAAGCCGTCAAACGGCATTTTCACGAAATGGGCGTCAACACGCAGACGGATCCATTCACGGTGGCCGGCATCGGCGATATGAGTGGTGACGTATTCGGCAACGGTATGTTGTTGTCGAAGAAGATCCGGCTAGTCGCAGCTTTCAATCATCGCCGCATCTTTCTCGACCCGGACCCCGACATGGCGGCCAGCTACAAGGAGCGGCGACGCCTGTTCCGCATGCCGGGCTCGACCTGGGACGACTACGACGACTCGCTCATCTCCAAGGGCGGCGGCGTCTTCTCCCGCCAGGCCAGGACCATCCGCCTGAGCCCGGAGGCGCGCAAGTTACTCGACATCGCCGACACGACGGTGCAGCCCAACGAGCTGATCCGGGCGATTCTGAAGATGTCCGTCGACCTGTTCTGGCACGGTGGCATCGGCACCTACGTGAAAGCCAGTGCTGAAGGACACGCCGACGTC
Source organism: Woeseiaceae bacterium (assembly GCA_013042375.1). GTDB lineage: Bacteria > Pseudomonadota > Gammaproteobacteria > Steroidobacterales > Woeseiaceae > UBA1847. The sequence goes on from JABDQH010000070.1 coordinate 45,707, forward strand.
GGCGACCGCAGCAACGACGGGCTGCGGGTCGACGCCGATGAATTGCGCTGCAAGGTCATCGGCGAAGGCGCCAATCTCGGCCTGACGCAGCGCGCGCGTGTCGAGTACGCCCTGCTCGGCGGTCGCATCAACACCGACTTCATCGACAACTCGGGCGGAGTGGACTCGTCGGACCGCGAGGTCAATATCAAGATCCTCCTGAGCGACGTTGCCAAGCAGCGGAACATGACGCGCAAACGTCGCGACAAGCTGCTCGCATCGATGACCGACGACGTTGCCAACCTCGTGCTGCGCAACAACTACCTGCAGACGCAGGCGATCAGCATGAGCGAGATGCCATCGGCCGATCGCCTGGACGAGCAGGCGCGCCTCATCGCCAGCCTGGAACGCGCCGGCGAGCTCGATCGCGCCCTCGAGTTTCTCCCGGACGAGAGCGAGATCGAGGACCGCCGAAACCGCAACCAGGGGCTCACGCGACCTGAACTCGCGGTCGTCCTGAGTTATGCCAAGATCAACCTCTACAACGGCCTGATTGAATCGGGCGAAACACTCGAGGACTTTCTCGAGATCGATCCGCAGCGCTACTTCCCCGACGTCCTGCGGCGCCGCTACGTGGACCTGATCCCGTATCACCGCCTGAGCCGCGAGATTCTCGCCACGCTGATCGCGAATGACATCGTCAATCGCATGGGACCCGCGTTCGTGCAACGTACTCAGGCCGATACGGGCGCAAGCATCATGACGATCGCGCGTGCCTACGAGACTGCGCGGATCATTTGCGGCGCACGGCCGCTGTTCAAGGAGATCGAAGATCTCGATCACGTCATTCCCGCGCAGTCGCAGATGTTGATGATGTTCGAAATCAGCCGCATGCTGCGCCATGCCTGCTTCTGGCTCATCGAGCACTACGGTGAAAAGCTCGACATCGTGAAGACCGTCGCCCGGCTCAAGGACGGCATGAACCGCGTCTACACGCGTTCGCACACGTACGTGTCCCGCGCCAGCAATGCGCGCATGCAAAAGGCCAAGGCGGAGTGGATGGCGATTGGTGTGCCGGAGAAGCTGGCCCACAGCGTCGCCCTCCTGATCCTGACGAGACCGGCGCTCGACATCGTCGACGTGGCGGCGACGCGGCGGCGTGACGTAATCGATTCGGCGCGTCTCTACGCGAGGTTCAACGACGAACTCGGCATCTGGTGGCTGCACAACTCGGCCGAAGACCTCAAGGTCAGCGGGCGCTGGCAGGCGCAGGCGCGCAGTAACCTGCGCGACGAGATCTACCGCCTGCGACGCAGCCTGGCGTTGCACCTGATCAAGCCGCGCAGCACGCGGGACACGCGCGAAATTGCCGACCGGTGGCTGGCTCGGCATGCGGCGGGAGTCGCAAAATACAAAGCGACGATCGAGGAGATGAAGCTCCGTGGCAACGTCGATTTTGCTACGCTGTCGGTCGCCGCGCAGGAACTCAAACGACTCATATCAAGCTGACGGAGCAATCATGGCTGGAAAGCTCTTACTCTGCCGTCACGGCCAGAGCGAATGGAACCTCAAGAACCTGTTCACGGGTTGGAAAGACGTCGACCTCACGGACCAGGGCAACGAAGAAGCGATCGCGGCCGGGCGGTTGCTCGCAGAACTCGGCTATGACTTCGACGTTGCCTACACCTCGGTCCTCAAGCGTGCGATCCGAACGTTGTGGCACATTCTCGACCAGATGGACCTCATGTGGATTCCCGTGGTGCGCGACTGGCGCCTCAACGAACGGCACTACGGCGCGTTGCAGGGGCTCAACAAGGCCGAGACCGCGGCGAAATACGGTGACGAACAGGTGCACATCTGGCGGCGGAGTTACGACATCCCGCCACCCGCACTCGAGAGCGACGACGAGCGCCACCCGCAGTA
>JABDQH010000072.1 GCA_013042375.1 Woeseiaceae bacterium
TGTTGCGCCGGTTGCCGGGCCAGATCGCGACGTGCAGGTCCTCGCCCTGCGCGTACAGCGCGGCCCGCGGCAGCGGCAGCCAGTTCTCCCAGCAATTGAGGCCGCCCACCGTGAAGGCGCCCAAACGGTGGGTACGCAGTCCGTTACCGTCGCCGATCGCCCACACGAGACGCTCTTCGTGCGTCGGCATCAGCTTGCGGTGCACCGACCCGACCGTCCCGCCGGCGTCCACGTACACCATGGAGCAGTACAGGCTGTGGCCGCCGCGGTCGGCGGCGCGTTCCATAATGCCGAGATACACGGTGATACCGTGCCTGGCGGCGGCCGCCGTGACGGGTTCGAGGTCGCCGTCCTCGATGCAGACGCCCTGTCTGACGTAGTGCGCGAACAGGGCTTTCTGCAGCTCGGATTCGAAGCGCGCGCCGTCGGTGCGCTCGACCCAGAACGGGTAGCCCGGTACCAGCGCCTCGCCGAAGATCACAAGATCGCAGCCACGCCGCGCCGCGTCGTCGATCGATGTGACGAGCTTTGCGAGCGTTGCATCACGGTCCAGCCAGCAGGGCGCCATCTGTGCCAGTCCGATTGTTAACCTGGTCTTATTCATACCTGCAGATTGTAGACAATAAAATTGTGGACAATAAAAAAGGGCGGCAGGAAAGCCCGCCGCCCTCTGTCCTGTAGAGGAATCAGTCCCAGTTCTTGCGGAACGTGACGCCCCAGGTCGCCGGTTCGGCCGGGTAGGAGTTCAGGGTACCCCTGTCCAGCAGCGGCGGATCGAACGAGCCCATGTAGTAACGCTCGTCCGTGACATTGCGGCCCCACAGCGTGACAGTTGAATTCCAGTCGTCGATATCGACGCCGAGACGCAGGTTGAGGATGCCGAAGGAATCCTGCCGCGTCAGCGGATCGACGTCGCCGTCCGTAAACTGGTCGTCGAGCCACGTGAACTCGGCGCGGAAGAACATGTTGTTGCTGCCCATCGGGAAGTCCTGCGTCAGGGCGAGGAAATAGCGACTCTCTGGATTGTAGGCGATGTCCTTGCCGCTCTTGTCGTTGTCCGCGACGAATCCTGAGAGGTGAAACTCGGCCGCGTCCTCGGCTACGCCATTGAGGAAGGTCTTGTACTCGCCCTGGTTGAGCGCGTAGTAGCCCGAGATGTTGGTGTTGTCCATGACCTGCCACAGCCACTCGACTTCGACGCCCTTGATTTCGAGGTCACCCGCGTTGCGCAGGATGAAGCCCGAGCCTTCGAAGGTGTTGGCCTGGAAATCCTCGAAATCGGTTTGGTAGGCCGACACCGAGACACGCAGGCTATCGGTGAGATCGCCCTTGAAGCCGACCTCGATCGACTTGGACTGCTCGGCGTCGAACAGCTGTGAGAACAGCGGGTTGCTCGGGTCGTCCCAGTCATACTCGATGCGGTCCGTATTGGTACCGCCCGACTTGAAGCCGGTTGAGTAGGACGCGTACAGCATCGCGCTGTCGTTTGGATACCACGTGAGTTTTGCCGTGCCGGTGATTTGGTCGTCTTCGAGCTTCTCTTGGACATTCGGTCGCGGTGAGAACGGCGGCAGCGTCCAGGCGGCCCAGCCCTCGTTCGGCTGCGCTGCCACGAGCAGCGGCGAAAGATCCGGCGGCGCTCCCATGAAACCGCCGGCCGCCCAGGCCTCGAACGCCGCGATCGCGCCGAAGATCTGCGGCACGCTGCCGGTGACCGGGTCGTCGTCGAAGCGAATATTACCCGGGTTGGTTTGCGTATAGACGGCGTCGATATCCTTGGTCTCGTCCGTGAAGCGGGCGCCGAGGGTCAGCGTGAGCGCATCGCTCAGGGCCCAGTCGACCTGGCCGAACAAGGCGTAGCCGCTGTGATCCTGCAGGACGTCGTCGTTTGCGAAGGCGCCTTCCGGGAAGCCCGCGGCCCCCGGCGGGATCAGGCCGCTCGTTGCCACAGAAACCTGGTCCACGGCGCCGGTGATCAGCGCCAGCGGCGCGGAACCCTGGATCATCCGGTCCATGTCGACGAACGCCTGAAGGTCGGATCCGGCCGTCGTGATGGTATTGCTCTTGATCTCCTGGGCGAAGTAATAACCGCCAAATACCCACGTGCTGCCGTCGCCGAACGAACCTGCGAGGCGCAGTTCCTGCGAGATCGAATCCTGCTCGGCGTCATTGACGCGCTCTGCGATTGCGGAATTCGTGAAGTCGGCATCGATGC
>JABDQH010000093.1 GCA_013042375.1 Woeseiaceae bacterium
CTGGACCCTTGAGGTCCCTGAAGTGCCCTCGAAGACTACGAGGTTGATAGGCTGGGTGTGGAAGTTCAGTAATGGATGAAGCTAACCAGTACTAATTGCACGTGAGGCTTGATCATATAACGCCAAAGCGTTTTGGCTTGTGTGACATGTTGAATGCGACGCTAACTTGAATCTCAGATTGTCAGAAATTTTCCAGATTGGAGTTAAGGTGACAGTCACCTTAATTTCTGTACCAGTTTTCCTGGCGGCAATAGCGAGCGGGAACCACCCGATCCCATTTCGAACTCGGAAGTGAAAACGTTCAGCGCCGATGGTAGTGTGGGGTCTCCCCATGTGAGAGTAGGACACCGCCAGGATCTTATTGCGAAAAGCCGCTGCCGAAAGGCAGCGGCTTTTTTCGTTTGCGCCTGGGCTATTCGTCGCCGCCGCCGGAAAATTGCCGGACAAAAGTCACGTATTGTTGGATGCCCCGGCGATGTCGGCTACAATCGGAGCCGAGGCGGGGCCGACTTATCCCGGAAAATCAAAGACATGCGATCCGAGCAACGAATTCCGAAGCTGCGCACGCGCGGCCGCGAGAACCGGCGCAAGCTGCTGGCCGAGGCGCGGCGCCTGTTGCTCGAGCGCAAGGGCCAGCCGGTACGGTTCAGCGAGGTGTTCGAGGCGGCCGGCGTCTCGCGCGGGTCCGCCTATCGGATCTACATCGGCATCGACGACCTTCTGCAGGATCTTGCCTCGGACTGGATGAACAGCTTCGTCGATTATCTCGAGGCGTCGCGCCCGGACGTAGCGCCCGAGTCCTGGGGCGACGTCTCCGACTATTTCGTCGTGCGCGCCGCCGAGTACTGGGCCGACACGGCCGACACGATGCGCGTGTTGCCGCGCGTGCGTTCGAACGCGCCGTCGAGCTACACGGTGGCAGTCCAGGCCTTGAGCGAATGTCTCGCCGGCATGTTCGACCGCTACTTCGCGATGCCTGACATCCCGGACTGGATGGCCAGGCTGTCGTTCTATGTGCAGATCTGCGACGTCGCATTCTCCGATGCGGTTCGCAACGAAGGGCGCATCGGCGACCAGCGCCAGGCCGAGGCCAGGGCGCTCTGCCGGACCTATCTCGAATTCCACTTGCCGACCTGGCTGCCGTCGCGTTGAAACTCTACGACTACCCGACGGCGCCGAGCCCGCGACGCGTGCGCATCTTCCTGGCCGAGAAAGGCGTCGAGGCCGAGACCGTCACGGTCGATCTCGCAAAAGGCGAGCAGTTCGCTGATGACTTTCGCGGGCGGAATCCCGATTGCGCCGTGCCCGTTCTCGAACTCGACGACGGCACCTGCATCAGCGAAGTACTCGCGATATGCCAGTACATCGAGGAGCTGCATCCCCAGCCCTCACTGCTGGGCGGCACGCCCGAGGAGCGCGCCCGCATCAGCATGTGGACTGCGAAAGTGGAACTGCAGGGTCTCTCGGCCGCGGCCGACGCGGTGCGCAATACGCTCAAGGCGTTCGACGGCCGGAGCGTTCTCGGCCCCGTCGGCTATGAGCAGATCCCGGAACTTGCCGAGCGCGGTTTCGCGCGCGTCGACGACTTCATGCATCGCCTCGACGCGCAGCTCGCGGACAACCCCTTTGTCGCCGGGGACAGGTTCACGATCGCGGATATCGCCGCCTTCGTCATGGTCGACTTCATGAAGTGGGTCAGGACGAACATACCGGAGGACTGCACAAGCGTCTCGCGCTGGTACGATGAGGTATCGCAGCGGCCGAGCGCCGCCGCCTGACATCAGGCGCGGTTTGCCAGCGAGCGGAAGCCGAGCACGAACAACAGGCCGATCTTCACGAGCTCTAGACCTAAGTAGATGGTATGGGCATGCGACGGGGGCGGCTCGACGCCCGCCAGGATCATGTCCGTGCGTGCAGCGAGCTCGGGAATCAACCATGCACCCTGCGCGACGAGGATCAGCGCGAGTGCGCTGCACCAGGCCCAGAGTTCGCGGCTGAGCCCGGAGATGCGCACGACAATCAGCAGCACGATGAGGGCCGCAAGTTCGGCCTTGTTGAACGCCAGGAACGTGACGCGGCCGACATCGAGCGCGACGGGTCGCGTCAGCGACCCGGCCATGAATTTAACCGGGGTCGCGAGCATGGATACGCCGATCGTCATGCCGACCCAGGTGAAGCACACCCACGCGGGATTCAGCAGCGCGTTTCGAATTCGACTCGTCACGGGAATATAATGCACGACCAACTCGCCGATAACACTATGAACAAGGCAAGCGAACCGCAACTGGCCTCGACGGTCCTGATGATTCGTCCGGCCGCCTTCGAGAGCAATCCGCTGACGGCGGCGTCGAACCGCTTCCAGGGCCGCAATACTGCCTCCGCCGCGGAGCAGCAGGCGGCTGCCGCGCGCGAGTTCGATGCGCTCGTCGCGGCCCTGCAAAACGCCGGCATCGAGGTTATCGTCGTCGATGATACGGCCGAGCCGCACACGCCCGACTCGATTTTTCCCAACAACTGGATCAGCACACACGCGGACGGCCGCGTCGTCCTCTATCCGATGGAGGCGCAAAACCGGCGCACCGAGCGTCGCAACGACATCGTCGAGTGCCTGCACAGCGAGCACGGCCGCCACGTCACCGAGGTCATCGACCTCAGCGGCCACGAGGATGCGGGTCATTTCCTCGAGGGCACGGGCAGCATGGTGCTCGACCGCGCCAACCGCATCGCGTATGCCTGCCTGTCGACGCGCACGCATCTCGACCCTCTGGGCGACTTTGCCCAGCGGCTCGACTACGACGTCGTCGCCTTCGACGCCGTCGATCGGGACGGAGCGCCGATCTACCATACGAACGTATTGATGAGCATCGGCGACGGCATCGCCGTGATCTGCGACGAGGCGATCGTGCGCGACGATCAGCGCGAGGCCGTCGTGTCACGCCTGGAAGAAACGGGCCACGCGATCGTCAGCCTGGACTATGCGCAGCTCGAGGCATTCGCGGGCAATATGCTCGAACTCGTTAGCGCGTCGGGCGAGCGGGTTCTCGCCATGTCCCGACAGGCGTACGATGCACTCAACGAACAACAACGCGCCACCCTGGCCCGGGGCCGCCGCATCGTGAGCGTGCCGATCGACAACATCGAGTTGGCGGCCGGCGGCAGCGTGCGCTGCATGCTGGCCGAAATTCACCTGCCTGCGACCGGGGAACGAACGAAATGAGCAAAGACAGGATCCTGATGTGTCCGCCCGACTTCTTTTCCGTGGAATACGTGATCAACCCGTGGATGGCCGGCCACGAGGATTCGCTCAAGATCGAGCGCGCCAAGGAGCAATGGCAGGCATTGCGCGAACAGATCGAGGAATTCGCCGAGGTCGTCACGATGCAGCCGCAGCCGGAGCTGCCCGACATGGTATTCACGGCGAACGCCGGCGTCGTCATCGGCGACAAGGCGATCGCGAGCCACTTCATGCCGCATGAGCGCCGGCCCGAGGAAGCGCACTTCAAACGGTGGTTCCGCGACAGCGGCTTCAAGCTGCTGGAACTCGACGAGAACATCGGCTTCGAGGGGGCTGGCGACTGCCTGGTCGACCGGCGCGGGCCGTGGCTGTGGACGGGCTACGGCTTCCGCACCGAGATCGAGGCGCACGCCGAAATCGCACGGTTCTTCGATCGTGAGGTCGTCTCGATCCGGCTGACCGATGCACGCTTCTACCATATCGACACGTGTTTCTGTCCGCTCACCGACGGTTTTCTCATGTATCACCCGCCGGCCTTCGATTACGAGTCGCGCATCGCGATCGAGAGCCGCATCCCGCCGCACAAGCGCATCATTGTCGACACGCTGGATGCCGGCAATTTTGCCTGCAACGCGGTCAACATCGGCGATCGCGTGATCCTGAACCAGGCGTCGGATCCCCTGAAAGCGAGACTCATGCTGGCCGGATTTCACGTACACGAGGTCGAACTCAGTGAATTCCTTAAGGCCGGCGGTTCGGCGAAGTGCCTGACGCTCAAGCTCACCGAGCCCGTGCAGGGGAATTAAGCTCATGACCCCGACGCATCGCTATTCGATTCACCCGACCGATCCCGCAGCACACCTCTATGAGATGCGCCTGGTCGTGGCCGACCCCGACCCGGCCGGGCAGGTCTTCACGCTGCCGGCCTGGATTCCGGGCAGCTACATGATCCGCGACTACGCGCGCCACGTCGTGTCGGCGCGGGCCGAGTCGGACGGCCTCGCCGTCGCGCTCGAGAAGATCGACAAGAGCAGCTGGCGCGCCGCACCGGTCGAGCGCGAACTGACGCTGGTGTTCGAGATCTATGCGCACGACGAGAGCGTGCGCGGGGCGCACCTCGACCTGACGCACGCGTTCTTCAACGGTACCTGCGTGTTTCCCGCGGTCGCCGGGCAGGAGAGCCAGGCCTGCGAACTCGAGATCCTGCCGCCCGAGAAGCCCGTCGGCAAGAACTGGCGTGTCGCGACGTCGATGCGCCGCAAGAACGCGCAAGAATACGGCTTCGGCACCTATGAGGCGGCCGACTACGCGGAGCTCATCGACCAGCCCGTCGAGATCGGCGAGTTGTCGATCGGCGAGTTCGAGGCCGGCGGCATACCGCATGCGATTGCCATCCGCGGTAACACACGCGTCGACATGGCGCGCCTGTGCCACGATTTGCAGACGATCTGCGAGCAGCACATGTCACTGCTCGAGCCGCCCGCCGATCTCGATCGCTACCTGTTTCTCCTGAACGCGCCGGGCAGCGGCTACGGCGGCCTCGAACATCGCTGGTCGTCGGCCAACATCTGTGCGCGCGACAACCTGCCGGCGCGCGGCGACGAAGATGTGTCCGACGAGTACCGCACGTTTCTCGGACTGGTCAGCCACGAGTACTTCCACTTGTGGAACGTCAAGCGCATGAAGCCCGCGGCGTTCTCGCCCTACGACCTGTCGCGCGAGGTGCACACGGAGCTGCTGTGGGTGTTCGAAGGCATTACCTCCTACTACGACGATCTCGCCCTGGTGCGCAGCGGCCTCATCGATACAGAGAGCTACCTCGAACTGCTCGGGCAGACGATGACGCGCGTGGCGCGCGGCGGCGGGCGGCGACGGCAGAGCGTGGCCGAGTCGAGCTTCGATGCATGGACCAAGTTCTACAAGCAGGACGCGAATGCGGCGAACTCGATCGTCAGCTACTACGCCAAGGGGGCGCTCATCGCCCTCGCGCTCGACCTCAAGATGCGCTCGGAAACGCATGGGCAGGCCTCGCTCGACGACGTCATGCGGGCCGCATGGCAGCGCTGGGGCGAATCGCCTGAAGGCATGCCCGAAGACGGCCTGGAGTCGCTGTGCGCCGAGGTGTCCGGCCTTGATCTCGACAGTTTTCTCGACGCGGCCGTGCGCGGCACGGGCGAACTGCCGCTAGAGACGTTGCTGCGAACCCACGGCATTGAAATGCACGAGCGGCGCGCGACCGGTGGCAAGGACAAGGGCGGCAAGGCGGCGGCCGACGGCACGGCACCCGAGGCCTGGCTCGGTGCGGGCCTCGGCGCGCGGGCCGGCAAGGCCGTCTTCACGGTCGTGCACAATCACGGGCCGGCCGAGCGTGCCGGCATCGCGCCGGGGGACGAACTCGTTGCGCTCGATGGCCTGCGCATCGAGGCCGCTGGCGCCGACGACCGGGCACGCCGCTATAAGCCGGGTGACCGCTCCGACGTCACCGTGTTTCGCGGCGACGAGTTGATGAGCCTGCGGCTGCGCTGGGCCGAGGCGCCGGCCGACACCTGCTACCTGCTCGCGGACGACGAGGCGGACGAAGCCGCGGCCGCGCGCCGCATGGCCTGGCTCGGTCACTAAGTCCCGATGCAACTGCTGGCGAACCCGACGCTGCGGCTCTATATCGGCGCCGCGCTGATCAGCCTGTCGCCGGTCTGGGTCAAGCTCGTCGACGTGTCCGCGACGGCGAGCGCATTCTGGCGGCTCGCGATCGGCGGCGTCGTCATCGCTGCATTCCTCGTCGTCGCGCGCAAGCGGCTCGACCTGCCGGTACGCATCTGGTTCGTGCTCGCGTTGGCCGCGTTGTTCCTGGCGGCCGACCTGTGGTTCTACCATCGCAGCATCCAGTTCATCGGGCCGGGGCTCGCGACGCTGCTCGCGAATTTCCAGGTCTTCGTCCTGGCGGCCGCGGGTTTCGTCGTGCTGCGCGAGCCCCCCAGCACGAGGCAGCTCATCGCGATCCCGCTCGCCTTGCTGGGGCTTGCTCTTATCGTCGGCGTCGACTGGAACGAACTCCCCGCGGACTATCGCCTGGGTCTCATTTTCGGCTTCGGGGCGGCCGTCACGTACGCTGGCTACCTGCTTGCCATGCGTCGCTCCCGCCGCGATTCGACCAACCGAGTGCCGAGCCGCGAGATCGCGATCGTGTCGCTGGTCGGTGCGGCGATGCTCGGCATCACAACGATGGCGGAAGGTGGCTCACTCGCGATCAGCAATACCGCGGACATCGGCTGGCTGGTGTGCTACGGCGTGCTCTCTCACGGCTGTGGCATGCTGTTCATCACGAGCAGCCTGCCGCACGTCACGACGACGCAGGCGGGCATCGGTTTGTTGCTGCAGCCGACGCTGAGCTTCGTCTGGGACGTCATGTTCTTTGCGCGCCCGATGTCGCTGGCCGAACTCGCCGGTGCCGTGATCGCGCTGCTCGCCATCTACCTCGGGTCGCGCGCCCGTTCAGAGCAGGCGCAGGGCCCCCGGTAGCAGGTCGATGTCGAAGCGCCGCTGGAAGGGCTGCACCTCGCCGTCGAGATGCGAGGGAATTGCCTCGTCGCTCTCCACCACGACGCGCGTTACGCGCTCGCAACTGACTTCTTTCTCGCCGACGTGTTTGCCCGAGAGCAGCTTGGGAATCAGTGACAGGATGCGCAGGCGCGATACGGGCGCGGCGATGACGAGGTCGAATGCACCGTCCGTATTGTCGGCCATCGGCGCGATGTGGAACATGCCGCCCACCCACGGGCCATTGGCGATGTTGGCGAGTGTCACAGGGCCGTCGCGGGTTCCTGCATCGCTCGTCAGGCGCATGTGCGGCGTCGCGATGCCTTCGAGCATGCCGCGGAAGATCGCAAGCAGGTAGACGAGGTCGCCGATGGGAACGCGGTAGGAACGCGCGATCTGGGTCACGCGGGCATCGAAGCCGATGCCGGCGCCGTTGGCGAAATACCGGCCGTTCATGCGCCCGATATCGACAATCCGGCTCTGCTCTTGTGCACGGATGCGTGTGGCCAATTGTCTTGTCGCGCGTTCCCAGTCGAGCGGGATGTCCGAGGCTTTCGCGAAATCGTTGCCCGTGCCGCTCGGCACGACGCCGAGCGCCGCCTCGCCGCCGGCCCGCATGATGCCGTTCGCCGCCTCGTGCACGCTGCCGTCACCGCCGGCGACGACGATCGTCTGAGCGCCAGCGGTCGCGGCGGCAAGAACCTGGGACTCGAGATCGCCGACGTCGCGGCTCTCCATCACTTCGACCGGGGCCCCCGATGCCGTTAACAGCTCGTAGATACGCGCTTTGCGCGTGCCGGCGCGGCCACGGCCGGCGGTCGGGTTGAGGAACAGCTGGACGGCGTCCGGGCGCATGACCCGATGCTACAATGCGCCGGCCATACCCCGCAAAACGGAAGCCGCATGCTGGAACTCGGTGTTAAATTCCTGATCAGCTATTTCGTCGGCTCTTTGATGGGCGCGCTGCTCGTTGGCAAGCTGCTCGGCGGCGTTGACATCCGCACGATGGGCAGTGGCAACCCGGGCGGCACCAATGCGCTGCGCACGCAGGGCGCCCTGTTTGCACTCGGCGTCATCATCATCGACGTCGGCAAAGGCGCCGTCGCTGCCGGCGTTGTGCCGGGCCTCGACCTCCCGTTCGTGGCCGAGGATCCGGCGATCTCCCGGGACTGGCTCGCGATCGCCTGTGCATGGGCCGCAGTGTTCGGTCACGTCTGGCCCGTCTACCACGGCTTTCGTGGCGGCAAGGGCATGGGCACGCTGATCGGCACCCTCATCGTACTCGCGCCGCTGCTGCTCATCGGCGTGCTCGCCGTGTTCGCGAGCGTGCTCGTCCTGTCCGGCTATGTCGGACTATCGACGATGACGGCCGCGACCGCGCTGCCGGTCTGGCTCGCATTCACGCGCCTGCCCGAGGATCAGCCGCTGTTCATCTATCTCGCCGTCATGGCCGCCTGCATCATCTACTGGCACCGGTCCAACATCCAGCGCATGCGCGAGGGCGTTGAGAATCGCCAGGTCAAGGTCATGCTGTTCAAACCACGGGTGCCCCAGAGCAACGATGAGCAGCCTTGACGCGAATGCCATTCGCGATGCCATCGGCAGGGGCGCCGCCGGCAGGCTGGCCGGGTTCGAAGCCTTCGCCGAGATAGAGTCGACCAATTCCCACCTGATGCGCGGCGCCGCACCCGCGGTCGGCAAGCTGCACGTCGCGCTCACCGATAACCAGACCGCGGGACGCGGCCGTCACGGCCGGCGCTGGGTATCGCCGGCCGGTTCGGGGCTGGCCCTGTCGCTGGCCTACACGTATGCGCGGGTGCCGCCGCAACTGCCCGCACTGACGCTGGCCATCGGGCTCGGGGTCATCGACGCGCTCGAAGACGCCGGGATTGGCGGGCTGCAGTTGAAATGGCCGAACGACGTCATGGCAGGGGAAGGCAAACTGGGCGGCATCCTGACCGAGACGCAGATGCAGGGAGGCGATGCCGTCATGGTCGTGACGGGCGTCGGCCTCAACGTCGACCTGCCGGATAAGCTCGATCTCGGCGCCGGGCAGGAACGCGCCGCCGCGGATATCGCCGGGCTCGTCCCGGTATTGCCGTCGTGCGACGAGCTCGCCGCCGCACTGATCGACCGCCTGTGCACGGTCTTGGTCCGGTACGAAGCCGCGGGCTTCGCGAGTTTCGCCGAGCGCTGGTCGCGATTCGACTGGCTGCGCGGCCGCGCGCTGACGATCGACACGCGCGAGCGCACGGTCAGCGGCACGGCAGTCGGTGTCCACAGCGACGGCGCGCTGCTCGTCGATACGGGCGCGGCCGACGTGCATCGCGTGACCTCGGGCACGGTCGTCGTCGCGGGCGGCCCGGAGGCGGGGCCGTGACGGCCTTGCTCATGGACGTCGGCAACTCCCGCATCAAGTGGGGCGTGCTCGATGACGGTGAGCTGCGCCGTACCGGGCACATCGCCCAGGCCCGGATTCGCGAGCAGGGGCTGACGGTCCTGACGACGCGCATTCCGCGCCGCGTCGACCAGGTGTTCATCAGCAACGTAGCCGGAACGACGTTCGCGACCCGGCTGTCGGGCGTCGTCGGTGCGCACTGCGATTGCGAGGTACGCTTCGCGCGTTCACAGCGCCGCGGCTGGGGCGTCACGAACGCCTACACGCAACCGCGGCGCATGGGCGTCGATCGCTGGGTGGCGTTGGTCGGCGCCTGGGCGGAGCTGGAGTCGGCCTGCCTGGTCGTCGACGCGGGGACGGCCGTCACGCTCGATGCCGTCGACGACGCGGGCAATCATCTCGGCGGCCAGATCATAGCCGGGGTCGCCACGATGGCGGGCGCGCTGGCCGCGGCAACCAGCGATATCCCGACCGTGAAGCCGGCGCCGGCACGCGCCGGCACGGATCTCGGCATGTTTGCACGCAACACCGCGGCCGCCGTGCGCGAAGGTGCCCAGAATGCGGTTGCGGGTGCCGTCGATCGCGCGGTTCGTACCTTGCGATCAAACGCTTACGACCCGACCGTCATCTTGACCGGCGGCGATGCCTCGCGCATGCTGGCCACGCTAGTCGAAACAGAAACACCCGTGCATCGCCCGCGGCTCGTACTGCGGGGTCTTGCGCACATGCTGGACCACCCTCGATGAAGAACCTGCTGTTGCTACTGATCCTGGCGAACGTCCTGTACTTCATGTGGGGCCGCTACGCGACGCAAGATCCGCAGCCCGGCGTCGCGGTCGTGTCAGAGCGCGATCTCGGACCGCCGCTCGAGTTCCTGGCCGCCGGCGACAACGAGGCGACCACGAGTGTCGGGGCCGTGCTCGGGTCCGGCGATCCATCCGACCTCGCGGCCGTCGTCGGACGTGCCTGCGTGACCATCGGTCCGTTCAGCGTGCGCTCGGATGCCGACACGGCCGTGCTCGAATACGCCGCCGCAGGCATGCAGACAGCGGTGCGCTCGATGCGCACCGAGGTGTTCATCGGCCAGTCGGTACAGGTCACCGATGTCGCGAGCCGGGCGGCAGGTCGCGAAATGGTCCGCGTGCTGGAACGGCGGGGACTCGATGGGCCGTTCGTCGTCGGCAACGACGAGATCGGCTACTCGATCGCGCTCGGCATATTCAGCGACGCTGCGAACGCCGAGCGCGTCGAACTGCAGGCGCGCTCGGCCGGTTTCGTGGTCGAAACGACGCCGATGACGCGCAACCAGGATGTGTTCTTCGTCGACGTCGGGCTGCCGCCCGGCAGGGGCGCGGGCGCGATCGTCGAGCGATACGGAGAAGATCGCGTTGCGCTGCGCGATGCGGCGACCTGTCCGCGGTAGCCGCCCCAGGCCCTTGCCAGAGCCCGATGAAAAGCCAATAATGCGCAACCCTTGCCGGCTTAGCTCAGCTGGTAGAGCAGGGGTTTTGTAAACCTCAGGTCGGCGGTTCGATTCCGTCAGCCGGCACCACTGTTGCAGCGGCCCGGGGCGGAGTTTCGTCCCGGGCCGTTTTGTGCATGGATGCACTTATGCCGCGGAGGCCATGGATGGCCGGGAGCGGCCTTGAAAACGACCGAAGATTCGTGAAGCCTGATTCCGTCCAGTACAGCAATCGCCTCGCACTCTGTTGTGCTGTGTTTGCATGTGGCTCGATCGCGAGCGCCGAGGAAGCGCCGGAGCCCGGTACACGCCCTGCCATGTCGGCGCATAGCCTGTCGGCCGCCCCGGTCGTCGACGGCGACGTGCTTGGCGATGCGGCCTGGTCGGACGCCCGTCCCGCAAAGGGCTTCACGCAGATCCGGCCGCGAGAAGGCAACGCGGCAAGCCAGAGAACCGACGTGTTCATTGGCTTTACCGGGTCGGCACTCTATATCGGTGTCGTGGCGTACGATGAGGACCCCGACGGGATCATCGTTACGGACAGCCGCCGCGACTCGGACCTCGACGATACCGATGCATTTCTGGTCCTGATCGACGGCCTCCAGGACCGGCAAAACGGTTATATCTTTGGCACGAACGCGGCGGGCATCGAGTATGACGGCCAGGTCAGTCTCGACGGCTCGGGGTCTTCGTTCGGCGGCGGTGACCTGAATCTCAACTGGGACGGTTCGTGGAGCGTGCGGGCGAGGATCGGCGATTACGGCTGGAGTGCCGAGTTCGAAATCCCGTTTCGCACGCTGCGCTTCGGCAGGGACGCAGTGCAGGACTGGGGCATCAACTTCCAGCGCAACATCCGGCGCAATAACGAAGTCGCCTTCTGGGCGCCGCTGGCCCGGAATCGTAACCTGACGCGTGTGTCCGAGGCGGGCACTTTGCGCGGCGTCGAGCCGCCCGCGCAGCGTAACCTCAAGGTCACGCCGTACGTGCTCGGCACGGCGCAGCGGGGCGGCGAACTGAGCGGCACCGAGACCGAGAGTGATGTCGGCCTCGACCTCAAGTACTCGGTGACGCCGAGCCTGACGCTCGATATGACCTACAACACCGATTTCGCCCAGGTCGAGGTCGACGAGCAGCAGGTCAACCTCGACCGCTTCAACCTGTTCTTCCCCGAGAAGCGGCCGTTCTTTCTCGAGAATGCGGGGACGTTCGCGGTCGGCGTGTCGGGCCAGGCGCAGTTGTTCTTCAGCCGCAGGATCGGTATCGACGAGGACGGCAATGTCGTGCCCGTCGACGGCGGCGTCCGCCTGTCCGGCAAGATCGGTCCCCGCACCAACGTCGGGCTACTGCACATGGCGACGGACGACGTTCCGGGATCGCCGCTCGGCAACGAGTTCTCTGTCGCGCGCATCAGCCAGGAATTGCCTAATCGCTCTTCGGTCGGCGCGCTGTTCACGCACCGTGGCGGCGGCGAGCGAGACAACAACGTCTTTGCTGTCGACGGCCGCTGGGGCATCGGCGACCACATCACGCTCGGGGCGTGGGCCGGGAGATCCGACACGCCGGGCCTCACCGGCAGGGACGATGCGTTCAGCGTCGAGGGCAGCTACAGCTCGGCGGCGTGGCGCGGGTCGCTCCGCTACACCGAAGTCGGCGAGGACTTCAACCCGGAGGTCGGGTTCCTGTCCAGAACCGGCTATCGCAACGTGCGTGCATTCGTGATGCACGTCATTCGCCCCGATGATCTCTGGGGCCTGCTGGAGCTGCGGCCGCATGCGTCCTACACGGGCTTCTGGAAGTTCGACGACTTCCACGAGACCGGCTTCCTGCACGTCGACAACCACTGGGTCTTCCGGACTGGCGCCGAGCTCCATACGGGCGTCAACTTCACGAAATCGGGCGTGCTCGAGCGCTTCGAGATCGTCGACGACGTCTGGATCGAGGAAGGAACCTACGATCACAGCGAAGCGCAGATCGTCTATTTCACGGATGCGTCGCAGCCGTTCAGCTTCGAGCTGCGCACGAACGTCGGCGGGCGATTCGGCGGGAACCGCGTGTCCATCGAACCCGAGATCAATTACCGCATCGGGGAGACTTTCCGGACATCGCTCTCGGTCGACTACAACGAGTTCGATCTGCCCGTCGCGAACGGTGACTTCTCGGTAGCGCTGGCGCGCCTGCGCCTCTCTTATTCGTTCACGCCGAAGACGCAGCTGCAGGCGCTCGTGCAGTACAATGATCGCGACGACACGCTGGGCACCAACATCCGCTTCTCCTGGCTGCGCGACGGCAACTCGGGACTTTATCTCGTCTACAACGAGCTCAACGAACGGGGGCCGGGGGCATTGCCGACGGGACGTGAGATCATCCTGAAGTACAGTCACCTGTTCGATGTTTTCGACTGACTGCGAATATCCCATGCCGACAAGGAGCCCGGTAATGACCCGATGGACCTCAGTAGCCTGTCTCGTATTTCTCGTTCTCGGCCTGCCCGATGCGTCGAGTGCGCAGGACCGCAGCGGGTGGAGCGTGAGCGGGATGGCCGGCATCAGCCAGATCAGGGACGAAGACGAGACCGATACATTCGACGGCAACAGCCTCGGGCTGGCTGCGGATGTCGAGTTCCGCTTCACGCCGAATTTCTCGCTCGGTCTCGGCCTGTTTTCTCTCGGGCGTGCGGACGACACGTTCGACGGCGTCGACACCGAAATCTCGGTTCGCGGTTTTTCGGTTTTTGGCCGCCTCATTCACCCCGTATCGGACACCGTCGATGTTTACGGGCGGATTGGCGCCGCGACCTATTACGTGGACATCGACCCCGGTAGCGTGGGCCTCGCCGATCTATTCGGCGAGGACGCCGTGGAGCTGGGTTTCGGCATTGACTTCGGCCGGCAAGAGAAGCTCGCTTATCGGCTCGAGGGTCGGTACTACAACGGCGGGAAGGACGAGACCGGCGCCCTGATCCTCTTCGGCTTTAACTACCTGTTCCGGTAAGACGGTCCGCGGGCAGTAACGTATCCCGAATCAGCGCGGCGTCTACTCGGGCTCGACCCAGGTGCTCATCGTGGCCATCTCGGTCAGCCCGCCGGTCCACATGTAACCGTTGGTCGAGAGGCCGCCGTCGGTCCACTGGTAACCGTCGGTCGACAGGCCGTCGCCGCCGGTCCACATGTAGCCGTCTATTCCGACACTGCCGTCGGTCCACTGGTAGCCGTCCGTCCACATATAGCCGTCGGTCCACTGGTAGCCGTCCGTCCACAAGGTACCGTCGGTCCATTGGTACCCGTTGGTCCACATGTAGCCGTCGAGGCCCATCAGGAAGTAAGCGCCGTCGACGTCCTGGTTGGCGCGGCCGCCGAAGTGCTGTGTACCGTCGATATCGTTGTCGATGTGCAGGCCGTTGTTGGCGCAGTCGATCGTCTGGTTCATCACCGTGGCATAGGCGTCGACCTGGCCGGCGCCCTGCTGGAAGACGCTGTACGCGAGCGTCGTCGTCTTATTGCCTCCCTTGCCGGTGGTGATGGTTGCCGGTTTCGCTGCCGACATGATCTTGCATTTCAATTCGTCGACGGAGCGCCAGGGTTCGGCCTGCAGCGCGAGTGCCGCGATGCCCGAGACCACGGCCGTTGCCTGCGAGGTGCCCGACATCTCGAAATAGTCGCCGTCGTAGTACTCAGGGTACGCAGTTGCGAGCGTCGCGTTGTTTTGTACCAGGCCGCGCATGTGGCCGCCCGGGGCGACGACTTCGGGCTTCATGAACCCTTCGTAGGTCGGTCCCGCGGAGGAGAAGCTGGCCAGCTTGTCGTCGGAGGGATCGCTCGGTGTAAACGAGTCGGTCATCGCGCCTACCGTCATGACGTAGGGCACGTTGCCCGGCACGCCGATGGTCATCGCTTGCGGTCCGCGGTTGCCCGCCGCGGCAACGACGAAGATGGCGCTGCGCCACGCGACCATAATGGCCTGGTTGATTGGGTCGTCCCAGTAGTGGGAGCGCGCCTCGGCGCTGAACGAAGCGTTCAGGATGCGGATCTTGTGCTTGCTTTTGTTCGCGACGATCCAGTCGATGGCGCGGATGACGTCGGCATACGTGCCCTGGCCGTTCTCGTCGAATGCCTGCACCGAAACCAGATGGGCGCCCGGCGCTACGCCGTTGTAGCGGGCCGTGCCGTCGGCCGTAATGAGGCTCGAGACCGCGATGCTGGCAACGTGCGAGCCGTGCCCGGCCGGATCGTCACCGCTCAATGGGCTGGCAGCCACCTGGTCGGTCATCGCGTTGTAGACGGCCTTGATGCGGGTGTTGCCGGCGCTGTCGTAGCGGATGCCTGTCGTCTTCCACAGCCCGGTATCCAGCACGGCAATGCCGATGCCCGTTCCGTCGATGCCCATCTGGTGCACGGCATCGCCGTTGACCAGCGTCGTGTAAAAGGTGTCGGTTGCCGTCGACGTGTCGGTCGTGCCGTCGCCTGTTGTGTCACCGCTGGTCGTGTCGCCACCGGTCGTGTTCTTCTTTCCTCCCTTTGCCGCCGCCTCGATGGCACCGTTGTCGTATATACGACGCACGTTCTCATGCCGCCGAAGATCCGCGATCTGCCCCGCCGTCAGGTCGGCGGCCACGGCACGAATTACGCCCAGTTCGTGCGTAATCTTGCCGCCCTGTTCAATAACCAGAGCCCTGACGTCCGCGACGCTCACACCCTGGACAATATACGAGTCCACTGGCGCAGGCCGCAGCGACAGGCCGATGCCCATTGCAAAGCCGAGTACTGCCAGAACTGCAATGCTGAATCTTGTCGTCATTAGTCTTGATTCCACTTTTGAGGGCGCCTGGAACATGACGCTTATTTCAGCAAATGCGGGGATTTGAAGCGCGAACGGGCATCGGGCACGCGTTGGGGGATTTTGTGACGTGCGTCACATAATGCGGGCGTCAAATCGAGCGGACCGGAGCGGATCGCCGGAACGGCGATCGATGAGAGACGGAACTAGTCTTTCGGCCTGTCGCGGTAGGTGTTTTCGAGCATGTACTCGGCGGCTGCGTTGACGACCTCGTCGGGCAGGTCGGTCCGGCCACCGCGCGCCGGCATGTCGTAGTAGCCCTGCTTGGCGTGCTCCATCAGCACGGCTTGCCACAGGCTCGAGCGAACCTCCCAGTCCATCGGCTCGCCCATGCGCGGCGCGTTGAACATGCCGCTTTCATGACAGGTTGCGCAGTATTCGAGGTACGCAACTTCGCCGTTGACCGACTTGGTTTCGGCGTCGCTATCGTCCTTGCCGCCCAGTGCGCACCCCGCCAGCACGAGCGCCGCGGCCGCCGTCGTCAAGCTTATCGTGGCAATCCTCTTCATGATCTTAACTATGCTGGTCCTTGTCGTGTCTGCCAACAATACGGGTTCCTGCCTATGAAGCCTGCAGGTCGCGGAAGAACTCGCCGAGCATCCGGAATTCCGCGGCGCGCCGGCTGCCTTTGCGCCACACGAGGCCGATGGTTCGGTAGCTCTTCTCGCTCATGGGCCAGAGCCTGACGCGAGTATTGCGCAGCAGCGTCGAGTCGCGGGCCATCTCGGGCAGGAACGTGATACCGAGATCGGCGTCGACCATCTCGATCAGCGTGAGCAGGCTGCTTGCGCCGAAGCGCCGCACTTTCTCGGTATCGCGGAGTTTACACGCGGCGAGCGCGTGTTCTCGCAGGCAATGCCCGTCTTCGAGCAGAAGGATGCTGTCGGCATCGAGGCGGTTGTAACGGTAGGTTTCCGGTTCGACGCGAGACGTGCCGATGCGGCAGGCCAGGCAGAAGCGGTCGCGGAACAGCGGCATTTCCTCGACTCCGCGCATCGACCAGGGTAGCGCCAGCAACAACAGGTCGAGGTCGCCATCCATGAGCCGGCCGTAGATGCGCTCGGTCTGGTCCTCTGCCAGCAGCAGCTCGAGATCAGGGTAGGCCTTGCGCAGCCGGGGCAGGGCGCCCGGCAGCAGGAACGGCGCGATCGTCGGGATGACGCCGAGCCGCAGTTCCCCGGTCAGGGGTTCGTCACTGCCGCGCGCCGTCTCGACCAGAGACTCGACGTCGCGCATGACGAGCCTGGCCTGGACCGCGACCTCGTGTCCTGTCGCCGTAATCGTGACGCTGCGATTGGTGCGATCGACGAGCTCGGCGTCGAGGCCCTCTTCGAGTTCCCGTATGGCGTTGCTGAATGCTGATTGCGACACGAAACAGCGCTCGGCCGCGCGGCCAAAATGCGCGGTTTCGGTCAGCGCGAGAAAGTACTGCAGCTGCTTGAGGGTCGGTGCTCTAATCATCGAAAAAATCGTATATACCGATCGAATTAAACCAATTTATTTATTTTTTGTCCAGATCCATAATACGCGCCAGTTAAGGAGAAGCATGACATGGAAATCAACACCGGAATCAACCGGGAAGCACGCGAGGCAATCGCGGGCGGGCTGTCGCGCCTGCTGGCCGACAGCTATACGCTGTATCTCAAGACGCACAACTATCACTGGAACGTGACGGGGCCGCAGTTCAACACGCTGCACCAGATGTTCGAGGAACAGTACACGGAGCTCGCCACCGCCGTCGACGAGATCGCGGAACGCATCCGCGCGCTCGGCATCAGGGCGCCGGGGTCCTACGGCGAGTTCGCCGCATTGACGCGCATTGAGGAGGGCAGCGGCAAGGAAACCGCCGAGGAAATGATCCGCCAGCTCGCCATCGGCCAGGAAACGGTCGTGCGCACGGCGCGCAGCGCGTTCCCCGCGGCCGATGAGGCGCACGATGAGCCAACGGCCGACCTGCTGACGCAGCGCATGCAGCTGCACGAAAAAAACGCCTGGATGCTACGTAGCATGCTGGCCTGAACGCCACGATAGAAAGAGGAAACTGAGATGTTGAAGAACCTGGAAGGAAAGCGTGTCCCTGACGTCACGTTTCGTACGCGACGCGATTGCGAGTGGGTCGATGTAAGCAGCGCCGACGTGTTCGAAGGTAAGAACGTCGTCGTATTTTCGCTGCCCGGCGCGTTCACGCCGACGTGTTCGTCGTCGCACGTGCCGCGCTACGACCAGCTCGTGCCCGAGTTCGAGAAGCTCGGCATCGACCAGGTCATCTGCGTATCGGTGAACGATGCGTTCGTCATGAACGAGTGGAAGCTCGCCCAGAATGCCGATCGCGTCACGTTCCTGCCCGACGGTAACGGCGATTTCACCGACGGCATGGGTCTGCTCGTCGACAAGGACGATCTCGGCTTTGGTCGTCGCTCGTGGCGCTACTCGATGCTGGT
Organism: Woeseiaceae bacterium; assembly: GCA_013042375.1. Taxonomy (GTDB): domain Bacteria; phylum Pseudomonadota; class Gammaproteobacteria; order Steroidobacterales; family Woeseiaceae; genus UBA1847. The sequence goes on from JABDQH010000093.1 coordinate 17,907, forward strand.
CCGCGATGGCGTCGTTGAGAAGATGTTCATCGAGCCCGAGGAGCCCGGCGACCCATTCCAGGTTTCGGACGCTGACACCATGCTGCGCTATCTCGATGCCAATGCCGAGTTGCCGCATGACGTCGCCCTGTTCTCGCGCGACGGCTGCCCGTTCTGTGTCCGCGCCAAGGGCATGCTGCGCGATGCCGGCATCGAGTTCGAGGAGCTCGTGCTCAACCAGGACTACACGGATCGTACACTCCGTGCCGTTTCGACGAACACCACCTACCCCCAGGTGTTCATCGACGGCGAGCTGATCGGTGGCTCGGACGAGCTCGCCGCGTGGCTTGCCAAGCGCGCTCAGGCGCGCGCCGCGTAATCCCCTCCCCCTTATCGGATTAACGCGCTGTTGCCGGGCGGACAGATGTCCGCCCGGCTTTTTTTTGGCCTTACCGCTTCCAGGTCCGATTCCGGCTAATTCGTCGGATACGCCGGCGTATACTCTGTCGCATGGACAGCGTCGCGACAATCGACCAGCGCGTACTCGAGCGGGCCCGGGTCTCACGTGACCCGCGTTTCGACGGGCGCTTCTACGTCGGCGTGATGACCACGGGCATCTACTGCCGGCCGATCTGCCCGGCGAACGCGCCGAAGAGCGAGAACGTGCGCTTCTTCCCGACGGCCGCCGCCGCCAGCGAGGCGGGTTTTCGCCCGTGCCTCAGGTGCCGGCCCGAATGCGCGCCGGGCACGCCGGCCTGGGCCGGTACCTCGACGACGGTGCGGCGCGGCCTGCGGCTCATTGCCGACGGTGCGCTGGACGAAGGCGACGTGGAAGGGTTGGCGGCGAGGCTCGGCGTCACCAGCCGGCACCTGCGGCGCCTGTTCGTTCGGCACGTCGGGGCAAGCCCGCTGGCCGTGGCGCACACCCAGCGCCTGCAGTTCGCCAAGCGTCTGATCGACGAGACGACACTGCCGATGAAAGACATCTCCGTCGCCGCCGGTTTCGGCAGTGTGCGGCGATTCAACGATACGTTTCGCCGGGTCTATGGCAAGACGCCACGGGAGTTGCGTCGCGGCGGCGACACCGCGCGGGCAAGCGATGCCTTCAGCCTGATGCTGCCCTATCGGCGGCCGTACGACTGGGATCGCCTGCTCGGCTTTTTTGCTGCGCGCGCGATACCCGGTGTCGAGCAGGTAACGGGTGGACGCTACCGGCGCGGCGTTCGCTACGGCGACGGCTGCGGCATCATCGAGATTCACGATGCCGGCGGTGCGTTGAGCCTGGCCGTGCATGGCCTGCAGACCGAATCGCTGCTCGCGCTCGTGCAACGCGTGCGCGGCATGTTCGATGTGGATGCACCCATCGACGAATTCGGCCCGGTCCTGCGTCGCGACGGGCGCTTGCGCGCCTGGCTCAGGGACAACCCGGGCGTGCGGGTGCCGGGCGCCTGGGACGGCTGGGAGCTCGCGGTGCGTGCCGTGCTCGGCCAGCAGGTGTCGGTCGCGGCGGCGACGACGTTCGCGGGCCGGATTGCCGAGCGCTACGGCGTTGCCTTTTCGGTCGATGGGCTCGACCAGGGACCAGGCCGTCTGTTCCCGACGCCCCGGGCCCTCGCGCGCGCGCGCCTCGAGCATCTCGGCATCATCCGCAGCCGTGCGCAGACGATTCGCGATCTCGCGCGTGCTGTCGACCGGGGCGACGTGAGCTTCGATGCGGCGCAGGTGCCGGAGGAATTTTGCGCAGCGTTCTCGGCGATCCGCGGCATCGGCGACTGGACGAGCGAGTACGTCGCGATGCGTGTACTCAAGAATCCCGACGCGTTTCCCGCGTCCGATCTCGGACTGTTGCGGGCGTTCGATGCGTCGGCGGGACGGCGGCTGCGTCCGCGCGAGTTACTGGAACGCGCCGAGAACTGGCGACCGTGGCGCGCCTATGCGGCGCTGCTGACCTGGGGCTCCGACACCGGGGCCGGAGGATGACCATGTATTACTGCTACCTCGATACACCGATCGGTGAACTTCTTCTCGCGGGCGAGACGGACGGCCTCGCGATGATCGGGTTCCCGAAAGGATCGATGCGGCGCGAGCCCGAACCCGACTGGATCTTCAACGAGAAGCCGCTCGCGGCCGCCTGCACGCAACTGCGCGAGTACTTCGCCGGCGAGCGGCGCGAATTCGATCTGCCGCTCAAACTGACGGGCACCGAGTTCCAGGTGAGCGTGCTCGAGGCCCTGCAGGGTATTCCCTATGGCGAAACGGCGAGCTACGGCGAAATCGCGCGGCGCATCGGGCGGCCGAAAGCCGTGCGCGCGGTCGGCGCCGCGAACGGCCGCAACCCGCTTCCGATCGTAGTGCCCTGCCACCGAGTCATCGGCGTGACCGGGGATCTCACGGGATTCGGCGGTGGCCTGGATACCAAGGAAGCGCTGCTGCGCCTCGAGGCCGAGCACTCGCACGACCTGCTCTAGAGTTTCTTGCCTTCCATGGCGCGCAGCGCGGCGGACGGCTCGATGCTTTCTTTTACATGCTCGTCGGGCAGCAGCTCCGTAAAACGCGTTTCGATCGGCAGCACGCCGCCCCATACCGGCGCATCGAGGTCATCCGGATCATCGTCGGGCATCTTGTCCGAGACTTTTGCCGAGGCGGCTTCGATGTCGACGGCGATGACGCCCGTCATCTTGAGCTCGTTGTCGTGCGACATCCTGAGTTCGGCGCGGCGCCCCGGCATCGTGCATTCGTTGATCACGTGTAAGGCGTGTTTCTTCGCGTCGAGATCGTCGACGAGGCGGGCCGGGCCGAACACGGTCACCGAGCGATAGTTCATCGACGAGTGGAAGGCCGACCGCGCAAACACGAGCCCGTCGAGCAGTGTGACGTTGATACAGGCGCGGCGCGTCTTCTCGAGCAGCCGAATGACACGCGACTTGCGGGCGCCGTGCAAGAACAGCGTCTCGCCGTCCCGGCCATAGAGCATCGGCACGACGACGGGTTCGCCGTCCTGAACGAACGCGACATGCGCGACCAGGCCGGCGTCGAGAATACCGTGCACGGTGTCGCGGTCGTACGCGCCTTTCTCCCTGATCTGGCGGATCTTGTTTTGTTTCGTGACTTCGTAGTCCTGCGACATCGGTCGGTCCTAGAGAAATTTCGGGGCGAGGTAGAGCGCGATCGTCGATACGACCACGATACCGACAATGTTGAGCATGATGCCCGCGCGCACCATCTTCGGAATCGTCAGCATCCCCGAGCCGAACACAATGGCGTTCGGCGGCGTCGCGACAGGCAGCATGAAGGCGCAGCTGGCCGCAAACGTGACCGGCACGGTCAGGACGATCGGGTCGATGCCCGATTCAATTGCGATGGCCCCGACGACGGGCAGGAACGTCGCGGTCGTCGCGATGTTGCTCGTCAGTTCGGTCAGGAAGATGATCATCGCCGCGGCGATGATCACGATGATTGCGACGGGCAGGGCGCCGACCGCATGCAGCGCTCCACCCAGCCACTCGGCAAGGCCGGTTCGCGACACGGCGCTCGCCAGCGTCAGGCCACCGCCGAACAGGATCAGCACACCCCAGGGGAGCTTTTCCGCGTAGGTCCAGCGCAGGAGCATAAGGTCGCTTTTGTCGCCGCTCGGGATCAGGAACAGTGCGATCGCGCCGGCGATGGCGATCCCCGAGTCGTCGAGCGCCGAGAGTCCGGGGAGCGTGACCAGCAACGGCCGTGAGACCCAGGTAACGGCCATGAGCGTGAACACGATCGCCACGCGTATCTCCGGGGTCGAGATCGGGCCCAGTTCTTCCTTGAGCCGGCGCAGCGTCGCCTTGCCCTCGTCCGAGGTGCGGAAGTCGACCTTGAAGGCGATGCGCGTGAGCACGAACCAGGCGAGCGGCAACATCAGTGCAGACAACGGCAACCCGACCAGCATCCAGCTGGCGAAATCGATCTCGATCCCGTAGGTCTCCTGCATGAACGCGGCGAGCAGCGCATTCGGCGCCGTGCCGACGAGCGTCGCCATGCCGCCGATGGTCGCGGCGTAGGCGACGCCGAGAAGCAGGGCGTACTGGAAATCGAGCCTGCCTTTTTCGTCGAGGCTGTCGACCGAGCCGTGGATCACGCCGATGATCGAGACAGCGATCGGCAGCAGCATCATCGTCGTCGACGTGTTCATGACCCACATGCTGATGACCGCGGCCGCCAGCATGAAGCCGCCGATCAGTGAGCGCCCGTTACCGCCGACGTGCTGCAGGACATTGAGGGCAATGCGCCGATGCAGGTTCCAGCGCTGCATCGCGAACGCTACGATGAAGCCGCCGAGGAACAGGTAAATGACCTTGTTCGCGTAAGGCGCCGTCGTGTCCTGGATCGTTGCGATGCCGAGCAACGGAAAGACGACGATGGGCAACAGGGCCGTGACGGCGATGGGCACGGCCTCGGTGGCCCACCAGACGGCCATGAGTACGCCGACCGCTGCCGTCATCCACCCCGATTCCGACAGGCCGTCGGGCGCGCCCGACAGGATCATCGCGATGGCGAGCAGCGGGCCGAGGAACAGGCCGACGAGCTGGTGCCGCGAACGGCCTTCGAGGTGTTGGTCAATCACGATTGAATCTCCCGCCCGATACGCGCCCCATATTCGTCGTTTTGGCAGTCAACGTCTAGATATGGTGCGTTATTCGCCTTCGCATACAAGATGTAGTAGCATTTCGGCCGTACCAATCCGGTACGCACGGAGATGAGATGTAAGAGGCACCGCGGGCGGATCGCCATGCCGGATGCGTGAATCACAGGCGGGTCTTGCGTGATACCTCTCAACACGCCACCCGAATGACCGGAATCCTGCACCCGGTCAGATCCTTTGATGAAGCGGATTGCAAGCCGGGAGACGGGCAGCGCCGAATGCATGCGACAGTGAGTTTCAATCATTCGACCGAATCCCCCTCCCAGCCCGATACATCTTCAGCTTATACTGCCGCCCAGTTTCTGGGCGGCTTTTTTTTGGCCATGGACGGTCTTATGCCGCGGAGTACATGGATGTGCGGGAGCGGCGAGGGTAAACGATCCATGATCAAGCAGCTTGCTGCGCTGTTTTGTTGTTTGCTACTGCTCGCCTGCGCGGGCGGGGCGCCGGAAGTCCCGTACCCGGCATTCGTGCAAAGCGATACGCTCGAGGACATGTTTGTCGCCGACCTCCCCGGCGTGCGCGCCAAGCATCTCGCCGGCGACATGATGACCCGGCTCACGAGCAAGCGCATCGACCTGCCGGCCGCGTGGAACGGTACGAGCGGCGGCGCCGCGGGGCACGACCTGGAGATCTTCGTCCTTGCAGGGTCGCTGACGCTCGGTGACATCGAGATGAGGACGGGTGGCTATGCCTACCTTCCGGCCGACTCGTTCGGCTTCAACATGGTGACGCAAGACGGTGCGCGTATTCTCTACTTCGTCAGTGATGCCGACGCGGACGCCGTCATCCAGACGCCGCTCATTATCAATGCCGACCAGCTCGACTGGCAAAAGACAGGCACCCCCGGGCTGTCGACGCGCGAGCTGCGCGGTGACCCCGGCAGCGGTGCGCGGACCTGGCTGTTGCGCATCGAGGCGGGCGCCGCGATTCCCTGGGAAGTTTCCTCGGCCGTCCGCGAGGGATATCTCGTGGCCGGTGCGTATCGGCACAGTGAATGTGTCAACGGCGCGGCGGCAACCGACGCGTATCTGCCCGGCGGCTATTTCCACCGGCCCGCTGGTGCAATCAACGGTGGGCCACAAGCGGGCGCGCAGTCGATGACGATCTGGTTATTGCGCGAGACCGAGGCCGCCACGCACGATATCGTTCGCGACTGCACGCCGACAAGCACAGCTACCGAATAAGGTGCCAGTAACCGTATTTCACCGCATCAGGAATCAGGTGACTGGCACCTGATTTCCTGCTTGCGGGTTGCGGTAACGACGACGCGGCGCGGTGCGGGCCAGCCCTCGACCGTGCGCGATGAGTCCGACGGGTCCAGTGCTTCGTGCAGCGACTCGAACCGCATCCATTCCGTACTGCGTTGCTCGTCCGTCGTCGTTATCGAACGGTCGACGACGTCGATGTCGGCATACCCCGTGTCCTCGAGCCAGCGAACGAGCTGCGGCACGGTCGGCAGCAGCCAGACATTGCGCATGCGCGCGTAGCGGTCCGCCGGCGTTGCGGCACGCAGGTCGTCGCCGGGCAGGAACAGCGTCTCGAGCACGAGCTGCCCACCGGGTCGCAGTGTCTCGGCCAGCCGCTCGAGGTGCGCCAGGGGATCGCGCTGGTGGTACAGCACGCCCATCGAAAACGTCGTGTCGAACGCCTTCCGGGCGGGCGGGGTCTCTTCGAGGCGGCACGGCAGAATGAACACGCGAGTGTCGCGTTCGAAGACATTGACGGCGAGAAACTGCATCGCGAACAGCAGCGTCGGGTCGACGCCGATGACCGCCGCGGCACCCGCGCGACGCATCTCGATGGCGTAATAGCCGTTGCCCGAGCCGACGTCGAGGACCCTGCGCCCTTCGAGCGGTGCGATCACGTCCCTGACCCTGGCCCATTTCCAGTCGCTGCGCCATTCGCTGTCGATTGCGACGCCGTCGAGCTGCCAGGGCCCTTTGCGCCACGGGTGCAGCGCCATGAGCAGTTCGCGCAGGCGGTCGTCGTCGCCCCGCGCGCCAGCCAGCGCCTCGACGGCGGCGTTCCACCGCGGCCAGTCGCCATGGGTAGCACCGCCGAGGCGTTGTCGCAGCAACGGCAATAGTTCGTCGTTCCAGCGGGCGAGGCCCAGCTCCGCGAGGGTAGCCGAGAGTGCATCGAAATCGAACATGACTAGCGGATGGCGATGATCGAAACGAAGTTGAAGTAGCGCAGCCACACTGCCGTGTGCGAGAACCCGGCAGACTCGAGGCGCGCGCGATGTGCGGCCACGGTTTCGGGGACGAGCACGTTCTCGAGCGCGGCGCGTTTGCGCGCGATCTCCAGGGCGCTGTAATTGTTGCGGCGCTTGTGCTCGTGGTGCAGGGCGACGAGCAGTTCCTCCATGGCGGCGTTCTCGTCGACGACTTTTTCCGACAGTATGAGCAGACCGCCGTCGTTCAAGCCCTTGAATATGCGCCCAATCATCTCGTCACGGTCGGGAAGATCGAGAAACTGCAGCGTGTAGTTGAGCACGACCATGGACGCGTTGATGAACTCGATGTCGCGAATATCCGCGTTGACAATGTCGACCTGCGTCTCCGGTCCATGGCTGCGATCGTCCTCCGCGACGGCTTCCTTGCATCGCTGGATCATCGCCGGTGACGCGTCAACTGCGACGATTCGGCAGGCAGGCTGGTCGACGCCATGGCGCATGGCCAGCGTGGCCGCGCCCAGCGAGCAACCGAGGTCGTAGCAGTTGGTGCCGGCGCGGACATAGCGCGCGGCGAGCGAGCCAATGGCCTCGATCGAGGCCGCATAGCCGGGTATCGAGCGGCGCAACATGTCGGGAAACACGCGGGCAACGCGCTCGTCGAAGCGAAACGGCTCCACGTCATCCCCGGTCCTGTAGATATCGTCCCTTGTCATGTCAGAGGTTGCTGTCTCTTCTGGCAGGCAATAATGCACCAAATCGCCCACCGCGAGGAGACGCGGGGCGCCGGCTACAACGGCGGGTTGATTTTGGGCAGCACTTGATCGATGGTTGTCGGGTGCTCCATGGGACGAGGGACTGCATGACAATCTCGAACTACGAAACCCAGGCGCTGTTTGCCGAGGCCATATTCCGGGCAGACATCGGCCACGCGATCAGCGACGAACAGATCGCCTATATCAAGGGCCTGAAAATGGTCCGCAACCAGGTCAACCTGATCTCCGAAAATCTCTACTTATTCGAAGAACCGGAGATGGAGAGCATTCGGGATGCCGTCCAGGAGGTGCTCGACCTGTACGCCAGCGAAGTCATGGGCATCACGCAGCAACTCTACGTGACGCAGTCGTGGTCGCTGGTCAACGAGCCTGAGGTCGGGATGCACGGGCACTCGCACTCGAATTCGATCATTTCCGGCTCACTCTACTTCTGCGACCTGCCGTCCCCGGTGGCCCGCATGGTGTTCGATCGGCACAAGACCTACCAGCAGCTCGAGTTCGTGCCCGAGGACGACAAGAAGAACATCTATAACGCCCCGTTCAACGTGGTAACGCCGAAGAAAAACGAGGTGTTGCTGTTCCCGTCGGGCCTGCAGCACTTCGTAGAGCCCAACCAGTCGCCGCTGCCACGGCACTCGATCGCGTTCAACACCTTCGTCCGGGGCAGGCTGGGCAATTTGAGGGATGTCTCGGAACTCACTCTGAGATAGGGGCGGCATCTTGCAACTGGCTGATTTACATGCGGAACTCGGCATTCCGGAGGACTACGGCGCGGGTGGCGTGCGGCCTCGCTACGAGGACGCGACCGAACTCGTGGAGGTCGGGCCCAATATCGTGGGCCGGGAGCAGTGTCTCGAGCCGGGCACCGCTGCGGCCTGGGCCGGGATGCAGCAGGCGGCGGCCGCCTCCGGCGTTACCCTGCTGCTCGTCTCCGGGTTTCGCAGCTGTGCCTACCAGGCGCGGTTGATCCGCAAAAAAATCAATGCAGGTCAATCACTTGACGAGATCCTGGCCGTGAGCGCCGCGCCCGGCTTCAGTGAGCATCACACGGGTCGGGCGATCGACATCGCGACCCCGGGTTCGCGCCCGCTGACCGAGGAATTCGAGAAAACCGCCGCGTTCCGCTGGCTCGTGGCGAGCGCGGCGGATCATGGATTCGCCCTTTCCTACCCGCCTGGAAATGCGGCCGGCTTCGCATATGAGCCCTGGCACTGGGCCAGGAACCCCTGATCGCGCCGCGAAGCCGCACGAGCCGAGGGATTCAGGTACAATCCTCGCCCCGGCGACGAGACAAAGAAACCGTGGCTTAGCTGTTGACAGTAGGCTTGTCTGGTTAGAGAATGGCCGGCTTGCGTACCGGAGGGGTACTCAAGCGGTCAACGAGGGCAGACTGTAAATCTGCTGGCTATGCCTACGTAGGTTCGAATCCTACCCCCTCCACCAGATGGTGGTCCGGCGAGAGTCGGCCCGGCGGTGCGGCGACACAGATTGAAAATATGAAATCCGGACGGTTGTTGAATCGAGACTGTCAGGATTTTTGCACGCCTGAGAAATGGGCGACTGGATGCGGCGCGCGGCAAAAGATTGAGAGGAGCGATACTCCTTATATAGCGAGGAGGGTCGACAAGGCGGGTGTAGTTCAACGGTAGAACCTCAGCCTTCCAAGCTGATGATGTGGGTTCGATTCCCATCACCCGCTCCAATTTGGAAGGCGGTGTACTGCCTTTTGAAATGTGTGTAGCACACGCCGACATAGCTCAGGGGCAGAGCACTTCCTTGGTAAGGAAGAGGTCCCGGGTTCAAATCCCGGTGTCGGCTCCACGAATGCAGGATTAACTCGTAAACCTTAAAACCTAGAGATTAGGGACATGTCAAAAGAGAAATTTGAGAGAACAAAACCGCACGTTAACGTAGGCACGATTGGTCACGTTGACCACGGCAAGACGACGCTGACGGCGGCCTTGACGAAGGTGATGGCCGAGCAGCAC
>JABDQH010000005.1 GCA_013042375.1 Woeseiaceae bacterium
GCCGAGCAGCGTGTCGCCGGGCTCGAGCAGCGCGTGGAAAACCGCGGCATTGGCCTGCGAGCCGGAGTGCGGCTGCACATTGGCATAGTCGGCGCCAAACAACTGCATGGCGCGCTGGATCGCCAGGGTCTCCACGTCGTCGACGTATTCACAGCCACCGTAGTAGCGTTTGCCCGGGTAGCCCTCGGCGTACTTGTTGGTCAGCACGCTGCCCTGCGCCGCCATCACGCGCGGGCTCGCATAGTTTTCGGATGCGATCAGTTCAATGTGCTCCTCCTGGCGTCGCAGCTCCAGATCGAGGGCTTTGGCAACGTCAGGATCGAAGGACTCGAGCGGGGTCGATGTGTCGAACATCCGGGGTTTCTCCGTGCAAGGGTCGGGCGAAAAGACGGCGATGTTACCTGTTTAACAGGGCAGATGGCAGCCTTGAAAACACGTACCGTTGCCTGTTGTCGTTTGCTTGTGGCGCAGCATACCGGATAATGCGCGATCCCCGCCCCCACCGACCATCAACGCAAACACCATGGCACAGTACATCTACACAATGAACCGCGTCGCCAAAGTGGTGCCGCCAAAACGGCACATCCTGCGCGACATCTCCTTGAGCTTCTTCCCCGGCGCAAAAATCGGCGTTCTGGGCCTTAACGGATCCGGAAAGTCCACGCTGCTGCGCATCATGGCGGGCCTCGATACCGAGATCGACGGCGAGGCGCGCCCGCAACCCGGCATCAAGATCGGCTATTTGCCGCAAGAGCCGGAGCTGGATCCCGAAAAAGACGTGCGCGGCAACGTCGAGGACGGCGTCGCCGAGACAAAAGCGCTGGTGGACCGTTTCAACGACATCAGCATGCAGTTTGGCGAGCCGATGGACGACGAGCAGATGAACGCGCTGCTCGAGGAACAGGGCAAGCTGCAGGACGCGATCGATGCGGCGGGCGCCTGGGAGCTCGAGCGCAAACTCGAGATCGCGGCAGACGCCCTGCGCTTGCCGCCATGGGATGCCGATGTCACCAAGCTGTCGGGGGGTGAACGCCGTCGCGTGGCGCTATGCCGCCTGCTGCTGTCGCAGCCGGACATGCTGCTGCTCGACGAGCCGACCAACCACCTCGACGCGGAGTCTGTCGCGTGGCTGGAGCGCTTTCTTGACGAGTACCCCAGCACCGTCATCGCCGTGACGCACGATCGCTACTTCCTCGACAATGTTGCCGGCTGGATCCTGGAACTCGATCGCGGCCACGGCATCCCGTGGGAAGGCAACTACTCGTCCTGGCTGGAGCAGAAAGAGGCGCGACTGCAGCACGAGGAGGCGGCCGAGAAAGCCCGTCGCAGGGCAATGCAGCACGAACTGGAGTGGGTGCGCAGCAACCCGAAAGGCCGACAGGCCAAGTCGAAGGCAAGACTGCGCCAGTTCGAGGAAATTTCCTCGTCCAGCTACCAGAAGCGCAACGAAACCAACGAGATTTACATACCTCCCGGGCCGCGGCTCGGCGATGTCGTCGTCGAAGTCGAGAACCTGAAGAAGGGCTTCGGCGACAAGCTGCTGGTCGACGGGCTCAGTTTCCAGCTGCCGCCCGGCGGCATCGTCGGCGTCATCGGCCCGAACGGCGCGGGCAAGACGACAATGTTCCGCATGATCACCGGTGAGGAAAAACCGGATGCAGGCACCGTGCGGCTCGGCGACACCGTGCAGATCGCCGCGGTCGACCAGTCTCGCGACAGCCTCAATGACGACAAGACCGTCTGGGAGGAAATCTCCGACGGGCTCGACATGATTACGGTCGGCAATTACGAAACGTCGTCGCGAGCCTATGTCGGACGATTCAATTTCCGCGGCCAGGATCAGCAGAAGAAGATAGGCCTGCTGTCCGGCGGCGAGCGCAACCGCGTCCACCTTGCAAAAACGCTGCGCGCGGGCGGCAACCTGATTCTGCTCGACGAGCCGACCAACGACCTTGACGTCGAGACGCTGCGGGCGCTGGAGGAAGCGCTGCTCGAATTCCCCGGCTCGGCGATAGTTATTTCGCATGACCGCTGGTTCCTGGACCGCATTGCAACGCACATCCTGGCGTTCGAGGGCAACAGTGAGGTCGTCTGGTTTGCCGGCAATTACGCCGACTACGAGGAAGATCGCAAGCGCAGGCTTGGCGCCGAAGCGGACAGCCCGCATCGCATCAGGTACAAGAGACTGAAGAACTGAATCGGCTGGCCGCGTGTCAGCGCGAGCCCGCCTGTTTCGGGGTGCGCGCGGGCCGCGACGATTTCGGTATTATGTCAATGACGGGCGTGGACGACCGCTGCATGATGCATACTGAAGCGGCAGAAGGATTCGACGAATCCGGCCGTCCAACAACTAATAAAAATCAGGGCGACATGGCGATAGTCATAGACAAAGTTCGGGGGTTCAACAGCGACCGGGGCGAGCGCGTCGGCCTCGAGTGTCCCTATTGCGGCGTCTACGCGCACATGAGCCCGCAGTCGACGCCCGACGCTGCGTCTCTGTTGCGCGACAAGCCCGGCCATGTCGGTCTCGTCTACAAGTGCAGCGCATGCGATGCGCCCGTATTCCTCCGTTTCGCGGTGCGCGAGTACCACGAAGATCACGTCGAGCTGAATCCGAATTTCATCGAGCTGGAACGCCCCAAGGAGCGCTTCGCATATTCCTACCTGCCGAAGCACACCGAAATCCTGTTTCGCGAAGCGCTGTCGTGTTATTCGAACAATAACTTCAATGCGTTCGCGTCAATGTGCCGACGCGCGGCGATCAGCGCGTTCGACGCGCTGGGCGAAGGCGGCAAACTGCGGGCCTTCGAAGAAGTGATGGTGGCGCAGGATATCGCCGGCCTCGACGACGAGTCATTCGCGCCCGTCAAGTCCGTGCTGTTCGGATCCGGTCATGACGAGGGCCTGCCGATGCTGAACCGCGGACAGGCAGGCGTTCTCCTCGAGGTCCTGA
>JABDQH010000036.1 GCA_013042375.1 Woeseiaceae bacterium
GGCGAATGGCGGGACTTCGAAATCCTGTTCACGGGCGAGGGAACGGCCAACCAGCCGATTACCCTTACTGCTGAAGAAAAAGGCAAAGTCCTGCTCACCGGACAGTCGAACCTGCGTCTCGCAGGCAAGCACCTCGTCGTTTCGGGGCTTGTCTTCAAAGACGGGCATACACCGACCAACGCAGTTATCCAGTTCCGGCGGACCAGGGGCGAGTATGCCTACCATTCCCGAGTTACCGAAGTCGTCATCGATCACTTCAATAACCCGGAGCGCTTCGAGGACGACATGTGGGTCGCGATGTACGGCAGGCATAATCGCTTCGACCACAATCACCTGGAAGGGAAGAGCAACCGCGGCGTAACGCTGGCGGTGCGGATGGATGAGGAAGCGAGTCGCGAGAATCACCACCGCATCGACCACAACTATTTCGGCCCCAGGCCCATTCTCGGGTCCAACGGCGGCGAGACCATGAGGATCGGCACGAGCCATTATTCGCTCAGCGATTCGCTGACCGTCGTCGAGAACAACTACTTTGATCGCTGCGACGGTGAAGTGGAGATCATCTCCAGCAAGTCGGGCGGTAACGTATTCCGCGGCAACCTGTTCTTCGAGTCGCGCGGCACGCTGACATTGCGGCACGGCAACAACAACCTCATCGAAAACAACGTCTTTCTCGGCAACCGCGTCGATCATACGGGTGGCATTCGCGTGATCAACAAGGGCCAGACGATACGCAACAACTACATGCAAGGCCTGACCGGCCATCGGTTTGGCGGCGGCTTCGTCGTCATGAACGGCGTACCGAATTCAGCAATCAACCGTTATCACCAGGTCGAGAACGCGCTGATCGAAAACAACACGATGATCGACGTTGATCACATCGAGCTGGCGGCCGGCGCCGACGAGGAACGTTCGGCGCCGCCGATCAACAGCGTGTTCCGTGCGAACCTCGTGTACAACGCAGACGGCAGCGAGAACATTGCGGTTCACGACGATATCTCGGGAATTGCATTTACGGACAACTACCTGAACGAAGATGTCGAGTTGGCTGCCGCGGACAACGGCTTGCTGTATCCGGTCGACCCGGACCTGGCCAGTGTCGGCGCCAGCAAGGACCTCGTGGTCCTGGAGCGCTCGGCGACCGGCCCCTCCTGGTACCCGAAGCCCGGGTACGGCGATCGTTTTGCAGGCGGCACGACACACGCCGTCGAAGCCGGGCTCGATACGCTGGTCGCGGGTGTCGCGGCGGCAGGGCCGGGTGATGTCGTCGAACTCGCTGCAGGCGACTACCTGGTAAGCCGCACCATAATCATCGACAAACCGCTGACCGTACGGGGCAATGGCGCAGCCCGTATAGAGTTCGAGCGACGAGCGCTGTTCGAAATCGTGGACGGCGGCAGCCTCAAGCTCGATGGCGTGACGGTCTCCGGGGACTTGTCGCCTGATCGGGCCGGCAATGCCGCGATTCGCACCAGCCGCTATTCGATGCTGAACAACTACGTGCTGGTCATCGAAAACTCGGTCTTCGAGGACCTCGATGCGAATCACTCGTTCGACGTCTTCACCGTTGCCCAACACACCTTCGCCGATCGCATCGAAATCCTGAATTCGACGTTCCGCAACATCACGGGCGCGATCCTCGTGCTCAACCGGGAGATCGACGATCTCGGCATCTATAACGCCGAGTACATAACGATCAAGGGCAGCACATTCGAGAAGATCGGCAAAGCCGTCGCGGATGTGTACAGAGGCGGTACCGACGAAAGCACCTTCGGTCCGCATTTCGAAATGTCTTCGTCTGTTGTGACCGCGGTTGGCAAGGACAAGCGAAACAAGAGCGGGGCGTCTATTCGCCTGCATGGCGTACAGGCGACCGACATCGACGACAACACGTTCGTCGACAGCGAGGCCATCCTGGTATGGGAGACAGTGGGCGAGCCGGTTACATCCATTCGCGACAACGTCTTCAAAGGAACCGAGGAACTGGTCATCGACACATCGTTGCGGCCAAAGACGAGCAAACCGGACCCGCAAGAGCAGGGGAGCACTGAATGAAGGGCAAACTCAGGTGGGTCATCGTATCGCTCGTCGCGCTTGCGACGATCATCAACTACATCGATCGCGGCGCGCTCGCGGTTCTATGGCCAGAGATTTCCGCCGATCTGGGCATGACCAAGACCGACTACGCCATCATCATCAACGTCTTCACGTTCGCCTATGCGTTCGGTCAGACCTTGTTCGGCAAGATATTCGACTGGATCGGCACGCGACTCGGATTCGTCCTCGCCATTGGTGTCTGGTCGGTGGCAACGATGCTGCACGCCGCCGCCAATTCATTGTTGGCCTTCTCGATCTTTCGCGGCCTATTGGGCGTGTCGGAAGCGGGTAACTGGCCCGGTGCCACCAAGGCCAATGCCGAGTGGTTTCCGATCAAGGAGCGTGCGCTTGCGCAGGGTATCTTCAACTCCGGCGCAGCCATCGGCGGCATAATCTCCGCGCCGATCGTCGGGCTTCTGTTTATCTGGTTTAGCAGCTGGCAAGCCACTTTCATCACGATTGGCGTGCTCGGCCTGCTGTGGCTCGTGCCGTGGCTGGTGGTCTACAAGTCCGGACCCAAGACTCATCCCTGGCTTGACGAGGCGGAACGGGAATACATCCTGACCGGCCAACGCAATGAAGAGACGCACCAGGCCGCCGAATACGCGCCGACGTCGCGTGAAATCCTGTCACGCAAAGAGAGCTGGGGCGTCATCATGGCGTCCTTCTTTCTCGATCCGATCTGGTGGCTCTTCGTCGGCTGGTTGCCGCTCTATCTGAATGAGACCTACGGCTTCGGCGTGGCCGAGATCGCGAAGTACGCGGCCGTACCCTATGTCGGCGCCATGTTCGGCGCCTGGTTCGGCGGGCTGCTGGCGCAGAACAGGATCAAGGCCGGTTGGTCGGTCGACAAGACACGGAAGTTCGTCATCGGTCTGGGTGGTCTCATCATGCTCGTCTGCCTCTTGCTGACGATCAAAGCGTCGACCCCGTTGACCGCTGTGTTGCTGATGGCCGCGATTCTGTTCGGGTTTCAAACCGCTGTCGGCAACATCCAGACGCTGCCGAGCGATTTTTACAGTGGCGAGTCCGTAGGATCGCTCGCCGGATTTGCAGGAACAGCCGCGAAGCTTGCAGTCGTCCTGCTGAACTTCATGATTCCGGTCATCACCGTGAACAGCTACGCGCCTGCGTTTGCAGTCGGGGCCGGGCTGGCGATCATGACGGTTCTCTCGGTCCTGATCCTCTGTCCGAAGATTCAACCCTTGAGTGGCAAAAATTAATCCAGAACCTAAACATGGAATTGCGATGAGCATAAAAAATAAAGTAGCCGTCGTCACAGGCGGTGCCCGCGACATCGGCAGGGCCGTATCGGAGATGTTGGCCGCGCAGGGCGCAAGAGTCGTCGTCAACTACCGCAGCAATCCGGAAGCCGGTAAGGCGACCGTTGCCGCGATCAAGAAAGCAGGCGGTGAGGCGGTCGCGGTTAAGGGCGACATGACCGTCCAGGAGGATGTAGAGAATCTCGTGGCAAAAACCGTCGAGGCCTACGGGGACACAATCGACATTCTCGTCAACGTCGTCGGCGGCCTGGTTGCGCGCAAGACGCTCGCAGAAATGGATGCCGATTGGTTCGAATGGGTCATGCGACTCAACGTCACGAGTACATTCATGGTGACCAAGGCCGTCGTTCCCCATATGAGTGAGGGCGGTTCGATCATCAATTTCTCATCGCAGGCGGGACGCGACGGTGGTGGACCCGGTGCGTCGGCCTACGCCACGTCGAAAGGGGCCATCATGACGTTCACGCGCGGGCTTGCCAAAGAGCTGGGCCCCGCGGGTATTCGCGTCAACAGCCTCTGCCCCGGCATGATCGCGACGACCTTCCACGATACCTTCACCAAGGACGAGGTACGCACGAATGTCGCGGCAGCAACACCGTTGCGGCGCGAGGGTAAGGCCGGCGAAATCGCCGACCTCGTGGCCTACCTGGCGTCTCCGGCCGCGAGCTTCGTGACCGGGGCGAATATCGACATCAACGGCGGGATGTTGTTCTCCTAGGTATTGCCTGGGAAGAAACTTCCGCCTTCCTCGGCACTGCTCGCCCGCTCGCGAAACGCGACGAACAGCTCGCGGCCCACGCCGTATTCGTGGGCGCCGATGTCGTCGCTGCCGGCTTCGCGCTGCGCGACGCCGGCGTCCGCGACAGACAGTTGGCCGCTCACGGCATCGATCGTGATCTCGTCGCCGTCGCGAATCTTGCCGATGAGCCCACCGCGGGCTGCTTCGGGCGTCGCCTGGATGGCCGCGAGCACCTTGCCCGAGGCGCCCGACATGCGACCGTCGGTCAGCAACGCGACCCTGAAGCCACGATTCTGCAGCAGCCCGAGGTAGGGCGTCAGCTTATGCAACTCGGGCATGCCGATGGCGGCCGGGCCCTGGTTGGCGAGGACGGCGACGAAGTCCATGTCGAGTTCGCCATCGTTGAACGCCTGTTTGAATTCCTGTTGTGAGCCGAACACGCGCGCGGGCGCCGTGATGGCGTGGTAGTCGTCCGCGACGGCCGAGATCTTGACGATCGCGCGCCCGAGATTGCCCTGCACGAGACGCAGTCCGCCCTCCTGGTCGAACGGTTGGTCGACCGACGCGATTATCTCGGGGTCGAGTGATGCACCGGGGACCGGGCGCCATGCAACCGTGTCGTTGTCGGCGAACGGCTCTTCAGAGAACCGGCGCATACCCTTGCCAAGGACCGTCGTCACGTCGTCGTGCAGGAGCCCGGCATCGAGGAGCTCGCGCACGACGAGTCCGAGCCCGCCCGCGGCGTGGAAATGATTCACGTCGGCGGTGCCGTTCGGGTAAACGCGCGCCAGCAAAGGAACCACCGTCGAGAGTTCGGCGAAGTCCTGCCAGTCGATCGTGATGCCGGCTGCGCGGGCGATTGCGATGAGGTGGATCGTGTGGTTGGTCGAGCCGCCCGTCGCAAGCAGGCCGATGATGGCGTTGACGATTGCTTTCTCATCGATAATCTCGCCGACCGGAACGTACGCATCGCCGAGGCTCGTATTCTGCAGCACGCGGCGCACGGCCTCGTCCGTCAGTTTCTCGCGCAGCGCGGTGCCCGGATTCACGAACGAGCCGCCGGGCAACTGCAGCCCCATGAACTCCATGAGCATCTGGTTGCTGTTGGCCGTGCCGTAAAACGTGCACGTGCCGGGCGCGTGGTAGGCCGCCGCCTCGGCCTCGAGCAGTTCCGCACGATCGATGCGTCCAGCCGCGAATTCCTCGCGCACGCGCGCCTTCTCCTTGTTCGACAGGCCCGAGACCATCGGTCCGGCCGGCGCGAAGATGGCGGGCAGGTGACCGAAAGACAGCGCGCCGATCAGCATGCCGGGCACGATCTTGTCGCAGATGCCGAGAAAGATGGCCGCATCGAACACGTTGTGGGAAAGTGCGACGGCCGTCGACAGGGCGATGACATCGCGGCTGAACAGCGAAAGGTCCATGCCGTCCTGGCCCTGGGTCACGCCGTCGCACATCGCGGGCACGCCGCCGGCCACTTGGGCGACCGCGCCGTATCGAGCTGCGGCGCGCTTGATCTGCGCCGGATAGGTTTCGAAGGGCTGGTGCGCGCTCAGCATGTCGTTGTAGGCGGTGACGATACCGAGGTTGGCGACCTCACCCGCGGCGATCGCCTTTTTCTCGATCGGCGAGGCAGCCGCCATGACGTGTGCCAGGTTGCTGCACGACGTCTGCGAGCGCGCCGGGCCGTCGTGTGAGGCCTTGTGTATGCGCGCCAGGTACGCGGATCGCTGCGCCTCGCTGCGCTTGCGAATGCGCTTCGTTACGCGGGCGATGGTCGGATGCATATTCTGGGGCCTATTTAAGCTATCGGAACTGGCTCTACGGTGCCCAGTAGCAGTGGACGGGCGCTCTCTTCTGGCGCAGCAGGCGCGTAACCGGGTAGCGGGAGTTGCCCGCCTTGGCCTTCTCGTAGACCTTGCGTTTCTCGTCGCCGAAGAACAGCAAGACGATCTCGTCGCTGCGCGATAGCGCGGCCAGCGTCAGCGTAATGCGTGGGTACGGAGAAGCACTGGTCCGCACGGGCAGGCACAGTATCTCCGACTCGAGATCGAGCCCTTCTTCGAGGTTTTCGGCGTCGGGGAACAGCGACGCGAAATGGCCGTCATCGCCCATGCCGAGCAGGGAGCACGCGAACGGGAACGGCACGAAACGAATCTCCTTATCCAGGATGGCCGCGCGTTCCTCGACCGAACTGCCCGCCGTGTAGAACGGCAACAGGTCGGCGGATGCCGCACCGTTGACGAGCAGATTGTTGCGCACGAGTTTCTCGTTGCTGTCGTCGTGTTCGCCGGGCACCCAGCGGTCGTCGCTCGGCAGGACGCCGACCCTCGGCCAGCAGATATCCATGTGTGCGAGCGCTTCGAAGCACTGCACCGGCGAGGTGCCGCCGCTCACGACGAGTGAGGCCGCCTTCTGATGGTCGAGGCGTCGCTGCAATGCCGTGGCGATGCGATCGGCCGCGGCGGCGGATGCCTGTTCACGTGTTTCAAAAAAGTGTTCCATAGCTAGCCCTCCGGTTGCCATGTATGTCCATTGCGGTCGAGCATCGATACTGCGCCGGCAGGTCCCCAGGAACCCGCGACGTACGATTCGACCTTGTGATTTGTTTCTTCCCAGCCCGCAATAATCGCGTCGATCCAGTACCAGGCTGCCTCGACCTCGTCGCGCCGCATGAACAGTGCCGGGTTGCCGCGCAGCACTTCCATGAGAAGACGTTCGTAGGCATCGGGGTAACGAATATCGAATGCCTCCTCGAAGCTCAGGTCGAGCGCTACGGGCCGCAGTTCGAAGCCTCCCGGCCCGGGTTCTTTCGCCATGACCGACAGCTCGACACCCTCGTCCGGCTGCAGGCGGATGGTCAGCCGGTTCGACTGGATCTCGAAGCCCTGCTCGGGGAAGATCGAGTGCGGCACATCCTGGAACTGGATGACGATCTCCGAATGCTTGGCGGGCAGGCGCTTGCCCGTGCGCACATAGAACGGCGTGTTCGACCAGCGCCAGTTGTCGATCTCGAGTTTGAGCGCGACGAAGGTTTCGGTCTTGCTGGCCTTGCCGTCGAGTTCCTCGAGGTAGCCCTTGACCGCCTCACCATTGATTGCCCCGGCCCTGTACTGGCCGCGCACCGTGTTGCTGCGGATTTGTTCACCCTTCATCGGGCGCAGTGCGCGCAGGACCTTGATCTTCTCGTCGCGCACGGAGTCGTGGTGCAGGCTCGACGGTGCCTCCATCGCGACCAGGCAGACGAGCTGCATCAGGTGGTTCTGCACCATGTCTCGCAGCGCACCGATACGATCGTAAAACTCGACGCGGCCCCCGACGCCCAGGTCTTCGGCAACGGTAATCTGCACGTGGTCGATCGCGCCGCGCCGCCACAGGGGTTCGAACAGCGAATTGGCGAAGCGCAGTGCGAGCAGGTTCTGCACCGTCTCCTTGCCAAGATAATGATCGATGCGGTAGATCTGGTTCTCGGCGAAACACCGTCCGACCTGGTCGTTGATCTTGCCGGCGGACTCGAAGTCGCGGCCCAGCGGTTTCTCGAGGACAATGCGGCTGCTCGGCGTAATCAGTCCGTTTTGACTGAGCCCCTGCGCGACCGGCCCGAACAACCTCGGTGCCGTCGCGAGATACGCGACGCGCACGAGGTGGTCGCGGCCGTCGAGCAGTCCGACGAGGGCGCCCCAGTCCTCGGGCGTGGTCGCGTCGCAACGCGCGTAGTGAATGCGGCCGCGAAGGTTCGCCCATTGTTCCTCGCGGAACTCGCCGTCCGGCAGGTTGCTGCGCAGCGCCTGTTCGACGCTCTGCAGGTAGTCGTCGCGCGCGACGTCGCGTCGACTCGCGGCGATGATGCGGCTGTCGCCCGTGATCTGTCCGTCGCCGACACGGTGGTACAGCGCCGGCAGCAGCTTGCGCAGCGCCAGGTCGCCGGTACCCCCGAAAATCACGAGGTCGAATTCGTCTGCAGGAACAAAATTGGCCATGGGTGCCTCTCTATCCATGTAATTTTATTACGTCGTTTGTGAAATGTCGCTGAAAAAGACGCTGAAATATTACGAATATAGTGTAGTATTGCTACATGTTACGACGCATCAACCAGTCGCTGGGCCGCCTGAGCCGGTCTGAAAAGCGCGTCGCGGAGTGGGTTCTGGCGCATCCGAGGCAGGCGACGGAATCCACGGTCGCCGCGGTCGCGCAGGCCTGCGCGACCAGCGAGCCGTCCGTCATCCGGTTCTGTCGGCGTATCGGTTTGAGCGGGTTCCGCGAATTGACGATTCGGCTGACCGAGGCATTGAGCCAGCCCGTCAGTCTCGTGCACCACGACGTCAGCCCACAGGATTCGACCTCGGATGCGACGGTCAAGGTCGTCGAGGCCACGATTCAGTCGCTGGTCGACCTGCGCGCGGCCTTATCGGGTATGCCGTTCGACACCGTCGTCGCCCGCATGATGCAAGCGCGGCAGTTCGTGTTCGCCGGGCTCGGCGCATCTGGCCACGTGGCCAGCGATGCGTGCCACAAGTTTTTCCGACTCGGCACGCCCTGCAGCGCGTTGATCGAGCCGCCGAGCATCCGCCAGTTTGCCGCGATCGCGGACGAACGCGACGTGCTCCTTATGGTCTCGAAAAACGGTGACTCGAGAGACCTGTGTGAGGCCGCGCGCGAGGCTCGTGAAAATGGCGCGCTGGTTGTAGCGATTACCGACCCCGAGTCGCCGCTGGCTCATGCGGCGAGCGAGACGTTTGCCTGCGATGCGCACGAAGACACGAACATCTACACGCCGCGGAGTTCGCGGCTCGTGCACCTGGCGCTGCTCGATGCGCTGCATGTCGCGACGGCACTCGCATCAGGCGATGCCGCGGCGCAGAATCTCAGCCGCAGCAAGGACGCGCTCTCGCCAACCGCGTGAACCTGCGTCGAAGATCGTCGCCGGTACGTGCGGCACACTGGAATTCAGCTATTGTGGGCGGGGGCTATTGCTGGTTCACAGGCCCGCGTTTCGCCAGGCGACCCCGGCCATGGCGACGGCCAGCACGACGAACAGAACCGCGATCGCCCGACGTATCGTGTGCGGTGCGACGATCCCCTGCAGCCGCGGTCCGATCTGGCCGCCGATCAGCACGCCCGGAATATCGTAGACGAGCAGGTCCCAGGGGACGGCCGTCCAGCCGCCGTCGCGAATGAGCTGTGCGGCCAGCGTCGACGACGCGACCAGCACCGTGACGATAACGACGAGCACCGAGGTCGCGGCCGCGACGGCCACGGGCAGTCCTTTGCGCGTCAGTTTGGAGATCGTGATCTCGCCGATGCCGACCGAGACCATGCCGGTCATGAAGGCGCCGAGCGCCGTCGCGGCGCGCGACCGCATGCCGAGCTGCGGCACGCCGTATTCGAACACGTGGCCGCGCGAGTCCGTGATCGAGCGTGACTCGACGACCGTCTCGGCGAGCATGGCCTTCGGTGCGCGGTTGCGCCACATGACGACGGCAAGGACGGCGACCAGGATCGCATAGCAGGCGAGCAGTATGCTGTCGTGCACGTAGCTCGCCATGAGCGCGCCAGCGAAAGCCACGGGCACGGCGACCCACAGGATCCTGGCTGCGAGCTCGTAGTCGATGAGACGGCGGCGCCAATAGCCGACGAAGCCCGACAGGAAGCCGAAGGTCTGCGTGATCAGCGCGGCGGCGACGGCGGCGATGGTCGATTCGAGCGCGTATTCGGGCCCAAGCAGCGGAAAGATCAGCACGAAGATCGGTGTGAACAGGGCCGCGCCGCCGATGCCGCTCAGCATCGCGCACGTGGCGACGACGATCGACACCGGGAACATGAACCAGTAGAGCGTAAAGTCCATTCAGGGCCTGTTCCAGTAGCGTGAACAGGCCCTAGCCGAACCTGTCGACGGCGACGGCATCGACCGGCAGGTCCGAGGCCCGCTCGCTGACGAGGTCGGCGACGAGTTTGCCGGTGACCGGCGCGAGCGTCAGGCCGAGCATGTTGTGGCCGGTCGCGATCAGCGCGTTCGACAGGGCCGGGAGACGGCCGATGATCGGCAGGCTGTCCCAGGTCATCGGCCTCCAGCCGTACCATCGCTGCTCGATTGCGGGACCCGTCGCGTTCCTGAGGAAAGGACGTGCAGACTCCTGCAGCTGCCGGATCCGGAACTCGGGTATGCTCGAATCGAAACCTGCGAACTCCATCATCGACGCGATTCGCAGGCCGTCTTCGAGCGGCGTCACGCCGACGTGCTTCTCAGGGAGAAGGATCGGATACACGGGCATCGATTCCGGCCGTGTCATCGTCACCGAGTAGCCCTTGCCCGGCTCGACCGGGATCGCGCACTGCAGGTCGTCCTGCCAGCGTCGCGACCACGCCCCCGTTGCGAACACGTAGCGATCCGCCTGCATCCTGCCCTGCGTCGTGGCCAGCGCCTCGACGGACGCTCCCATGCGCTCGATCCGATCGAGCCGGCAGTGTTCGACGAATCGCACGCCTTCGCCCTGGAGCAAAGCGGCCCAGGACGCGTTCAGTCGATCGGGCCGGACGTGCCCGCAGATATCGAGGTGATAGCCGCCCGCCAGGCCCTCGCGCAATGCCGGTTCGAAGGCGACGAGTTCGTCGCTGCGGATGAAGCGTCCCGCGAAGCCGAATTCATGAGACTGAAGCGCGTCTGTATCGGCGAACCTGCCCAGCGCGCGTTCGGACTCGAACACGTACAGGAGCCCCTCATCCCGCCATTCACAGGCAAGCCGCGGGTCGGCCAGCAGCGTGCGGAACTCGTGCATCGTTGCATCGAGCAGCGCGTGCAGCACGTCGGCGGCCGCGAGCATGTGACGCCGCGTGCAGCGCCGGCCGAATTCGGCGAGCCAGCGCAGCAGCTCGGGACGCAGTTGTGGCCGAACGCGAAACGCCGCGCGCGGCCGGAACAGCGACGAAAACGCCTCGCCGAGCTGCCCCGGCTGAGTGAGCGGCAACACATGGTCGGCCGCGAGATAACCGCAGTTCGCCTGCGAGCAGGCACCGCCCACCTCGCCCTGGTCGATCACAGTGACGTCGTAGCCGTCGCGCGCCAGGTAGTGGGCGCAGGCGATGCCGATGTGGCCGGCGCCAACGACAATGACCGTATCTCGTGCCATCAGGCGATGCCGTCCCGGAACGGGTCGTTGTCCTGGCGCACCAGCGTCGTTTCTGCGCACACGAAAGCGCGTCCCGTGATGCTAGGCACAATGGCGCCGTCATCGGCCAGTCGGTAGCGCGCCGTGAAGCGGCTGCCTATCACGCTCTCCTGCACCCAGTCGGTCGCGGGCGCGAGCAGCCCGTCGGCCGCGAGGCAGGCGAGCTTGGCGCTCGTGCCCGTGCCGCAGGGCGAGCGATCGTAGGCGCCGCCCGGGCATAGCACGAAGTTACGGCTGTCGGCGCCCGCATCATGCGGCTCGGCGAAGAACTCGATGTGGTCGATCTCGCCGCCGTCGCGGCCCCCGATGCCCTGGTCGCGAAGCGCACGCATTACCGCGAGAGCGGCGCTCGTCAATTCGCGCTCGTAAGTCAGTTCGAGCGGGCAGGGCGCTTCCTTGACGAGGAAGAACCAGTTGCCGCCCCAGGCGATGTCGCCGGTCACGCGCCCGAGACCCGCGACCTCGACCGTGACGTCCTGGCGATAGCGATAACTCGGGACATTCTCGACCGTGACCGTGTTGTCGTCGATCAGGTCGACGGCGACGACACCGACCGGCGTTTCGAGTCTCGACACGCCGCGCCCGATGCGTCCGAGCCAGGCCAGTGTTACGGCGACGCCGATCGAGCCGTGCCCGCACATGCCGAGATAGCCCGTGTTGTTGAAGAACAGGACGCCCGTGGCGCAGTCGGTGCGCGTCGGTTCACACAGCAGCGCGCCAACCAGCGCGTCCGATCCGCGCGGCTCGAGTATGACGGCCTTGCGCACATCGTCGTAAGCGGTTCGGAATCGCGCGATGCGCGCGTCCATGCCGCCCGCTCCGAGATCCGGGCCGCCTTCGACGATGACACGCGTCGGCTCGCCTTCGGTGTGAGAGTCGATGACTCGCATCGCGTCGTCCTTCAGGCCGCCGTGCCGGGCCAGGAGTCCCACCAGTTCCGGAACTGGCGCCACTGGCTTTCGAGCTGTGCGCGCTGCGCGGCGGACAGCGTGTCGGTCGGGTTGATCTGGTGCGCGTACCCGGGATTGCCCTCGAGCACCATCAGGTGCTTGTAATAGAGGACGAGGTCCGGACCCTCGTCGTAGCTCGCGAGTACCGCCAATGCCTGGTCCAGTTCCTGCGCCAGGCGCAGCGCCTCGTGATCGCCCTCTGCTGCGCGCTCGCACAGCCTGACCAGGTGCAGGACCTCCCCGGGCAACGCATTGCCAACGCCCGTGATCGCGCCGCGCGCGCCGCAACGTACGAAACCATGCACGACCTGCGTGTCGACGCCGACCATGAGCGTCAGTTGCGGGTCTCCGGCCGTGATGTGCTCGGCCGCATAGGACAAGGAGTCGGCACCGCCGAATTCCTTGAAACCGACGAGATTGCCATGCGCGGCGCGTAGCTCGAAGAACAGCTCGGCGCGCGTCTCGAAGCCATAGTATGGGCTGTTGTAGATCACGGCGGGCAGCTCGGGCGCCGCGTCGAGGATCGCCGCGAAATGCGCGCGCTGCGCCGCCGCCGATGACCCGCGCGACAGCACGCGCGGAATGACCATGAGGCCCGCGGCGCCGGCCTCATTGGCGTGCCGCGCCAGTCCTGCGGCGCGCCGTGTATTCTGGGCGCCCGTACCGACGATCACGGGCACGCCGGCCGCGACGAGCCGTTCGACCCCGGCCTTGCGGTGCTCGTCGCTGAGTAGCGGCCAGTCACCCATCGAACCGCAATAGACAACGGCCTGCATACCGGCATCGACCAGCTCCCGGCCTTTGCTGGCGAGTGCATCGAAGTCGGGTGTGCCTGCCGCGTCGCAGGGTGTCATGAGTGCCGGGATGCAGCCGGAAAATACGTCGCGCGAGTTCATGGGGCGATATTTTGGCATAATTGATCCACGGTCAACTCGAATCAGATCGCACGCCATGAATATCGACCAGTGCTTCAACGTCGAACAGTTCCGGCGCTATGCAAAGAAGCGGCTCCCCGGTCCTGTTTTCCACTACATTGACGGTGCCGCGGACGATGAAGTGACCTATCGCCGCAACACCAGTGCCTACGACACCTGCGATCTCGTCCCGAACGTGCTCGCCGGCGTCGAGAAGATCGACATGTCGACGACGGTGCTGGGCAAGAAGATCGACATGCCCCTGTTCCTCGCCCCGACGGCACTGCAGCGGCTGTTCCATTTTCGTGGCGAGTACGCCGTCGGCGGTGCGGCCCAGAAATACAACACCTGGTTCGGTATATCGTCGCTCGCGACGGCGAGCATCGAAGACATTGCGGGCGCGATCAGCACGCCGAAGATGTTCCAGCTCTACTATCACAAGGACAAGGGCCTGACTTACGGCATGATCGAGCGCTGCCAGGCCGCCAAATTCGACGCCATGGCACTGACCGTCGATACGATCGTCGGCGGCAAGCGCGAACGTGATCTCGTCACGGGGTTCACCTCGCCACCGCGTCTGACGCCAAAAAGCGCGCTCAGTTTTGCGACGCACCCCTACTGGACGCTCAATTACCTGTTCCGCGAGAAGTTCGAGCTGCCGAACCTGAGCCGGCACGTCAAGGAAGGCAGCGATGTGAGCATTTCGATCGGCGACTATTTCTCCAGCATGCTCGACCAGTCGATGGACTGGAAGGCAGCCGAGGATGTGCGCAAGCGATGGGGCGGGCAGTTCTGCCTCAAGGGCATCATGTCGGTCGAGGACGCGCGCCGTGCCGTGGACATCGGCGCGACGGCGATCATGGTCTCCAATCACGGCGGGCGCCAGCTCGACGGCTCGCGCGCGCCTTTCGACCAGCTGGCCGAGATCGTCGACGCCGTCGGCGACCGCGTCGACGTCATTTGCGACGGCGGCATCAAGCGCGGCACGCACGTGCTCAAGGCGCTGTCGCTCGGCGCCAAGGCCTGCTCGGGCGGCAGGCTGTACCTGTACGCGCTCGCGGCGGCCGGGCAGGCCGGCGTCGAGAAGACGCTGGCAAATTTCCGCGAGGAGATCGAGCGCGGCATGAAGCTCATGGGGGCACGTTCCGTGGCCGACCTGGGACGCGCGAACCTGCGCTTCAGGTGACATAAGTCTATTGTTCAATAGAATAATGGGTACTTAACTAATTGATTTTATTGAATCCAAAAATATTGCTTCCCATTTTTCTATAAGTCTATAGAATTCGCTGCCAAGTCAAGGAGTGACTGCAGCGTGAAGCCAAGGAACACCGATAGCCCGCGATACCAATCGCAGAAGCAGGCCGCGATCCGCGCCGCTGCGGCCGTGTTCTCGGAGAAGGGATTCCACGGCGCATCCACGGCGGACATCGCCGAGCGTCTCGGCATCAAGCAGGGCAGCCTCTATTACTACTTCGATTCCAAGGAAGAGGCGCTCGAGGACGTTTGCCTGTACGGACTGCGGCAGTACGTCGACAACATGGATGCCATCGCCGGCACCGATGAACCCTTCGAGGCGCGCCTGCTGGCCGTGGTCGGCAATCATCTCGGTAGCTACCGCAGCAAGAGCGAGGCGCTCAAGGTTCACAACGACGAGCGTCTGTACCTGCCGGCTGAACGGCGTGTCCGTCTCAAGAAACTTGGGACGCACTACCGCGAACAACTCGAGTTGATGATCCATGATGGCGTAGCTGCGGGAGCAGTACGTGAGACGATCGACAGCCACTTCCTGGCGCAATCAATCATCGGCGTCTGCAACGGGCTCGGCGAGATCATCGTCCGAGACCCCGAGGCCGACGTCTTCGAACTGGCAAGAAAATGCACGGACCTGCTGTTGCACGGCATGGTCCCCGGACACTACAAAGGAGAATAGACAAATGGGTGCGTACAAAGAGCCGCATGGCGGTCAGCTGAAGGAACTGTTCCTCTCGGAGGGCAAGGCAGACGAGGAAAAACTCAACGCCAAGTCCTACAAGTCCTGGGACCTGACACCGCGCCAGGTGTGTGATCTCGACCTCCTGATGAACGGCGCGTTCTCGCCGCTCGAAGGATTTCTGGGCAAGGACGACTACGAAGGTGTCTGCGACGACATGCGCCTGAAAAGCGGCGTTCTCTGGCCGTTGCCCATCACGCTCGATATCACCCGGGAATTTGCCGGTGAGGTGAGCGAGGGCGACACGATCGCACTGCGCGATCTCGAGGGCGTCCTGCTCGCGACGCTCGAGGTCAGCGACCTGTGGGAGCCCGATCTCGCCAGCGAGGCCGAGCGCGTATACGGTACGAGCGACGATACCCACCCGGCTGTCGATTTCCTGATGAACCGCTCGAATCCCGTCTATGTCGGCGGTCGCGTGCGTGGCGTCGAACCGCCGACGTATTACGACTTCAAGCTCCTGCGGGACACGCCGTCCGAACTGCGCGGGCGCTTCCGCAAGCTCGGTTGGCGCAAGATCGTCGCTTTCCAGACGAGAAATCCGCTGCACCGTGCGCACCAGGAGCTCACGTTTCGCGCCGCGAAGGAAGCCGATGCGAACCTGCTCATCCATCCCGTGGTCGGCCTGACCAAGCCCGGCGACATCGATCACTTCACGCGTGTGCGCTGCTACGAGCACATACTCGAGGAGTACCCCGAGCAGACCACGCAATTGAGCCTGCTCAACCTCGCCATGCGCATGGGCGGCCCGCGCGAAACGCTGCTGCACGCTATCGTCCGCAAGAACTACGGTTGCACGCATTTTATCGTCGGGCGCGACCATGCCGGTCCTGGTAACGACAAGGACGGCAATCCCTTCTACGGACCGTACGAGGCGCAGGAGCTGTTCAGCGAGCACGAGGACGAGCTCGACATCGCCATGGTGCCGTTCAAGATGATGGTCTACGTCGAGAACAAAGCCGAGTACATGCCGGCCGACGAAACGGAAGGGACCGACAAGGTACTGAACCTGTCGGGCACCGAGTTCCGTCGCCGCCTGCGCGAAGGACTCGAAATCCCCGAGTGGTTCTCCTACCCGAGGATCGTCGAGGAACTCAGGAAGGCGCACCCTCCCAAGCACAGGCAGGGCTTCACGGTCTTCTTCACGGGCCTGTCGGGCTCCGGTAAGTCGACGATCGCCAATGCGCTCATGGTCAAGTTGCTGGAGGAAGGCTCGCGACCCGTGACGCTGCTCGACGGCGACGTCGTGCGCAAGAACCTGTCGAGTGAGCTGACCTTTTCCAAGGAGCACCGCGACCTCAACATCCAGCGCATCGGCTATGTCGCCAGCGAGATCACCAAGAACGGTGGCATCGCCATCTGTGCGCCGATTGCGCCCTATGCGGCGACGCGACGCCTCGTGCGCGACATGATCGGCCCGCTCGGAGGCTTCTTCGAGACGCACGTCGCGACGCCGCTCGAGGTGTGCGAGCAGCGCGATCGCAAGGGGCTCTACGCGATGGCGCGGGCCGGGAAGATCAAGGGCTTCACCGGTATCGACGATCCCTACGAGGTACCCGAGAGCGCGGAAATCGTGATCGATACGACGGAACTCTCGCCCGACCTGGCGGCCCACCGCATCCTGCTGACGCTGGAGAAATACGGCTACGTCCGTTAGGACGGGCTCCCGAGTCGCTGCAGCCGGGACATATGGGGCCAGTGTCCACACAATTTATGGACGCTGGTCACCATATGTATATACACTGTTTGCAGGCGGCGGCCGGATTATTACAAGAACAACTTCGGCACCGCGGGAGAAGACAACCAGGACCAGCCGCCGGGCGGCCGTTTGAAGCGGCCGTCCGGTGTCTCCTGTCTGCGAGGGAGTGGCCAGCGAAGGTGGCGAAAAAAGAGAAGAAGAAGAAGAACGCGCAGCTCGTATTGCGGCTTAACAAGGAACTGCGTGATCGCTTCGTCGAGGCTTGCCAGGATCTTGACACGTCCGCCGCGCGCGAAGTCCGCCGCTTCATCAAGAAATTCCTGAAGAGCTACGAGAACGGCGAATTCGACGATTAAACGGCCATCGCTCTCTGGGACCGCGATTGAAAATGCCGGCCCCACGTTGCCGACGGGGCGTTTCTTTTGTTGACCCGCCACCCGCGTGCGCGGCTCATCGGCGTTAAGTTAAATCGCGCGCAGCGAATGGATTTTCTGCGGTGGCTCGTATTTCGGTGTGACATACTGAAACCACAGGCAATGTCAGGCATCGCACGACTGTTGCCGAATTGAGACATCTTTACCCAATTGTAATTTTGTTGGACATTAACGCTGAGTTCACGGCGAACCCGAACACGAAGAGAGATCATGTCGGCAATGAGCTTGGGGCTGCAGGGGCAGCCATTCGACGGTACATCTCGCGATACTTCATTCGTGAGCAACCGACCGCAGCAGGATGGCCTGAGATTTCTGCGCAGTGCTTTCGCGGACCGCCACGGCGGGGCGTGGATCTATGGCGCCAGCGGTGTCGGCAAGTCGACCCTGGCCCGACATTTCCTGCGCGAGGCCAGTGGCGACGCCGCGGTTGCCTATGTCGACGGCGAGGGGCTGTACGCGTCCCAGCTGCTTGGCGCGATTCTCGAACGATTTGGCTACGACGTTGCGCCCGGTTCGACGGACGAACTCCTTGAGACCTTGCGGGCGTTCCTCGCACAGCAGGCGCATACGCGCAAGCCGCCGCTGCTGGTCGTCGACAGACTCAACCGCATGTATCCCGGCGCGCTCAACGTGCTGTGCAAACTGGCCAGCATGCAGGCGGACGGCCAGTTCGCGCTGCGTTTTGTCCTGTTGAGCGACACCGACTGCAATCACATCATCGGTTCACCGAGCATGAAGCCCGTGGCGGACCGGCTCTATGGCAGGATGGAATTGCGTGCGTTTACACAAAAAGAATCGCTGATCTACCTGTACGAGAAGCTGCGCGCCGCGGGCGCGTCGCGCCCCGACGATATCTTCCCGGCCGACGTCTGCGACGCGATTCACTCGGCAGCCGACGGCTTGCCTGGCGCGCTCAACCGGATCGCGGCTGCGATCATCGATCAGTCGGACGCCTTGCCGGTGCGATTAAGTCGGATCGACTGCGACGAACTGACCGTGGTTGACGAAGAGTCGCCGCGGCTGGTCCTGACAAAGGCGGGTGAGGTCCTGCAGGATGTCCAGCTGGTCGCGACGCGTGTGCTCCTGGGGCGATCCGAGATGTGCGACGTAATTGTCGACGACCGCTTCGTCAGCAAACAGCATGCGTTGCTGGCGTGGAACGAGGATTCGGTCATCCTGATCGACCTCAATAGTGCTAACGGTACACTCGTCAACTCACGGCCCGTGAAGTCGCGTGTGCTGCGCAACAACGACGTCATCTCGCTGGGCGATCACCGGGTCAAGCTGATCTATGCGAACGCGGGTGCGCGCACCGATTACGAAGACCCCGATCTTGCGGACACGGCCACGATGATGAACATCGCGCAGGTGCGGCGGAAACGCTCCGTAAGGCAGCTGCCGCTGAAGGTCGTGCATAACAGCTAGGCTACGTCGACCCATAGCCGATCGCCTTCAAGGCGGTTTCGACTTCGTCGAGTACCACGCCGTCCTCGATTGTCGCAGGAACCCTGTATTCGCTGCCGTCGGCGATGCTTCGCATCGTGCTGCGCAAGATTTTGCCGGATCGCGTCTTTGGTAAGCGTTCGACCACGACCGCGTTCTTGAAGGCGGCCACGGGCCCGACATGTTCGCGAACCATGGCTATCACTTCGGCGACGATATCCGCGGGAGCGCGCGACACGCCCGCCTTGAGTACGACGAAGCCGACCGGCAACTGGCCCTTGAGCTTGTCCGAGGCGCCGATGACGGCGCACTCCGCGACGTCGGGATGCCCCGCCAGAACCTCTTCGATCGCACCGGTCGACAGGCGATGCCCCGCGACGTTGATGACATCGTCCGTACGCGACATGACGTGGATGTAGCCGTCGTCATCGATGAACCCGGCATCGCCCGTTTCGTAGAAACCAGGGAACGTTTCGAGGTAAGAACTCCTGAAGCGTTCCTCGGCCTGCCACAGGCCGGGAAGCGTCCCGGGCGGAAGCGGCAGCTTGCAGGCAATCGCGCCGACATCGCCGGATTTCACAGCACTCCCGTCCGGGTTCAGGCAGCGCACGTCCCAGCCGGGCGCCGCCGGGCCGACCGAGCCCGCCTTGACCGGGAGTAACTCGATGCCGAGGCAGTTGGCGGCAATGGCCCATCCGGTTTCCGTTTGCCACCAGTGGTCGATGACGGGAATACCCAGCCTGTCTTCGGCCCAGTGCAGCGTGTCGGGATCGCAGCGTTCGCCGGCAAGAAACAGCGCTCGCATCTTCGAGAGATCGTAGTCGCCGATCAGCTTGCCGTCCGGGTCTCGCTGCTTGATGGCGCGAAAAGCCGTCGGCGCAGTGAACATGGTCGCGACGCCGTGCTCGGCAGCGACGCGCCAGAATGCACCGGCGTCGGGTGTCCCGACAGGCTTGCCTTCGTAGAGGACCGTGGTGTTGCCATGCAACAGAGGGCCGTAAATGATGTACGAGTGCCCGACGACCCAACCGATATCGGACGCGGCCCAGTAGACCTCGCCCGGTTCGACGCCGTAGATGTTCTTCATCGACCAGTGCAGTGCAACGGCGTGACCACCGTTGTCCCGGACGATGCCTTTCGGCTGACCCGTCGTACCGGATGTGTAGAGCAGGTACAGGGGATCCGTTGCCTCGACAAAAACACAATCGCCGGGCGTTGCCGTGGCCGCGGCCTCGTGCCAGTCGACGTCGCGGCCCGCGACCATGCCTGCCTCGACCTGCGGCCGTTGCAGGACGATGCATGTATCCGGCTTGTGATTGGCGAGATCGATTGCCGCATCGAGCAACGGCTTGTACTCGACGAGGCGAGTCGGCTCGATGCCGCAGGACGCCGACACGATGACTCGCGGCCGGGCATCATCGATCCTTGTTGCAAGTTCGTTGGCTGCGAAGCCGCCGAAAACGACGGAATGCACGGCGCCGAGCCGTGCGCAGGCAAGCACCGCAACGATTGCCTCGGGAATCATCGGCATGTAGACGATGACACGATCGCCCCGCGTGACGCCATTCTCCGCGAGCACGCCCGCGAACGTCGCGACATCCGCCAGTAGTTCCGAATAGCTGATGCGGCGTTTCGTGTCCGTTACCGGGCTGTCGTAAATCACGGCCGCCTGGTCGCCGCGTCCCCGCTCAACGTGCCGGTCCAGCGCGTTATAACAGGTATTGAGAATCCCACCGGAAAACCAGCGAAATATTCCCGGCGACGGTTCAGAGAGGACACTGTCCCAGCGCGTCTCCCAGTCTATGCCTTCTGCGGCCTGCGCCCAGAACTCTTCAGGGTTTTCGATCGACGTCCGGTGGGTCGTTGCATAATCAGTCATGACATACCTGCGAATTGACGGACTCTACGAGTCTAGGCAACACCTGGCGAACCTGCCATTGGACGAAAGGAGAACGACTTCAGTCTTCCTCCTCGAGGAAGACGACCGGGACCTCACCGTACCAGGTTGCGCCCTGCGCGCTGACCGCAATACGAATGGTCGAATCCTGCGAAGAGGGTAGAGGAATCAGGCCCTGCCACTCGAGGCCGTCACCATCGGTGCGCGTCATCGGAGCGGGCGGCCGCCCGGAGCCGCCGTTGGCCAGGCCGACGGCGGCGCTTTGCAGCGGATGCGAAGCCGTCATCTTCAGGGCGATCGAAGTCGCTGCGAAGGTCTCAGGCAAGATCGTAAGCTGAAAGTCGCTGTTGTGAAGATCGCAGCTGCCGCTTGCATAGCGGCAGTTGGACCTGCCGAGGAGCTTGTACGTCTTGCCCACCTGCGCGGCCTGGGGTTTTTCTCCGACCAGGTTCCCGACCGCATACCAGGCCAGTATCGACAGGACCGGGGCCACGATCAGGGCCGTTACTACGTGCTTGTTTTTCCACATGAGCGCATCGTAAGCAAAAAAGAGGGGGGACGCGAAGCCCCCCCTGCAAACCCGTATGGGATCCTAGTGTTCTACCGCTGCCTGAGCGCCATGCGGCACGCGGATGTCTTCCACCAGGTGCTGGATGTGCTCGGGCGGCGCAGCCGTGACGCGTGAGACAATCAAGGCAACGGCGAAGTTGACCAGAGCGCCCACTGCGCCGAACGCGTTGGGCTCTATCCCTAAGAACCAGTTCTCGCTCATGCCACCCATGTAGCTCGTACCCGGAATGAACATGATGCCCTTGTGCTGGAACACGTACAGCAGCGTTACGCCGAGACCTGCAATCATGCCCGCAATCGCGCCTTCCTTGTTCATGCGCTTGTAAAAAATACCGAGCATGAGAACAGGGAAGATCGAGGAAGCGGCGAGGCCGAAGGCCAGCGCCACCGTGCCGGCGGCGAAATCGGGCGGGTTGAAGCCGAGATAGCCGGCCAGCACAATTGCGCCGGCCATTGCGATACGGCTGGCCAGCAATTCCTGCTGCTCCGTGATATCCGGTTTGAACACGCCCTTGAGCAGGTCATGCGATATTGCCGAGGATATTGCGAGTAGCAATCCGGCAGCGGTCGACAATGCGGCCGCAAGGCCACCGGCTGCGACAAGTGCAATGACCCAGTTCGGCAGCCTGGCGATTTCCGGATTCGCCAGGACCATGATGTCGCGGTCTACTTTGACCAGTTCATTGGTGGCAGGATCGGCAGTGTAAACGAGCTTGCCATCGCCGTCCTTGTCTTCCCACCCCAGCAGACCGGTCTCTTCCCACTTCGTCATCCAGGTCGGAACGTCTTCAATGGCCAGTTGTTCGCCAGACGGCAAGTTGACCGTTTCGATCAGGTTCAGGCGCGCCATCGCGGCTACCGACGGTGCCGTCGTGTACAGGATTGCGATGAACACCAGCGCCCAGCCGGCGGAGCTGCGTGCGTCCTTGACCTTCGGGACCGTGAAGAACCGAATGATGACGTGCGGCAGGCCGGCCGTACCGATCATCAGCGAGAACGTGTAGGCGAACATGTTCAGGCTGCTTAATCGTTTAGCGGTGGTGTATTCCGTAAAGCCCAGATCTCTCAATACCTGGTCGAGCCGGTCAAGCAGGAAGACCCCGTCTTCCATCGACGATCCAAGACCCAGCTGCGGGATTGGATTGCCCGTCAGGGAGATCGAGATGAAGATCGCAGGGATCGTGTAGGCGACGATCAGTACGCAGTACTGTGCGATCTGCGTATACGTGATGCCCTTCATGCCGCCGAGTACCGCGTAGATGAACACGATACCCATGCCGATCAGCAGGCCGGAGTTGTAGTCGAGCTCGAGGAAGCGCGAGAAGGCGACGCCGATACCCTTCATCTGACCGATGACGTATGTCACGGACGCGACGATGAGGCAGATGACGGCGACGATGCGCGCGGCTTTCGAATAGTAGCGGTCGCCAATAAACTCGGGCACCGTGAACTTGCCGAACTTGCGCAGGTAAGGCGCCAGCAGCATGGCCAGCAGGACATAGCCGCCGGTCCAGCCCATCAGGAAGACGGAGCCACCGTAACCCATGAAGGCGATCAGGCCGGCCATCGAAATAAAGGACGCGGCCGACATCCAGTCGGCTGCCGTTGCCATGCCGTTGGCGACCGGGTGGACGCCGGTGCCGGCAACGTAGAAGTCCTTGGTCGTGGACGCGCGCGACCAGATGGCGATACCGATGTAAATCGCGAACGTCAGGCCGACGACAAGATAGGTAGTTGCTTGCAGTGACATGCTCAATACCTCCTACTTGTCTTCGTGCACGTCATGCTCACGATCGAGCTTGCCCATGCGATATGCGTAGAAAAAGATCAACGCGACAAATGTATAGATGGATCCCTGCTGCGCGAACCAGAACCCGAGTTTGTAGCCGCCGATCCGGATGCTGTTCAACTCATCGACGAGGATGATGCCGAACAGGTAGGAAACGACGAACCAGATCACGAGACACAGGGCCACAAGCCGGAGGTTTGCTCTCCAGTAGCTGCTTTTGTCAGACATGCTATCCCCCTATTGTTTGCGGGTGCTTCTACTAGTTATCGCCGACGAATCTAGCAAACGCCCGCTGTCGCGGGCATTCGACGATAGTAGTAGACTCCTTACAGAACAATGAAATTGGGGGGATACCGGTGATCAACTGGCAGGTGCTGCTGGTCTTGTCGCTGGGCTACGTAGTGGTGCTCTTTGCCATCGCGTACTGGGGTGACACGGCTGATAGCCGCCGTTTTTCGAGGTTCGGCCGCTCTGTCATTTACAGCCTCACGCTGGCTGTCTATTGCACGTCCTGGACCTTTTACGGCGCCGTCGGCACGGCGGCAGAGAACGGCTGGGGCTACCTGCCCATCTACGTCGGCCCTATGCTCGTAATCCTCTTCGGCTGGCCCCTGATCAATCGCATCGTGACGATCAGCAAGCGCCAGAATCTGACCTCGATCGCCGACTTTATTTCGGCCCGGTATGGCAAGGCGCAAAGCCTGGCAGCGCTCGTCACGGTCATCGCCACGATTGGCTCCGTCCCGTATATCGCCTTGCAGCTCAAGGCCATCGTCAGCGGTTTCAACATAGTCTCGGACTACCCGGCAAGCGGTGGTAGCGGGTACGACGCGGCACTGGTCGTGGCTGCGGCGCTTGCCGTGTTTGCGATATTGTTCGGAACGCGCAAGATTGATGTCACCGAGCATCATGAAGGAATGATGCTTGCCATCGCATTCGAATCGATCGTCAAGCTGCTGGCGTTCGTTGCCGTTGGCCTGTTCGCGTTATTCTTGCTGGGCAGTCTCGGAGACGGGAGCTCGATGTCCTCACCATCTGATGCCGTCTTCAAACCCGATCATTTGCCCGATGCGTTCGTTACCCAGCTGATACTCGCGAGTGCGGCCATATTCTGTTTGCCGCGCCAGTTCCATGTCGCGATCGTCGAGGCGCACAAGGATGCGAATATCCGGATGGCGCGCTGGACGTTTCCTTTGTACCTGCTCGTATTCATGGTTTTCATCGTTCCGATCGCGTTGGCGGGATTGAGGTACCTGTCACCTGGTGAGTTCAGCGGCGACGTGTTCGTGCTGGCACTGCCGCTGCAGGCCGGCTCGGACTGGCTGACGATTCTCGCGTTTCTCGGCGGATTCTCGGCTGCCACGAGTATGGTCATTGTGGCCTGCGTCGCCCTGTCGACCATGATCAGCAACGAACTCGTCATGCCGGCGCTGCTGCAGATCAAGGCACTGGGATTATCCGAACGCGCCGACTACTCGCAGCTGCTGCTCGCCATTCGTCGCGGCGCCATCATCGGTATCTCCTTGCTCGGCTATTTGTATTACCTCGTGACGGACGAGTCCGCGGCTCTGGCGAGCATTGGCCTGTTATCGTTCGCGGCCGCCGCACAGTTCATGCCGCTGATCGTGCTCGGTCTTTACTGGAGGCGTGCTACACGGGCCGGGGCAATCGCAGGGCTCACGACTGGATTCGTGCTCTGGGCATTCACGTTGTTTCTGCCGACCCTGGCGCGCTCAGGCCTGTTTAGCGCCGACTTCGTCGAGTTCGGCGTGTTCGGCTGGTCGTGGCTGCGCCCGGAGGCCTTGCTGGTCGATTTGCAGGCTAACCCGCTGACGCACGGTGTCGCGTGGTCCCTCATGGGCAACATCGCCGTGCTTGTTGCCGTCTCGTCGCTGACGCGCCAGTCGATGATCGAGAAAATCCAGGCGCGCGCGTTCGCCAGTCCTATTGTCGTCGGGCGGGCAATGCAGCCCTCGGCGACCGGCTCGGACCTGACCAACGCCGACCTGCGCGCGCTTGCCGATCGCTTTCTCGGTGAGGCGCATGCGAAACGTTCCTTCGACGACTTCATGATGCAACAGGGGATCGATCTTGCGCCCTCATTGCGAGCGGACCGCCGCTTGCTGCAGTTCACCGAACGTTTGCTGTCTGGTGCCATCGGGGCGGCGTCCGCGCGCATCGTGATATCGACGGCACTGCGCAAGACCGGCATGGAAATCGGTGATGTCGTACTGTTGCTCGATGAAACCTCCCATGCGGTGCGGTTTAACCGACAACTCACCGAGGCGACACTCGAGAATATCTCGCAGGGTGTCAGCGTGGTCGATACGGACCTGCGGCTGATCGGCTGGAACAGCCGCTATCTCGAACTCATGAGTTACCCCGAGGGCATGGTGCATGTCGGCGAATCCATCGAAGACCTGATGGTCTATAACGCCAAGCTTGGACGCTTCGGTAACGGCGACGTTCAGCAGGAGGTCGCCAAGCGACTGCAACACCTGCGCGACGGCACTGCCTATCGCTACGAGAGCAACTTCATTGATGGCAAGGTGATCGAGATTCGTGGCCAGCCCATGCTGGACGGCGGCTTCGTTACGACCTATACGGATATCACTGACTTCAAGCGTGCCGAAGCGGCTCTGGTCGATGCCAAGCAGCTGCTGGAGCAGCGCGTTGCGGACCGCACGGCAGAGCTGGAACGCACGATGGCCGCCCTGCAAGCGGCGAAGGCCACGGCCGAAGAGGCCAACGTCTCGAAGACGCGGTTCCTTGCCGCCGCCGCTCACGATCTGTTGCAGCCTCTCAACGCAGCCAAGCTGTTTGCAGCATTGCTCGGTGAACACCGGACGGAGATGACGGACGAGCAGAGCAAGCTCGTGGCACGCGTGGAAAGCGGCCTGCTGAGCGTAGAAGACCTGCTGAGTGCCTTGCTCGATATTTCGCGACTGGACACGGCTGCGCCCGAGCCGAAGCGCGAGAATCTCAGCGTTGCCGAACTGTTCGACGCACTCGAGGCGCAGTTCGCCGAGACCTTCGCCGAGCAGGGGCTCAGGCTGCGGTTCGCCAAGACTGACCTGGCGGTGTATTCGGACCCGGCATTGTTGCGGCGCATTCTGCAGAATTTCATAAGCAACGCGAGGCGCTACACGCGCAAGGGTGGGGTATTGATCGGCTGCCGGCGCCGCAACGGGAGCATAGCCCTCCAGGTCATCGATACCGGCGTCGGCATTGCCGAAAGCGATCAGAAGGCCGTGTTCGAGGAGTTTCACCGCCTTTCCGATGGCACTGAGCACACCAAGCGCGGTCTCGGGCTCGGACTGGCCATCGTCGATCGCATCGCGCGGTTGCTCGGGCACGAAATCTCTCTGCGTTCAGAACTCGGAAAGGGGAGTTGTTTCGAGGTCTTCGTGCCGCGTGCTGACAAAGCGCACGTGGCCCGGGCGATACCGAAAAGTCCCAAACAGCGCGTGGCCTCACCCATCGATGGCCAGATCGTTCTCTGTGTCGATAACGAGACCGAGATCCTGGCCGGCATGAAGGGCTTGATCGGCAAGTGGGGCGCGGCGCCGGTTACCGCTTCAAGCCCCCGGGAAGCGGCGGCTGCTGCCGATCGCATCTTTGCCGAACGGGGGCAGTGGCCGGACCTGTTGCTCGTGGACTACCACCTGAATGATCACGTGACCGGTCTCGATGTCATCGACGACTTGCGCAACAAGGCGCTGCGCAACGTGCCGGCCGTCATCCTGACGGCCGATCACTCGCAGACCGTCGCAGATCTCGTCGGGGAAGCCGGCATCACGCTGCTGCGCAAGCCCGTCAAACCGGCAGCCCTGCGGGCGCTAGTCAACCGAATCCTGAGCCGCCAGGTCGCCGACTGACTCCTGCTCGAGGAACGCCGGCGCATTGATGCGCAGCCGTTCCACGGCGAGAACCGCCTTGGTGCGATTATTCACACCCATCTTGCGGAGAATAGCCGTGACGTGCGCCTTGATCGTTGCTTCGGATACGCCGAGTTGGAACGCGATCTGCTTGTTCAGCAGCCCTTCACCCAGCATCATCATGACGCGAAACTGGTGCGGTGTGAGCGAACTCAATGCGGCTGCGATTCTCGCTTCCTCGCTGTCGAGTCCGCCGTTGCGCAAATCGATGCCGGCCGGAACCCAAACCTCGCCATCGAGTACCGCGCGTATCCCGTGCTCCAGGGTTGCGATCGGCGAGGATTTCGGGATGAACCCGCTGGCCCCATGCTGAATCGCGCGCCGGATAACGGCTGAATCTTCCATGGCCGAGACGATGACGGTCGGCAGGGACTCGTGGTTGTTACGGATGTACGCAAGTGCCGAAAATCCGCTGACGCCGGGCATGTTGAGGTC
The DNA here is from genome assembly GCA_013042375.1 of Woeseiaceae bacterium. Classification (GTDB taxonomy): domain Bacteria; phylum Pseudomonadota; class Gammaproteobacteria; order Steroidobacterales; family Woeseiaceae; genus UBA1847. The sequence goes on from JABDQH010000036.1 coordinate 27,345, forward strand.
GAGGAACAGCAGATCCGCGTCGGGGTGCGATTCGACGACGCTTTGCAGCGTGTCGAGGCTGTCCGCTTCGACGATCCGTGCCTCGTCCACGCAGTTACGGATGGCGTGTATCAGTGCCTCGCGAAACAGCGGGTGATCGTCCGCGACGATAAATGTGCTCAGAGCGGCCAGCTTCTTCCCCCATCATCGGTTCATGCGATTCTCGACCAGGTTATCGACGACCGACGGATCGGCAAGCGTCGAAGTGTCACCTAGGTTACCGTAATCGTTCTCCGCGATCTTCCTCAGGATGCGGCGCATGATCTTGCCCGAGCGTGTCTTGGGCAGCGCCGGAGCCCATTGCAGCTGGTCCGGGCTCGCAATGGGGCCGACCTCCTTGCGCACCCAGTTCCTGAGTTCAGATAGTCTCCGGTCAAACAGGCACGAAAGACTTCGAACCCGGGTCCGCCAGACCATTTTGAATTCGGTGCCGCGCCGCGGCATTAGACCTTCGTCTAGCCGCGGCTAAGATTCGACTATTGGCTAATGGCACGCCTTTGCGCACTGACCGAATATCCGGTCGGATCATCGAGAGAATTCCATTGGGGGAAAATCATGAAGATCGACAGAATCTCGAAAAGACTACTGACCGGTTCCGCGCTCGCGTTACTTGCGTTGTCAGTCAGTGCATGGGCCGATAGCCATGAAGCGACGACAACGTACAAATTCGGTGGCTATGCGAAATTCGACGCCATGTTTACGAGTTACAGTGATGCGACCCCGGGCGGCAACAGTCTCATGCGGCAGTTCTACTGGGCGCCGGGCGTCCCGGTTGGCGACGGCACCGGCGACAGCGACATGACGACCGACTTCCAGGCCAGGGAATCGCGGCTCAACTTCCGCGTCGATCACAAGACGGCTGGCGGCAACAGTATCACCGCCTTCGCCGAGATGGACTTCTTCACCCATAGCGACGGCAACGAGGTCGTATCCAATTCGTACAGCCCGCGACTGCGTCATGCATTCATCAAGTTCGACAACTGGACCTTTGGCCAGACCTGGTCAACCTTTCAGGACGTAGCTGCATTGCCTGAGGCCCTCGACTTTGTCGGGCCAGCCGAGTCCACGACCTTTATCCGACAGGCCATGATCCGCTACACCAGCGGACCACTCGAATTGGCTGTCGAGAACCCGCAGACGTTCGTGAGCGGTGGCACCAGAGACCTCTCCACGGTGCCCGACCTGATCGCGCGCTATACGTTCAAGCTCGACGGCGGCAGTTACGTCAAGCTGGCCGGCCTCGTGCGCAGCCTCAAGATCCAGGACCTGGGCTCCGGGCAGGCGGACGCGACAGCATGGGGCATCAGCGCCTCGACCAAGGTCGTGTTCGACGGGGGCAGCGACCTGCGTGCCATGCTGACTTATGGTGACGGCGTTGGCCGTTATATCGGTCTCGGATTCGTTCCCGACGGCTACACCGACAGCAATAACGACATTGCGACAGCCGAAGCGCTTGCCTACTTCGTCGCGTATCGGTGGCAGTGGAATGACAAGTGGCGTTCGAACATCATGTATGGCAACACGTCCATCGACTACGACAGTGACGTAGCCGCCGCATCCCTGAATGACACCGGTTCGAGCATCCATTTCAACGTCATCCATAAGGTGCTGCCGAAGCTCGATATCGGTGGCGAGATCATCTTTGGTGAGCGCGAACTGGTCAACGGATCGGACGGCGACTTCACGCGCTTCATGCTGTCAGCCAGGTACGCGTTCTAAAACGAGATTACAACCTGTAGCGTTTTGCTGGCGGTGCCCGCATGGGTGCCGCCAGTTTTATGTTCGGGATAGGCGTGTCAGAATCGGCAGATGATTGAGATTCCCGAAATCACATCGTATCTACGAGGGTTGCCGGGTTTCGAGAGGCTCGACGACGCGAGTCTTTCGGCCTGCGCCAGGGCCATCGAGGTTGCCTACTATCGGCAAGGCGATGACATCCTGACGATCGGCAGTGAAAACCGGCGCCTGCACATCATTCGAAGCGGCGCAGTGGAGCTGCGCGGTCAGGAGGGCGATATGTTGGCGCGGCTCGCTGAGGGCGAGTATTTCGGTTTTCCGTCGCTGATGAACGATGCCGTGGCGCGCAATCATTCCGTGGCGATCGAGGACACGCTCGTCTATCACCTCGACGGCGAAGCGTTTGCACGCGCACGCCGAGCGAGCGAGGACTTCGACACGTGGTTCATACGGGCCCTGACCGACCGCCTGACGATGCATCCTGCGCCCCAGACGTTTCGGGGCGCATCGGGACGCAGCGTGAGAACCCTGATATCGCGTCCCCCGGTCAGCGTGGGTCCCGAAGTCAGCGTGCGCGAAGCGACGAAAAAAATGGTCTCCGAACGGGTTTCTGCCATGCTGGTCACCAATGGGCGCGGCGTGCAGGGAATCATCACCGACCGCGATATCCGGTCGCGCGTCGTCGCCGCCGGACTCGACTGCTCGGGCTCCGTAGCCGAGATGATGACGCCGAATCCAATTTCGCTGGAAGGCGACGCGCCGGCCTATGAAGCGGCGCTCGTGATGATGCAACGGAACATTCATCACCTGCCAATCACCGAAGAAGGCGAGCTTGTCGGAATGGTCTCTCGCAGCGACTTCATGCGGTTGGAGACCGAGCACCCGCTGTACCTCGTCGCCGACATCGGCAAACAGACGACGAGCGCCGGCGTTGTCGAGCTGTCCCAGCGAATTCCGGCGCTGATCGTGCGACAGATGGAGTCGGATGCGAGCGGCGAGGAACTCGGGAAGTTCATTACGACCATCACCGATACTCTGACGCGCCAGTTCCTGCGCATTGCCCAGGCGGATCTCGGGCCTCCGCCGTGCGACTTTGCCTGGGTGGCCCTCGGCTCGCAGGGCCGATTCGAACAATCGGCCAAGAGTGACCAGGACAACGCGCTCGTGCTATCCGACGCAGTCGAGCCGGGTGACGACGAGTACTTCGCGGCCCTGGCCAAGGTTGTCAATGACGGGTTGAATGATTGCGGCTATGTCTATTGCCCGGGGGACGTCATGGCCGTCAACCCCAAATGGCGCCAGCCCGTGGGCGTTTGGAAGGGTTATTTCAATCGCTGGATAACCATCCCGGAACAGAAGGCCCTGATGCACGCCAACATCTTCTTCGACCTGCGTTGTGTCACCGGCAACACGAAGCTTGTAGACGCGGTCAAGACGAGCGTACGCAAGGACGCGCGCAACAACGAGATCTTCCTGTCGCTCATGGCCAAGAATGCCATGGCCTTCCAGCCGCCGCTGGGGTTCTTCCGCCAGTTCGTGCTCGAGAGGACGGGTGACCACAAGCACACGCTGGACCTCAAACGGCATGGCATCATGCCGATCGTAGAGCTTGCCCGCATACGTTCCCTTGCCGCCGGCGAGTTGCGCATTAACACGCGCAACCGTCTGCGGGCAGCGGCAGACGCCGGAGAGATCTCGGCAAGTGACGCGGCCAGTCTCATCGACGCCCTGGACTTCATCGAGACGCTTCGAATCGAGCACCAGGGCCGCCAGCTGCAGGCTGGCGAAAGCCCGGACAACCACCTGTCCCCGAAGGAGCTGTCGCCACTCGTACGGCAGAACCTCAAGTCGGCGTTCTCGCAGGTGCGGGTCAGCCAGGCCGCACTTTTGAATAGATTCCATCTGGCATGAGATTCGCTCGTCTGCGGGCGCAGCGATGGTATTACGCGCACAGGGGCGTCGACGAGCCGATGCGCGCGCTCCTCTCCAGCAGACTGCCCACGGACAGGACCCCTCTTGACGAGGCCGAGTTCGTGGCGCTGGACATCGAAACGACCGGGCTCGACGTCGCTACAGCGCACATGCTGAGCATCGGTTGGGTAATCGTCCGCGGCGGGCGGGTGCAGCTCCAAACCGCCGAGTCCTACATCGTTCGGCCCAGCAAGGGTGTCGGCGACAGTGCATCGGTGCACGGCCTGACGGACACTGTCGTCCGCGCCGGCATCGAATGGGGAGTGGTTCTCGACAAGGTCGTGTCGGTCATGCGCGGACGTATTCTCGTCGTGCATCACGCCGGGCTCGACAAGACGTTACTCGATCGCATGTGCCTCAAGCGCTACGGGGTTAGGTTGCCGGTCCCGTTCATCGACACACTGGAGCTCGAAATGCGCCGCCGGCGCCGCAAACACCATCTCGAATCGGCAAGCTCACTGCGACTTTCGGACCTGCGCGGCGAGTACGGGTTGCCTCGTTACCTCGCGCACGACTGCCTCGTCGATGCGATTGCGACGGCGGAACTTCTCATTGCCATGGCGGCGCATCGCAGAGCGACAAGCCTGGGCGGCGTTCTCGACTAGGCCCCGTGCGGTCTGGCGATCATGCGCTTGCTTCGAGAGCAGATTCCTGCGGCAGGTAACGTACCAGCATGCAGTACTCTCCCAGCGACATGCCACGCGCGGCCTCGGGTAAGGGAATGCGTACGACATGGCCGGAGCCCGGCGCAACGTTGACGGCATGGCCGTCTTTGTTGATGAGTTCGTGCAATTCGAAAGTGACGTTCCCGGCCGGTGTCACGAGTTCCATGAGGTCGCCACTGACGAACTTGTTCTTGACGTCGATCGTCAGCCAGGCCCCGTCGATGTCGGCGATCTCGCCAACCAGCTGCTGACGGTCGGACGCGGACGCGCCGCGTTCGTAGTTCTGGTATTTCTGCGGCGGATGGCGGCGGTAGAAGCCCTCGGTGTAGCCACGGTTCGACAGGCCCTCGAGTTCCTCCATCATCTGCATGTCGAACTCTCGCCCTGCGACGGCGTCGTCGATGGCGCGCCGGTACACCTGCGCCGTGCGCGCCGTGTAATAAGCCGACTTGGTGCGCCCTTCGATCTTGAGCGAGTCGATGCCCATCTCGGCCAGCTCCCTGACATGCTGCACGGCCCTGAGATCGCGCGAGTTCATGATGTAGGTGCCGTGTTCATCCTCGTAGGCGGGCATGAGTTCGCCGGGTCTCGTCTCTTCCTCGAGCAGGGCGACGGGCATGTCGGCGGGCGTGAATTCGACGGGCGCGATGTCGCCCGTGCTCGTCTCGCGCGCCTCGTAGGCGTTGTACTTCCAGCGACAGGTATTCGTACAGGCGCCCTGGTTCGAGTCGCGGTGCGACATGTAGCCCGATAGCAGGCAGCGCCCCGAGTAGGCGATACACAGCGCGCCGTGCACGAAGACCTCGAGCTCCATGTCCGGGCATTCCTCGCGGATCTGCCGGACCTCCTTGAGCGACAGCTCGCGCGACAGGATGATGCGCGCGAGGCCCATCTGCTGCCAGAATCTGACCGCCGCGTAGTTGACGACGTTGGACTGCACCGAGAGGTGAATCGGCATGTCCGGGAACGCCTCGCGGACCATCATGATGAGCCCCGGATCTGACATAATCAGCGCATCCGGCCCCATCTCGACAATCGGCTCGAGATCGCGGATATAGGTCTTGAGCTTGTTGTTGTGCGGGGCAATGTTGCTGGCCAGGAAGAACAGCTTGCCCGCCGCGTGGGCCTCGTTGATGCCCTGGGCCAGCACTTCTTCCTTGCTGAACTGGTTATTGCGGACGCGCAGGCTGTAGCGTGGCTGGCCCGCGTACACGGCGTCGGCGCCGTAGGCGAACGCGAAGCGCATGTTCTTGAGGGTGCCGGCGGGCGACAGCAGTTCCGGGTGCTTCATCGGGGTTCCAGGGCTCGAATCGGGGGGCATTATATCGGTCAAAAACGCGGCCGTTTTGTGAAATTAACAGTGTAAAATTCTTTTTGTGAAATTTGCATACTTGTTTGAGTAGTATCAAGTGCAACTGACTCATTCGGGGATGATGATGCAACAGACGGAACTGGAGAACACCGAGACCCACAAGGGCATGATGGCGCGCGGCCTTAAGGAGGCCGGGGACGACACAGGATTGCTGGAGAACACGGCCAGGATCCTCGACAGCCTGGTTCCGCTGCGCAACGCGAGTCACGCCGACGTCGTCGAGTATCGCGTCGAAATCCCCATGCGCTATGCCGAGTGCTGCGCCATCCTCGCCGACGGGCGCAAGGCGAAATTCGTCGAGCCCCGCAAGTTCCTCGGCTGGTCCGGCCACGAGAAACGCCGTTCGCTGCTGTTCCGTAACCACGATGTCACGCTCGAGGTCGAAGTCGACGACGAGGCCCCACAGCACGCACGCAGCACGGTACGCAGCATCAACCTGCAGGCCGCGATTCGCAACAACGCAAATCGCCTCAAGAAGTTCATCGGCATCGACGGCGAGCTGCTTACCCTGCCTGCCCTGTAAGCCGGTAGATCTCCTCAAAATCGCAGGCAGCGAGATCGTCCACCACGAGCGCCGCTTCCGAGAAATCATGACGCGCCGTGTAGATGCCCGGCGTTACGACGGTCGGGATTCCGGCCGCCACGGCTGACAGCAGACCATTCCTCGAGTCCTCGATCGCGACGCACCGGTGCGCCGCCAGTCCGAGCTCTTCCAGTGCGAGATCGTAGACATCGGGCGCCGGTTTCTTGTTGGCGACGCTGTCGCCCGCGCAAATTACCTCGAAATCCCCGCTGCCGCCGAGCGTCACGCCGAGCAGGGCGTCGACGTTGGCCGGCGTCGTGGTCGTCGCGATGGCAAGCCGGAATCCCCTGGCCTTCGCGTCGTCGATGAGTGCACGGATGCCCGGACGCAGTTCGACTTCGCCGCTCGCCACCATGCTCGTGTAGGCCCTGGTCTTGTTCGCATGCAGCTCGCGAATGTACGCGTCCAGCCCCTCGGCCGGCGCGCCCTGGCCACCGAATGACTCGATGAAATAGCGGATGCGCTCCTTGCCCCCCGTGACGGCCAGCAGCCGGTCATAGAGCTCGCTGTCCCAGTGCCAGGCGAGGCCGGCTGCCTCGAAGGCGCGGTTGAATGCGCGCCGATGCGTCTCTTCGGTCTCCGAGAGCGTCCCGTCGACGTCGAAAACTATCGCTTTGTTCATCGCGTCACTGAACGGGCGGGATGGACCAGCCCTCGGGCCTGGGTCCCTGGTCGTGGATGATCTCGCGATGCGCGCTCCACGTCACCTGGATCGCCTCGGGCGTACCGATGCCGGCGCCGCGCGGATCGCCGCTCGGCCCGAACCAGTGGTTCTGCGGCGCGCCCGTCGTGCGCGCGCGCATGCCGCAGTAGGTCGTGCCGTTGACGGTCGCGCCGAGCACGCGGTTCTGGAACAGAACATCAGCGCTGACGACCGCGGCCGTCAGGTGGTTCTGCATGCGCTCGCACAGCCCAAGCACGGTATCGAGATCGCCGTCGCCCCAGGTCACGACGATCTGGAACGGTCCGAAGAGTTCCGTGGCTGCGATGTCGAAGTCCTCGCCCTGCAGCGCCTCGAGCGGGACGCGGATTGCCGTGGGCTCGTAGGCGCCGTAGCAGTCGGGAATCTCGTGTCCGACGAGTTCGGCGCCGCCGCATACGAGTTCGGCGCCGTCGATGGCCAGCACGGCATCGATGTGGGCCCTGATGTGCGCGTTGGTCCAGGTCAGTACCGGACCGACCGTCAGGTCGTCGAGGCTGCGGCGCGCCGACAGCTCGGCGATCTTCGGTAACAGCGGGCCGGCCCAGTTCTCGTGGACGAACAGCGCACTCTGCGCCGAGCACTTCTGGCCCGCCGCATTGTAGGCGTCCTCGTCGCACTGCCAGGCGACGTAGTCGAGCCAGTCGGGATCGAAGTCGGGTCCGATGATCTTCCAGTCGAATCCCGCGTCCTCGAGCCGCACCTTGCCATGCAATGTTGCCGCGACACGCTCGGCGACGCCGCTCGAACCCGTGAACTGCACGAGCCGAATCGTGTCGGCCGCGTCCTCAATGAGCCTGCCCATCGTCTCGCCGCGGCAGTGGACAAGGTCGAGGTCGCCGGCATCCAGCCCGCAATGGATGAGCAGGCGCAGGAATTGTTCGAACACGGCGCTGACTTTCGAGTCGACCTTGACGAGCGGGCGGTTGCCCATGAACAAGGCGCCAAGCGCCTGCAGCGCCGGGATCTCGAGCGGGAAATTGAACGGTGCGATGACCACGACGGGCCCGAAAGGCCACCGATAGCCGCGCGATTCCTGGCCCGGATGATCGCCCGGGTTCGAAAAGCCGCGCGCGAGGAAGCGCACGCCGTCACCGGCGAAGTTCTCGAGAAAGACACGCGTCACCGTGACCTCGGCGGCGCACTGCTTGCGGCTCTTCGGCATGACGCGCTGTATCAGGCGCGTGAAATAGTCCTCGACGTCGGGCTCGGCGAGCAGGGCGGCCGCCCGCGCGCACACACCACCGAGGTGCACGTAGCGGTCGTTGTTCCTGAGCGGGTTGTGCAGGCCCGACTTCGGGCACGAGCGCAGGCCGTCGATGAACGGCGCGAGATCCTGCGTGTCGGGCACCGCGAGGAAGCCCTCGCCGTTGAGCGGATCGACGATGTCGTCGCGGACGCGGTCTGCATCCGCCCAGCCGCCGCCGACAAGATTGCGCAGCACGCCGGGCGAGTCCCCTGTCATTCCTGCGATCGGGTCGACGGTCGCAAATGCCTGCCAGTTCGTCATGTCAGTTCCTCACGCTCAGCATGTACTCGGCCGCCGCCATGCGGACCTCGTCCGACAGGTAGTTCTGTGGCGGCATCTCGGGGTAGTCGTCGCGCTTCTTCACGGGATTCGTGATGTAGTCGACGATGCCCTGCGGGTTGTCCATGTACAAGGCCTGGATGACCTGGGTCGGCGGCCCGATCATCTTGATGTTGTAGGCGTGACAACCGGCGCACACGCCGTAGTATGCGCGCTTTCCCATGTCCTCGGCCGCGATGATGCGCCGCTCGGCCGGCTCCTCGAGCAGGTAGGTCGTGGTTGCGGCCGTCGTCGTGAAGCCGCAGGTCCCGAAGTCCCTGAGCCCGACCGTGACGTACTTGTCAGGGTCGAGGATGCAGCTGTTGCTGCTCGTGCCGATATTGAGGATCTGCGCGTCGCCCTCGACGAGGTTCAGGGCCTTGAGCGCCTCGATCTCGGGGATCGTGTCGTAGCCGTTGTTCCACATCATGTTGTCGAGAATCGCGATCTCGTCCGAGTTCGGGTCGGCCCCGGGGTCGAGCACGACGTTCGGCGCGTTCATGTGGTCGGTAATCAGGATGCCGATCGTCTGGTTGCCCGTAATTACGTTGCCCTCGATCGTGGTCTGGTCGCCGGCCATGTTGAGGATGCCCGTGCCTGCCGGGATGCCCGCCACGGTCGAACCCGGAATGCCGAAGTTCGGCGTGTTGTTGTCGACCACGAAATTGTTGCGCACGATCGTGTCGAAGGTCGTCTTGATCGGCAGGCCAGGCGTGATGAAGACGAGGATGCCGCCCGTGTTGTCGTGGACGTAGTTATTTTCGACGATCGAGTGGCGCGTGTTCTCGATCTCGATGCCTGCGACGTTGTCGAAGACCTCGTTATTGGTAACGTGAATGTAATCGCACATGCCGACATAGATCGCGGCGTCTTCGATGCCGCTCAGCACGTTGTGGGTGATCAGGCCGTTCTCGCCGAACTCGGGGAAGATGCCGTAGACCCCGGTGTCGATGATATTATTGTTACGAATCAGGAAGTTATTGCCTGCCTGACCCATGATCGCGTTGCCCTTGTAGTGCTGGATCTGCAGGTTCTCGATGGTGATGTTGTTGCCCGAGTAGAGCACGGCATCGTTGAGTTCCTTGTTGCCTTCCATGACCGGCCACGCGCCGTCGATCACGACACCGCTGATGACGAGGTCGTCCTTGTCGATATAGACGGTCTCGCTGTAGGTGCCCGGAAAGACCCTGATCACGTCGCCTTCGCTTGCAGCGGCTACGGTCGCCTGGATCGAGTCGCCGTCACGCACCTCATGGACGTTGCCGGTCCCCGAGCCGCCGACGGAGCGCGTCAGTGCACCGCCGGTGGTCGCTTCGGCATAGCGTGATGTGTCGCCGACGATCGTGGCGCGGTTGTCACCCGCATACTTGATGCCCCCGATTGCACCGACGATCAGCAGCGCTACGCCGGCAAGGACTAATCCGAGTTTCTTCCCCATGGTCTGTTCCTGTTCTGGTTAGCCTGGCCCAGGCGAAGCAGCAGCGCGTCCGGGACCGCCCCGACAGGTGCGAGGCCCGAAGGCACCGTGCCCGGAACCTGCGGTTTGAACGCCTCGTCGGTCAACGTCGCCAGGAAGTCGACGACCCGATCGAGCTCGTCGCCGGTCAACTTCGGTTCCCAGATGTGCCAGTGTACGGTCATGCGGTTGCGTTCTTCCACCGGCAGCGCATGCCCGCGCCCGAGGGTGTAGAACTCGACCGCGTCACGCAGGCTGGCGAAAGCGCCCGAGTGCATGTAGGGCGCCGTCTGCGCCACGTTGCGCAGACTCGGCACTTTGAAGCCGCCGCGCAGGCCGGGATTCCCCGTCACCGCCTCGGCACCCGCGTCGAACGCCACGTCTTCGGGATCGCGCACGCCGATGACCGCCACCTGCTGATTCGTGAACAGCGGGGGCGTGTGGCACTCGGCACACCGCGCCACGAACGAGCGAAACACGTTCATGCCGGCCTTTTCGTCGTCGCTCAGCGCATCGTGGTAGCCATGCGCGTAGCGGTCGTAGCGGCTGTTGAGCGAGATCAGGGTCGTCTGGAACGCGGCGATGGCCGTGTAGATCTGTGACAGCGTCGGCGGGCCGCCACTGTCGGGGTAGGCCTCGCGAAACAACCGGCGATAGGCGTCGCTCGTGCCGATGTCGGCCAGGAGTTTCTCCGGGCTGTTACCCATTTCCTGCGCATCGTACAGCGGCCCCAACATCTGCTCCTCGAGCGAGCCGGCGCGACCGTCCCAGAAGAAGCTCGACAGGAACGCGACGTTCCACAGGCTCGGTGCGGCGCGACGAACTGCGACGCCGTCGACGCCGACACTGCGCGGCCGGCCGTCGGAAAAACCGAGATCGGGATGGTGGCAGCTCGCGCACGAGACCGACCCGTCGCGCGACAGCAGCGGGTCGAAGAACAGGTAGCGGCCGAGGTCGATCTGCTGCGGCGAAAAACCGTCGCGCGCCGCGGGCAGGCCCGTGCGGGGGCCGCCGACCCCGGCGTAGCGCAAAGACTCGTAGTTTTGATACAGCGTGCGCAGCTCGCAGCGGTCGCCGCCCACCAGTTCGAAGCCCGGCGGGCAGTAATCGCGCAACTCGATCGGCGCATCGGCGAGCGCCGTGGTGCCGGCGAGCAGGGCCGCGAGGGCCCCGAGTATCGCTTTACTCTCCGGCAGCCAGCTCATTGACAAAGGCCACGATGTCCCGGAGCTCCTGGTCCGTTACGACCTTCGCCATCGCCGCCATCTGTTTGCCGTACACGGCCTTGTCGTCCGCACCGCGCATGCCTTCCTGGAAGTTCGTGACCTGGCGCACGATGTAGGCATCGCCGAGCATTGTCAGCCGCGGGGTGTACAGGGCCTCGTTGCCCCACGCCCGGCCGCCATGACAGGCGCCGCACTTGCTGTTGTAGAGCTTTTCGCCGTTTTCCGCATCGCCTTCGACGGTCACGGGCGGCACGGTCGCCGGCAGCGCAGCGATATAGGCGGCGACGTCATTGATCGCCTGGCCATCCGCCAGCGTCGCGGCCATCGGCCGCATCTGCGCTCCCGCGATGTCGCCTTCGTGGCTGCCGCGCTGGCCGTTCTTGAACTCCCAGAGCTGGCGTTTGAGGTATGACTCCGATTGCCCCGCGATGCCGGGCGAGTTGAGCGCCATGTTGCCCTCGCCATTGGCGCCGTGGCAGGCGATGCAGGGAGCGAACAGCGCCTTGCCCTTTGCGCTGTCGACGCCTGCGACTGCGTCCTGCACAACGGCCGCCGCTTGCCCGGCTTCGGTGGCCGCCGCCTCGACGGCTTCGGTGGCCGCGGCGGTGTCTTCTTCGATAGCGACGCCTTGGTCGTCTTTGCTGTCCCCGCACGAGACGGAGAGCACGGCGAGCGCGAGGTATACGGGTAGTCGTCTGAGCATTGTAGGAGCGTCCCGAAAGTGCCAATATCCGATGAGCTTTCCAGTCTGGCCAAACGTTCAGGCAAAAACAATAGCGGGTTCCCGATGGTCTCCTCAGAGAGCGATATTCTCATTGTGGGCGCCGGTATCGCCGGCCTGATCGCGGCCCATGAGTGCCTCGAAAACGGCCGCTCGGTGACGCTCGTGGAGCGACACGACGAGACCCGCGTCGGTGGGCTGGCCCGCACGGCTTTCGGCGGCATGGCGCTCGTCGGCACGTCCCTGCAGCGCCGCATGGGGATCAGGGATACGCCGGAGCTGGCCCTGTCCGACTGGCATTCCTTCGCCGAATTCGGCGCCGACGACGAGTGGCCGCGGCGCTGGGCCGAGGCCTACGTCGAGCAGAGCGCCGACCGTGTTTTCCGCTGGTTGCTCGACAAGGACATGCACTACCTGCCTGCCGTCAACTGGGTCGAGCGCGGTGACTTCGTGCCCGGCAACAGCGTGCCGCGCTACCACATCCTGTGGGGCACGGGATTCGGGCTCGTCGAACGCTTCGTGGAGCTGCTCGCGGCGCATCGCCACCGCGACAAGCTGCGCTGGATCTTCGGCTGCCGGGTCGAGGACCTCGTCGAGTCGGGCGGCCGCATTGCGGGCTGCACCGCGACGATCGAGGCTACCGGTGAGGCGCGCGAGTTTCGGGCGGGGATCACGATCGTCGCAACGGGCGGTATCAACGGCAATCTCGACAAGGTGCGTGAGCACTGGCCGGGTGCACCCGCCGAGCTGCTGAACGGCTCGCACCCGTTTTGCGACGGGTACGTGCACGATGTCGTTGCCGCGCACGGCGGCAGCGTGACGCATCTCGAGAACATGTGGAACTACGCGGCCGGCATCCCGCACCCGCAGGCGCATTTCGACAATCACGGCCTGAGCCTGATCCCCTGCAAGTCGGCCCTGTGGCTCGATCACATGGGTCGACGGATCGGGCCGCTGCCGCTCATCACGGGTTTCGATACGCATGATTTGTGCCGCCGCCTCGCGGCACTCGAGAAACCCTGGAGCTGGCACCTGCTCAACTGGCGCATCGCCGCCAGGGAGTTCGCTATCTCGGGCGCCGAGCACAATCCGCACATCCGGGACGGCCACAAGCTCACCTTCGTCAAGGAGACGCTGCTCGGCAACCATCGTCTCGTGCGGCAGATGCAGGAAGAGAGCGATCATTTCATCGTCGCGGACTCGCTGCCCGAACTCGTCGAACGCATGCGCGAGCTCGATGGCGAGGACTTCGTCAAGTTCGAAAACGTCGAACACGCCGCGCGCGAGTTCGACGACAACGTGCGCCGCGGCCCGTCGCAATGGAATGACGACCAGCTCAGGCGCATCCAGCACGCGCGCGCCTGGCGCTCCGACCGGCTGCGCACCTGCAGACCTAAGCCGCTGCTCGACCATCCGCCGCTGATCGCCATCAAGCTGCGGCTGATCACGCGCAAGAGCCTCGGCGGCATTCGCACCGATCTCTCGAGTCGCGTGCTTGCCGCTGCCGGTGAGGCAATCCCGGGGCTCTACGCGGTCGGCGAGGCGGCCGGGTTCGGCGGCGGCGGCGTATGCGGCAAGCGCTCGCTCGAAGGGACGTTCCTGTCAGGGTGCGTCCTGACCGCCAGGGCCGCGGCCGACGCGATCGGCTGACGACTCAGGCCGCGCCCACCGTGGCCATGTGTCGGGTGGCTGAAATCCAATGGGAACAACCTGCCTGGATTTACGCCTAGTCGTCGAGGTGGATGTTGACGCGGCGGTTCTGGCGTCCTTTTTTCTCGACCTTGCCGATCCGCACGGCACCGACCTCGGCGGTCGAACGCACGTGCGTGCCGCCACAGGGTTGCAGGTCGACGCCCGCGACCTCGAGCAGGCGGATCGAGCCCTTGCCGCGCGGCGGCTGTACCGACATCGTCCTGACGAGCTCAGGGCTGGCGTCGAGTTCTTCTTCGGAAATCCAGCGGCAGCTGACCGCGTGGTCCTCGGCAACCAGACGCGCGAGTGCCGCGCCGACGGCTTCCTTGTCGACCGTGTCGGTCATGTCGAAGTCGAGTCGGCTCTTCTGTGCGCTGATGTTGCCGCCGGTCACTCCGTACTTGAGTATTGACCCGAGCAGATGCATCGCCGTATGCATGCGCATGTGCCGGTAGCGCCTGTCCCAGTCGATCTCGAGTTCGACGCTCGCGCCGGGAGTGGGAGCCGGCGCTCCTTCCTCGAGCACGTGGCCGATCTCGCCGTCGACGTAGCGCGTATCGACGACCGTCGCGGAACCGCCGTCCCAGGTCATGGTCCCGGTATCGCCGGGCTGCCCGCCGCCGAGTGGGTAACACACGGTTCGGTCGCAGCGCACGACATTGCCGTCGACGGCCGTCACCGCTGCCTGGCAGGACCTGAGATAGGAGTCTTCTCGGAATAGCTCTTCGGTCAAAGGCACGCCTCCAGCCAGTCGCACATCTCGCCGATCACGGCGTCTTTCTCGGGCTCGTTGAAGATCTCATGATACAGGCCCGGGTAGAGCTTGAGCGTCTTGTCCTGCGAGCGCGCCGCATCGACGAACGCGCGCGAGCCGCCGGGTGAGGTCAGAACATCGTCTTCGCCGTGCATGACCCGCAGTGGCAATTCGACCTCACTCGCCCCCGACAGTGCGGCCTTCATCGCGGCCGACATCTCGGCGGCGAGGCGCGCCGTCACCTTGCCGTGGTGGACGAGCGGATCGCGAACGTAGGCGGCAACGACCTCGGGATCGCGGCTGACGCCGGCAGGGTCGAGGCCGAGAACGGGCACGGTGGGCACGATGGCGGAGAGCACGCGGAGGATCGCCATGACAAGCGCGGGCGGTTCGGCGTCGGACTTGAGCGCAGGGCCCGACAGCACGGCGGCCCGGAACGGCCCCTGGTTCCGGATCAGGGCATGTGCGGCGATCAGGCCGCCCATGCTCTGCCCGAGGAGGAACAGGGGGGACTCGGCATCGTCGGCGCGAACCGCGCCCAGCAGCGCTTCTACGCCGTCCAGGTAGACGCTGAAGCGCTCGACATGGCCGCGATGCCCGTCCGACTTGCCATGCCCGTAGTGGTCGATGGCGTGTACGGCAAATCCGCGCTCGACGAGAACCTGCGCCACGTATTCATAACGCCCGCTGTGCTCGCCGAGCCCGTGAACGAGCAGGACGCGTGCGCGCACATTCCCGGGCAGCCAGCTTTGCCTGAACAGGTGACTCGTGCCGCGCGCCCGCGAATGACGGACGTCGAGGTGGCCGGTCTCGTGCTTCAACTTGCCAATTTCCGCGCCGGCGTGCGCTTGCTCTGGGCCTTGCGCGTCTTCGCGGGCTTACCGTAGTGCTCGATGTGCCGTTCCTCGTAGTCGCGCACGATCGGGTCGAGCGTTCGCGAAATCATCGTCTGCGATCGAATGCGTTCGATGCGCGGCCACGTAGAGCGCTCTCCCTGGTCGATCAGGTCGGCGATCTCTTCGGGCGAACGCCACGACAACGCCCGCAGCGGGTTGTGCAGTTTGCTGAGCGGCGCAATCGTGATATCGCCGACGTAGCTCTGGTTGATGATCGACAACGCCGAGCTCGTCACGCGTTCGACTTCGGGCACCCAGCTCAGGGGCTTTTCGAATATCGCGGCGCTCGCATTGATCCAGGCACGCGCAGTGTCGATCGCCGCGTATTTTATTTCGGAGACAGCGTCGGTCTTGCGCTTGGTCGTATCGATAAAGGGAATCACGTAGGGATTCGTCTGGCTGACGATGAAATGATTGACGCCATACAGGCGCGCCAGGCGTTTCGCGGGCAGGTCTTCGCTCAACGATCCGTCAACCCACTTACGCGAACCGTGGTAGGCCTGACGTTCGCCCTGGTCGTTCTTCGCCATCAGGACCACGGGTGGGAAGAACCCGGGGATTGCTGTCGACGCCAGTACGGCCTCGCGCACGAACACGTTCGGGGACGTTTCGGCGTTGAGCAGGCGTGACTTCTGGTGATTCTCGGCCGGCGCGACCGGCACGTTCATGTGACGCCCGGTCAGTTTGCAGGACTCCTCGAACGTCAGGTCGGGCAGGAAATCCTCGAGTGCCTCCCAGATATCATCGACCGTCATACGCTCCGTGCCGACCCTGGCGAGAATGCGTCGCAGCAGACCTGAGGTCTCCTCGCGGTCATGCTGTATGCCCCCTTCGAACAACTCGTCGAGTTCCTCCTCAGGGCTGGCGCAGACGACGCTACCGACGAACGCGCCACCGCTCGAACCCGAGATGATGTCGGGCAGCAGGCGTTCCTGCCACAGGGCCTTCGCCACGCCGAGGTGGAAATAGAGCAGCGTTCCCGACCCGCTCATCATCAGCGCGGAGCGGCCGAAGCAATGGCTGGCGCGCTGGAAGAAATCGAGCTTTTCCTCGAAGTCGATACTGTCGACTTCGGGATTTGCCAGGTGCTCGAGCGACTCGGCAATCTCCGTGACGTAGTCTTCGATCAGGTACTTGGTGCCGACCTTGGACTTGCCCCACAGCTCATTCTTGCCCATGCCGCCCATGTTGCCGTGGATGCCCTCATTGAGGGCGAACAGCAGGCTGCGGTCATCTTCTCTCTCGCGCAGGTTCTGGAGGTGGTCGAGCCGCTCGCGAATCGACACGAAGTCGTAGCGTCGCGAATAGTCGATCTCGCGCCAACGCATTGCGCCGGACTCCTCGTCGTGCTCGAGAGCAGCTTCCCGCCACTCCTCGTAGCTCTTGGCCGACGCCATCGCCGCTTCGAGTTTTTTCAGGCGGCCTGGAAATACCAAGTTTTCGACCTCCTTATCAGGCGGCTCCCTGCCGGAGCTCCTCCGCCATCATCGCTGTCATGTCTATCTTCCGAATCTTACCAGTGACGGTCATCGGATACTCGTCGACGAAGCGGACATAACGCGGGATCTTGAAGTGCGCGATCTGGCCCCTGCAGAAGTCGCGTATCTCGTCCTCAGTCGCCGTCTCACCGCTCTTGAGCTGTATCCAGGCGCACACCTCCTCGCCCATCTTCGGGTCCGCTACGCCGAATACCTGCGCCTCGCTGACCTTCGGGTGCGTGAACAGGAACTCCTCGATCTCGCGCGGGTAGATGTTCTCGCCGCCGCGAATAATCATGTCCTTGATGCGGCCCGTGATGCGCACGTAGCCGTGCTCGTTCATCGTGCCGAGGTCGCCCGAATGCAGCCAGCCGTCGACGATGGTGTCGGCCGTCTTCTCGTCGTCGTTCCAGTAGCCCTTCATGACCGAGTAGCCGCGCGTGCAGATTTCGCCCTGTTCGCCGATCGGCACGACGCGGTTATCGGCGTCGACGATCTTCACCTCGATGTGCGGGATTGGCCGGCCAACCGTCTGCGTGCGGTTCTCGAGCGAGTCTTCGGGCAGCGTCATGTGATTGATCGGGCTCACTTCCGTCTGCCCGTAGCCGATCAGCACGTTCTCCATGTGCATGTCGCCGATGATGCGCCGCATCAGTTCCTCGGGGCAGGGCGCGCCCGCGATGATCCCGGTGCGCAGCGTCGACAGGTCGAAGGTCTCAAAATCGGGGTGGTCGAGCTCGGTGACGAACATCGTCGGCACACCGTGCAGCGCCGTGCATTTCTCGGCCTGCACGGCCTCGAGCGTCGACAGCGGATCATAGACCGGTGCCGCGAACACGATGGTCGCACCGTGCGTCACGGCGGCCAGCACGCCGAGCACCATGCCGAAACAGTGATACAGCGGCACGGGAATGCAAAGGCGATCGTCGGGCGTCAGCCCCATACCTTTGCCGGCTTCGTATCCGTTATTCAGGATGTTGCAGTGCGTCAGCGTGGCGCCCTTCGGGTTGCCCGTGGTGCCGCTCGTGAACTGGATGTTGATCGCATCGTCGGGACCCAGTTTGGTCGCGAGTTCGCCGAGGCGTGTGTAGTGCTTCTCCTTGCCGAGCGAACAAACCTCCTCGAAGTTGAACATGCCGGGCGATTTCTCGTCGCCCATGCGAATGACCGTCATCAGCTGCGGCAGCTTGTCGGCCCGCAGGTAGCCGGGCTCGCAGGAGGCGAGTTCGGGCGCGAGCGCGCTGAGCATGTTCAGGTATTCGCTGGATTTGAACTTCTCGGCCGCGATGATCGCCTTGCACTCGACCTTGTTGAGCGCGAACTCGAGCTCGAACAGCCGGTACGCCGGGTTGACGTTGACGAGGATGGCGCCGATCTTCGCGGTCGCGAACTGCGTCATCACCCACTCGTAGCTGTTGGGTCCCCAGATGCCGACGCGATCCCCGGGCTTGATGCCGAGGGCGAGCAGGCCGGTCGCGAGCCGGTCGACCTGGCGCTTGAGTTCCTGGTACGACCAGCGCACGCCCTGGTGCCTGACTATCAGGGCGGGGTTGCCCGGGTGCTGTGTGACGACCCGGTCGAAACAGGTGCCGATGGTCTCGTAGAGAAGCTGACCGGATCCTTCACCGGTTATATAGCTTTGGGTTAGTCTGGCCATGCGGGTATTTTCCGCCTGTGCCCGGCAGGCCCCAGTGTGGCTTGCCCCAATTGACCTCGTATTTTCCGCAGCCGATAGTGGCTGCCATGGGGGATGCCGCTATGAACGACATTGTCAAACTGCTCGACCACTCGCCGCTCGGCGCCGAACTCTCCGACAAGGAAGAAGAATTCCTCGCCGGCCTCATGGAAGAGCGCCGGCTCCAGGACGGCGAGTTCCTGATTCGCGACGGCGACACCGACGATCGCCTGCACGTGATCGTCACGGGCAAGGTCGAGGTCGTGAAGCGCACCGGGGCAGACGACTACGCCAACCTTGCGGTGCTGCGCGACGGCGAGCTCGCGGGCGAACTCAGCTTCATCGACGGCACCCCGCACACGGTCGGGCTGCGCGCGCTTTGCGATACCCACGTCGTGTCGCTGACGCGCGAGGCGTTCGAGGGGATCATCGAGTCACACCCGCGGCTCGTCTACAAGGTGATGCGCGTCGTCGCCAGCTCGGCCCACCGCATCGTGCACCGCATGAACACCGAGTTCGTAGAACTCTCGAATTACATTTTCAAGCAGCACGGGCGCTACTAGCGGAAAAAAAGGGGTCAGACCTTTTTAACATTGACGATTGTTAAAAAGGTCTGACCCCCTTTTCGTTAAAAAGGTCTGACTCCCTTTTCCGGCGCGAGGTCGAGACCTTTATCGAATCGACCGCGCGCTGAGCAAGCTCTGTTCACGCGCTCTCGGCCGTCGCCTCTTTGAGTTCCTTGAGCTGCAACGCCGGGACTTCGGCGTAATGGCTGAAGTCCATCGTGAAGTTGCCTTCGCCGCCGGTCAGCGACTTGAGCCGCGAGTGATACCCCTGTAGCTCCTGCAGCGGTACCTGGCCCGTGACCAGTGCCCGGCCGTCCGGCAGCGCGTCCGTTCCCGTGATCATCCCGCGCATGCCCGAAAGATCGCCCGTGACGCCACCGACGGCATCGGGCGGAATCGTGAACTCGGCGTTGACGATCGGCTCCATGACGATCGGCCTGGCTTTGGCGACGGCCTCGAGGAAGGCCTTCTTGCCGGCCTGGACGAACGCGATTTCCTTCGAGTCGACCGAGTGATGCTTGCCGTCATACACGGTGACCCGGATGTCCTGCATCGGGTAGCCGTTGATGGCGCCCTCGACCATCGCCAGCTTGACGCCGTTCTCCACGGCCGAAATGAACTGGCTCGGGATGGCGCCGCCGACGACTTTGCTCCCGAACTCGAAGCCTTCGCCTTGCGGCAGAGGCTCGACGCGCAGGTACACCTCGCCGAACTGGCCGGCGCCGCCGGTCTGCTTCTTGTGGCGATGATGGCCTTCCGCATTGGCTGTAATGGTCTCGCGGTATGCAATCGACGGCAGCTGCGTGATGACCTCGATGTCGCTGCGGTCCTTCATCTGCTGCAGGATCGTCGCGAGGTGCAACTCGCCGAGACCGCGCAATACGACTTCGTTGAGCGAGACGATGTGCTCGACCTGGATTGACGGGTCTTCCGCCTCGGCCGTGTGCAGGGCATCAGAGACCTTCTGCGCTTCCTTGTCCTCCCTCGGCCGGATCGCGAGGCCGAACATAGGGCGCGGCAGCTTTATCGGCTTCAGGTGGAAATGATCCTCGTCGTGCGAATCGTGCAGGACGGCATCGTAATGCGCCTCCTCGACCCGCGGCACGGCGCAGATGTCACCAGGGACTGCCGTCTCCTTCCTGTCGTGCTTTTCGCCATTGACCTTGAGCAACTGCGAGGCCTTGAACGGCTTGCGCGCGTCGCCGACGTACAGCTGGTTGCCCGCGTTGATGGTCCCCTGGTGGATACGGAACAAAGCCAGGCGTCCCTTGAAGGGGTCCACGTTGACCATGAACACGTGCGCGATCGCGTGTGCATTCGGGTCCGGATTTACGCTGACCTCTTTGGCGTCAGCGCCTTCGCCCTTGAGGAAGATCGGCGGGTTGGCCTCGGTCGGATTGGGCATCAGCCGCTCGAAGATCTGCAGCAGCTGGCGAATGCCGATACCGGTCTGGGCCGAGACGAAACACACGGGAACGAGATGTTCCTCGCGCAGCGCCTTCTCGAACGGGTCGTGCAGCTGTTCGGGCTCGAGTTCCTCACCCTGCTCGAGATAGATCTCCATCAGGGCCTCGTCGACTTCGACGACCTGGTCGACGATCTGCGTGTGGGCCTCGCCGACGGAACTGAAGGCGGTCTCGTCGCCCTCGAGCTGGAAGAAACAATCAACGACCTTGGAGCCATCGGCCGTCGGCAGGTTCATGGGCAGGCATTCCTTGCCGAATGCCTCCTGGATTTCGTTGAACACCTTCTCGAAATCGACGCCTTCGGCGTCGATCTGGTTGACGATGATCATGCGGCACTTGCGCTGCTCATGGGCGGCCCGCATCATGCGGCGCGCCATCTCCTCGACACCCTCGGTGGCGTTAATGACGACGGCGGCCGTTTCCGTCGCCGGCATGACCGACAGGGCACGCCCGTAAAAATCACGGTACCCCGGCGTGTCGATCAGGTTGACGTGGATGCCTTCGTGGTCGAGATGACAGACCGAGTTGTACTGCGAGTGGCCGATTTCTTTTTCGCGGTCGGTGAAATCGGAAACCGTCGTGCCTCTTTCGATCGAGCCCTTTTCCGGGATCTTGCCGCCTGCATGGAGCAGGGCCTCGGTGAGCAGGGTTTTCCCGGCATGGCTCGGTCCCACAAGGCAAACGTTGCGAATATCGGCAGTAGAATAGGGCATGAACTGGTCCTCTCGGTCTCGTTGTGCGACAAGCTTAGCGCGCTGAAAAACTAGCGAATATTTCGGTTTATCACCAATACTCTGGCGTTCCGTGGGGCCTGCGCCCGGCGCGCTACTGCTTCGCTTTTATTATTTCGCCGCCTTTCATTATAAGCGCCAGGTTCGTTTCTGGCTCGGCCAAAACGGACAGATCCTCGAGCACGTCACCGTTGTGCAGCAGCAGGTCGGCGACCCAGCCCTCGCGAATCTCGCCAAATTTGCCGTGGCGATTGAGTTTGCCGGCCATGCGGACGATCTCGGCGGCCTGCGACGTCGCCTGGCGCAGCACCTCGACATTCGACCAGAACTTCGCGCGCTCGGTGAATTCCTGCGGCAGGGCGTGGTATTCGCCGAAGATGAAGTCCGTGGCAAAGCCGGTCCTGATGTCGTACTTCCTGATGAGCCGGATCAGGTTCTCCTGGCCCGAACGCACGAGCTCCGCCTTTTCCACCTGGAACGGGGTCAGGTTCTCCATGCCGAGGAGCTGGCGGAAGATCACGAGCTGGGTGCTGATCGCCACGTCGTTGTCCTTGACGAGTTTCGCGGTCGCATCATCGATGAGCAGGCCGTGCTCGACGCACTTGACGCCGTTCTCGACGAGGCGCGTCACGGCCTCGCTCGTGTAGGCGTGTGCAAGCACGTAGGTGCCCCAGTCGCCCGCGGCCTGCACGGCGGCGCGGATTTCGCCGGGGGAGGGCTGCAGCGAGTGGATCGGGTCGTAGTCCGAC
This sequence comes from Woeseiaceae bacterium, assembly GCA_013042375.1. GTDB lineage: Bacteria > Pseudomonadota > Gammaproteobacteria > Steroidobacterales > Woeseiaceae > UBA1847. The sequence continues at coordinate 49,389 of JABDQH010000036.1, forward strand.
ATGACGCCGCCACCGCCCATGATCTTGATCTGCGTGGCGCCGTTTTTGAGGTTCTCCCGCACGGCCACCAGGGTCGCGTCGACGCCGTCGGCGAGAATCGCGTTGTCGGCGGGCATGTACGGGCTCGTGCCGGCATGGGCAGGGTGTTGCTCATGGCCCATGCGCCAGTCACCGTGCCCGGCGGTCTGCGACACGATCGCGCCCGACGGGAACACGCGCGGCCCGTAAATACTGCCTGAGTTGTAGGCGCGCGCGAGGTCGGGATGCGTACCGCCGGCGTCGCGGATCGTCGTGAAGCCGTGATCGAGGAAGAACTTCGCCGCGGCGACGGAAGTCGCGCCGACCGCGGTCGCATGATGGCGCCCGCGAGAGTGCATCGTCAGGTGCACGTGCAGGTCGATGAAGCCCGGCGTCAGGATGCGCTGGCTGCCGGCGATGACGGTGGCGCCGGCCGGCGCTGCTATCGCAGCGGTGGAGATCGTGTCGATGAGCCCGTCGACGACGAGAACGTTTCCGGCTCTGAGCGTTGCATCGACGCCGTTGAAGATACGCACGTCCTCGATGAGGACGGTGTCGGCGCGGGCCGCAAATGCGGCGCACAGCGTGGCGAGCAAGATCAAGTGGCGCATGGGTAGTCCTGGTCTGGTCTTGCCGCCAATACTACCGTGAGAAGCCGGGAAAAAAAGAGGCGCCCAGGACGGGCGCCTCCAGACTGCCGTTGAAATCAACGGCGGGGGGGTAGTGAATTACGGCACGATCCGGTCTCCGCCGAGGACGGGGTCGCCATCCCAGCCGAGCCCTGCCCAGTCGACCTTGTCGTCGAAGTGGCAGTCACTGCAGTCATTGTCGTATCCGTAGGCCTGTTCCTTCGGCGCGACCTCGTGGTTGACCGTGAGGAACATCTCGGTCGAGACGAAACCGAAGTCGCCGCTGGTGTACGGCTGGCCCGCCTTGGCCGCGCCTTCGATCAGCGCGAGATCCCAGTCCCAGGTGCCCCAGAACGGGTTCGGGCCGCCTGCCGTGCCGAACAGGTGCGGCACGATGATGCGCTGGTTGACGACGTCGGCGGGCTGCTTGCCGACCATCTTCTTGAACGGATAGATCATCGCCTCGGGGTCGCCGAAGTCGCCGACCGGCTCGGCCATTATGGCCGGCTCGCTCTCGTACGTGTCGTTGACGCCGACCAGCATCTTGCGCCACGTGCCGTTGAAGAAGCGCAGTTCGGGCCGGACGTTGTTGGCCCAGATGAACGTGCCTTTCTTGCGGTCGTAGGTGTCGCGGCCCGTTACGGGGTCCTTCGGTATCGGATCGACGACTGCGCCGGCCGTGCTCCAGTCCCAGTCGACCTTCGTCGACGTATGGCGCGCGAAGGTCGGGATATGGCAGACCTGGCACGCCAGCCTCTCATGTGCCACCCGCCCGTTTACCTCGGTCGTGATGACCGTTTCGACGCTCGAGCCGGCATGTTGGGTGAGAGCGCCGAGATGGCAGTCGTCGCACTGTTTCATGATGCCTTCGTCGACCGAGTGATAAGGCATGCCGCCGATGCCGTGCGAGAGCATTTTTTCATCGCCATCGCGCTTGACCTGGTGGCAGTCGACGCATTCGTACTTCGGCACGCCGTCCTTGCCCATGTGCACGTCGTATTCGAATGTCGTGTTTTCGAGCGACAAGGCGAGATCGCCGTGCTTGACGTTGTCGCCGCCGCCCGCGCCGGCATGGCAGTCGATGCAGTTGGAGATCGTCGGCCTGTCCATCGCGACGCTGCGCGCAACGGCCTGCAGATCGACCGTGCCCTCGGGCATGCCGGCCGCTGGTTTGGCCTTGGCGTACGTGCCCGTCTGGTCGTGGCAGACCAGGCAGTCGATGTTGTTGGGGTCGTCGAAGTCGAACGTCTCGTCGGCCCAGCCGTAGCCGGCATGACATTGCGTACAACGGCCTTCGTTACTGGCGATGCCAATGCAGAAGTTGTTGAGAATGTCTTTCTTGCCATGCATCTGGCCCGCGACGCCCTCGATGTTCGCTGCCTCGCCTTCCCATTTCCAGTGAGCCGTCGTCAGGAACTCGTCGGCCAGCTTGCCGTGGCAGCTCAGGCACGAGCCCGTACCTTCATAGGCGTATTCCGTGAAGTAGCCGGAGTGCAGCTGGGCGGCCTCATAGGCACCGCCCGCGTAGGCGTTGCAGTCGAACACGTCGATGACGCCATCGCCGTTGATGTCTTCTTCCGGGTCGCCGATGCTGTTGTTGTTCAGATCCCAGCAGGCCTGCCCGGGCGCCCCTGCGGTGCCGTCCGCGCCGTCCGTGCCGTCCGTGCCGTCCCGGCCGTCCATGCCGGCTGCGCCGTCGTCGCCCTCGCATCCTGCCAGACCGAGGCCGAGGCTGAGGACGAGCAGGATAAAGGCGTGTGAAAAGAATCCATTCCTCCTGGTCATGATGGTGTCTCCCAACGTTTGTGAGTAAGAGTGAAGTCGTGCAGATTCAGGAATAGAATCGGCCCGGTGAAAACCAGGGCTCGGGCGGACGCAGCTAGTGCGCTTGTGCGATGGACTCGCATCGTGCTCAAAAAATCAGCTATCAGATTTGCCCGAAATCAGTAATATTAGCTAATTCTAAATTACTGATGTTCGGTGCATATGATCGGCGATTCGGGAATTTTCTCAATACGTCGGAACAGGCATATCCGTAGGGATTTTTACCTACCGGTGGCCCGTCGCGAGCGATTGATTCGCGGACCCCGATGGCCCAAGGTACGTGCATGAGCCGGGACACCCGCAATCGCATCCTCGTCGCGAGCCTGTTGCTGTTCAACGACAACGGCGAGCCGGGCACGACGACCAACGAGATCGCCGACGAAGTCGACATCAGCCCGGGCAATCTTCACTACCACTTCCGGAAGAAGGCGCTGATCGTCGATGCCCTGCTCGACGAGTTTCGCGTCGACGCCGCGCGCGTGCTCGATCCGCCGCCGGACGGCGTTTCCA
>JABDQH010000045.1 GCA_013042375.1 Woeseiaceae bacterium
GGCGTGAGCCGTTTCAACGAAGCGCCTGCGTTCGACTTCAGTGCGGCAGGCATCCCGGCGACCCTGCCGCTGTTCGGCGACGAGAATTTGGGAATGGCCAACGCGAATGTCACGCTGCCCCTGTTCATGGGCGGCAGCTTGCGCCACGGCATCGACGCCGCCGACGCGATGCGCGCGGCGCAGGTGTCTAAGTCGGACGCGACCGCCCAGCAGGTCAAGCTGGCAGTGGCGCGCCACTATATTAATGTCCTGCGTGCGCAGCGGGGACTCGACGTTGCGATCAGCAGCGTGCGCGGCCTGAGCGCGCACATGAAAGACGTCGAGGACATGTTCGAGGCGGGCGCCGTCGCACGCAACGACTACCTGTCGGCGGCCGTTTCGCTCGCGGATGCCGAGCAGCGTCGCCTGCAGGCTGCCAACGCGCTCGACCTCTCCCGCGCTGCCTACAACCGCGCCCTGGGCCGCGAACTCGGGGCGCCGGTCGAGCTCGATGCATCGCTGCCCGGCCTCGATGTGCGGCTCGATACGGACTCCCTCGGCGACCTGACCGCCGCCGCCGGACGCAACCGGCGCGAACTCGACGGACTCGGCGCGGCGGCCGATGCCTATCGAGCCGAGGCGAAGGCCGTGCGTGGCCAGACCTTGCCGCAGCTCGCCCTGACCGGAAGCTATTACTCGCTCGAGAACGATTTCCTGAACCGGGACGACTTCTGGATGGTGGGCCTCGGCGTCCAGTGGAACCTGTTCGATGGCGGACAGGCGCGTCGCAAGGCCGGAGCGCTGCGGTATCGCGCCACGGCCATTTCGCAGCAACGCGCGGATCTCGCATCGATGATCGAACTCGAGGTGCGCCAGGCCTGGCTCAGGCTCAACGAGACCCGCGAGCGTCGGCGTCTCGCCGAACGCGCCGTGGAGCAGGCGGAGGAAAACCTGCGGGTCGTGCGCGACCGCTACCGCAACGGCGAGGGCACCAATACGGAAGTACTCGACGCCGAGACGCTGCGCTCTTTGAGCCGCAGCAACTACGACAACGCCGATTTCGACGCCAGCCTGGCGTTGTACGAACTCGCCAGGGGAGTAGGGCAGTTATGAACCGATACCTGATTTCGATGGCCGCGCTGCTCGCGGTGTTTCCCGTGGCCGCGGCCGTGCCCTTCGACACGGTCGAGGTCAGATACGACGAGGCGCCGCGCGAGCGCATCTGGGACGGTCGCATCGAGGCCGTCAATCGCGCGACCGTCTCCGCTCAGACCTCGGGGCGCATCGCCGAGCTGCCGTACGACGTCAACGACTTCGTCGAGCAGGGCACTGTCATCATGCGCTTTACCGACACCGAGCAGCGCGCCGCGCTGGGCCGGGCCGAAGCGTCGTTCGCCGAGGCCAGCGCGCGCCTCGAACAGGCCGCACAGGAATTCGAGCGCGTGTCGAACATGTTCGAGAACGCGACCGTCTCGCAGGCACGCTTCGACCAGGCGAAGGCCAATCGGGATTCGGCGCGGGCGCGGCTCGAGGCCGCGCGCTCGGGCGTCGAGACGGCGAAGGAACAGCTCGAGTACACGGTCGTGCGGGCGCCCTATGCCGGTATCGTATCGGAGCGCCACGTCGAGCTCGGCGAGCTCGTGTCGCCCGGGCAGCCGCTGATTTCGGGCCTGTCGCTGCAGTCCCTGCGCGTCAACGTCGACGTGCCGCAAAGCATGTTTCATGCCGTGCACACGATCGGCAAGGCCTTCGTCTATGTCGGTGACGAGCGCCTCGCGGCCGAGAGCCTGACCTTCTTCCCGGTCGCCGACCCGGGTTCGAACACGTTCCGCGTGCGCGTCAACCTGCCCGACGGCGCGGCGACGCTGTATCCCGGCATGTTCGTCAAGGTCGGCTTCGTCGTCGGTGAGACGAAGCGCCTGCTCGTGCCGGGCGAGGCGGTCGTGCGCCGCAGCGAACTGAGCGCCGTGTACGTTGCCGACGGCGAGCGGGTCGCGCTGCGCCAGGTGCGACTGGGCCGGCGCTACGGTGAGCACTACGAAGTCCTCGCCGGTCTCGGCGAGGGAGAAGCCGTCGCACTCGACCCGGTCGATGCCGGCATTTACCTCAAGGAACGGGCCGCGCAGCAATGAGCATCGCGAACAAACTCGGGTTCTCGGGACGCGTCGCCGCACGCTTCCAGGACTCCAAGATTACGCCGCTGCTCGCGGTCACGGGCCTGCTCATGGGCCTGTTCGCGATTGCCGTGACGCCGCGCGAGGAAGAGCCGCAGATCAACGTGACGTTTGCGAATATCTTCGTGCCGTTCCCGGGTGCGAGCGCAACCGAGGTCGAGAACCTCGTCGCGATTCCGCTCGAGCAGGTGCTGTCGGAGATCGAAGGCGTCAAGCACACCTACTCGGTGTCGCGGCCGGGCATGGCCGCGCTCACGATCCAGTACGAGGTGGGCGAGGATCGCACGGCCGCGATCGTGCGGCTCTACAACGCCGTGTATTCGCACCAGGACTGGATGCCACCGGGCAGCGGTGTGTTGCAGCCCCTGATCAAGCCGAAAGGCATCGACGACGTGCCGGCGATCACGTTGACGTTGTGGACCAGGGACGAGACGCGTGGTGCGCACGAGCTGCAGCGCGTTGCGTATTCGCTCGAAGCCGAGATCAAGCGCGTTCCGGGGACGCGCGACGTTTACACGATCGGCGGGCCCGACAACGTCGTGCACGTGCAGCTCGATCCGCAGCGCCTGGCCGCCTACGGCCTGTCGCTGGACGCGCTGCGCTATGCCCTGCAGGCCAGCAACGTGGTCACGCATGCGGGCGCGCTCGTCGCGGACAACCAGAGCGTGCCCGTGACGGCCGGCACGTTCCTCGCAACGGCGGACGACGTTGCCGAAGTCGTCGTCTCCGTGGTCGATGGCAGGGCGATCTACCTGGGAGACGTTGCCGAGGTAGTGGCCGGCGCCGACCAGCCCGAGCATTACGTGCGCCATGGCGATGCGCCGGCCGTCACGATCGCCATCGCCAAGAAGCCCGGCACCAACGCGGCCAGTATGTCCGCACAGGTCATCGAACGCGTCGAGTCGCTGCAGGGGATCATGATTCCCGAGGGCATCGAGTACACGGTCACGCGCGACTATGGCAAGACGGCCGATGACAAGGCGAAGAAGCTGATCCAGAAGCTGGCATTCGCGACGGCCTGCGTGATCCTGCTGATTCTCCTGACGCTCGGCTGGCGCGAAGCCGTCGTCGTCGGCTCGGCCGTCGTCATCACGCTGATGCTGACGCTGTTTGCGTCCTGGGCCTGGGGCTTTACCATCAACCGCGTGTCGTTGTTCGCGCTGATCTTCTCGATCGGTATTCTCGTCGACGACGCGATCGTCGTGGTCGAGAACATCCACCGGCACATGGCGCTCGAGAAAAAGTCGCTGCTGGAGGCCATTCCGCCAGCCGTCGACGAAGTCGGCGGACCGACGATACTCGCGACGTTCACGGTCATCGCGGCGCTGCTGCCGATGGCGTTCGTGTCGGGACTCATGGGCCCGTACATGAGCCCGATCCCGATCAACGCCAGCATCGGCATGCTGCTGTCGCTGGCCGTCGCGCTCGTGTTCACGCCATGGGCGAGCCAGAAGCTGCTCTCGCACGAACATCATGCGGAAGGCGAGCACAAGACCGACGCCTGGCTGGACCACCTGTTTCGCAAGCTGGTCGGGCCGTTCCTCAGGGGCAGCGCAGGCCGGCGCGCGCGGCGCTGGCTGGGCGTCGGCGTTATCGTCGCGATCCTGCTTGCGACGAGCCTCGTTGGCGTCAATGCCGTCATCATGAAAATGCTGCCGTTCGATAACAAGTCCGAATTCCAGGTCGTGCTGGACATGCCGGAAGGTACGACGGTCGAGCAGACGAGTCGCGTCCTCGACGAACTGGCGGCCAGCATCCGCGAGATCCCAGAGGTGACCGACTACCAGGTGTATGCGGGTACGGCCGCGCCGATCAACTTCAACGGCCTCGTGCGTCAGTACTACCTGCGCGAAGGTTCGAATGTCGGCGACATCCAGGTCAACCTCGTCGACAAGAAAGACCGCAAACGCAAGAGCCACGAGATCGCGAGTACGGCACGGCCGGCGCTCGACGAGATCGGCCGGAAGTACGGGGGGTCGGTCAAGGTCGTGGAAGTACCGCCGGGGCCGCCCGTGCAGGCGCCGATCGTGGCCGAGATCTACGGGCCCGACTACGCCGGGCAACAGGCGATCGCCGCCGAGCTGCGGGACTTGTTCGCGAGTACGGAGGACCTCGTCGACATCGACGACAGCGTCGAGGCGAGCGCCCCGCGCTACGTCCTTGCCGTCGATCGCAACAAGGCGGCATTGCTTGGCGTATCGCAGGCCAGCGTGGCCACGGCGCTGTCCACGGCACTGAACGGCGAAGACGTGACCTACGTGCGCGACGGCTACCAGAAATACCCCGTGCCCGTGCGCCTCGAGTTGCCGGTCGCCGACAAGTCGGATCTCGACAGCCTGCTGATGCTGCGGGTTGCGGGCCGCGACGGCAATCTCGTCCCGCTGACCGAGATCGTCGACGTACGCGAGGGCGCGTGGGAGCAGACGATCTACCACAAGGACCTGCTGCCCGTCGTGTTCGTCACGGGCGACATGGCCGGGCGCTTCGATTCGCCGCTCTACGGCATGTTCGGCATGTCCACGGACATCGGCGAAAGACAATTCGCGGGCCAGAAACTCGAGCAGCGCTTCATCAGCCAGCCGGACAACCCCTACAGCTACAGCATGAAGTGGGACGGCGAGTGGCAGATCACGTACGAGACCTTCCGCGACATGGGCATCGCCTACTCGGTGGGCCTGATCCTGATCTACCTGCTCGTCGTCGCGCAGTTCCGCTCCTATGTCGTGCCGCTTATCATCATGGCGCCGATTCCGCTGACCATCATCGGCGTGATGCCCGGGCACGCGCTGTGGGGCGCCCAGTTCACGGCGACCTCGATGATCGGCATGATCGCGCTCGCCGGCATCATCGTGCGCAACTCGATCCTGCTCGTCGATTTCATCAACCAGGAGGTGGCGGCGGGCGTCGAGTTCCAGGAGGCCGTGATTCGAGCGGGCGCCGTGCGCGCCAAGCCGATCGCGCTCACGGCGCTGGCGGCGATGCTCGGTGCGGTCTTTATCCTCGACGATCCGATCTTCAACGGCCTCGCGGTCACGCTGATCTTCGGTATTCTCGTATCGACCCTGCTCACCCTTGTCGTTATACCGGTGCTCTACTATGCTTTCGGCTATTCCAAGGGGTAGCGCTTCGCTTGAAAGACTCGCTGATTGCACTGTCGAAGGATGCGTTGTCCAGCGTGCGCGACCTCGCGCCGATCGTTCTCGTCATCGTGGTCTTCCAGGTATTCGTGATCCGGCAGCCCGTTGAGGGCATCGCGTCGATTCTGTTCGGAGGCCTGCTCGTCGTAGCAGGCCTTACTTTTTTTATCTTCGGCCTGCGCATCGCCCTGTTCCCGATCGGTGAACAGCTGGCGCATTCGCTGGCCAGAAAGGGCAGCGCATTCTGGCTGTTCACGTTCGCGTTCGTGCTCGGGTTCGGCACGACGATCGCGGAGCCGGCGCTGCTGGCCGTGGCCGAGGAGGCCGCCGAGGTAGCCGTTGGCGCCGGCGCCATCGCCGCCAGCGAGGAGGCGATGCAGAACTACGCGCTGGGCCTGCGGCTCGTGGTCGCGCTGTCCGTCGGCGTGGCGCTGATGCTCGGCGTATTCCGCATCCTGACCAACTGGTCCCTGCCGCTGATGATTATCGCCGGTTACATCATCGTCGTGATCATCACGGGCATCGCGCCGCCGGAAATCGTCGGCATCGCCTATGACTCGGGCGGCGTGACGACGTCGACGGTCACTGTCCCCCTGGTTACGGCCCTCGGCGTCGGCCTGGCGAGCTCCCTGCAGGGCCGTAATCCGATGCTCGACGGCTTTGGCCTGATCGCATTCGCGTCGCTGACACCCATACTGTTCGTGCTCGTCTACGGGATCATCACGCAATGGGTCTGATCCTCGACATGTTTGCCTTCGTCTGGGACAGCGCACAGGACGTTGCGCCGGTCGTCTTCTTCCTGTTCGCCTTCCAGATCGGCGTACTGCGCGAACGTATCCCGAACCCCGGGGCGATACTCGTCGGCTTCGCCTTCGTCACGATTGGGCTCGGGCTGTTCCTCGTCGGCCTCGAGGAGACCCTGTTCGAGCTCGGCCGCCTCATGGCGGCGCAGCTGACGGACCCTGCGTTTCTCAAGGAGGCCAGCGGCCGTGTCGGCGAAGCGCTCATGTGGCAGGACTTCTACTGGGTGTACCTGTTCGCGGCCGCGATCGGCTTTTCGACGACGCTGGCGGAGCCCGCACTTCTGGCCGTTTCGATCAAGGCCAACTCCGTCTCGGGTGGCGCCATCGGTACCTGGGGGCTGCGCGTCGCCGTGGCCATCGGCGTCGGCGTTGGCGTCGCGCTCGGCTGCTATAGAATCATCACGGGCCTGCCGCTGCACTATTTCATCGCGGTCGGCTACATGGTCGTCATCGTGCAGACCGCGATGGCGCCCAAACTCATCGTGCCGCTGGCCTACGATTCGGGCGGCGTCACGACTTCAACCGTGACCGTACCTTTGGTCACGGCGCTCGGCCTGGGCCTGGCGGAAGCCATCCCCGGCCGCAGCCCGCTGCTCGACGGGTTCGGGCTGGTGGCATTCGCGAGCCTGTTTCCGATAATCTCCGTGCTTGCGTACGGTCAATTCTCTGCAATGCGAGGTAAGACGTAATGCATTTCAAACTCATCCTGGCCTTCGTCGAGGACACGAAGACCGATAACGTCATGCACGCGGCGCGCGAGGCTGGCGCGACGGGCTGCACGGTCATCAGTAACGCGCGCGGCGAGGGAATTGAAGAGGCCAAGACCTTCTTCGGCCTGACGCTGTCGACCCAGCGGGACGTCGTGCTGTTACTCGTCGAACAGCACCTGGCGCGTGACATACTCGAACACATCGGCGAGGTCGGCGAGTTCGACGCGAAACCCGGTACCGGCATCGCTGTTATGATCGATGTCGAGGACGCGGTCGGCGTCGTTCACCAGACACAGGAGCTCACTGAAATCGTGGAGGAAAATCTATGAGCGTTCGTAACTGGGGTCCCGTGCGTAATTGCATGCGGACCAAGGTCACGTTTGTCGACGGCCGACTCGACGTTCTGCAGGCGCTCAAAGTGATGAAGCGCGAAGGAACGACGAGCCTGATGGTCAATCGGCGCGACGATAACGACGAATACGGCCTGTTACTGTTTTCGGATATCGCCAAGAAAGTGATCGCGAAGAACCGCGCGCCAGAACGCGTCAACGTCTACGAGATCATGGCCAAGCCCGTGATCATGGTGCATCCCGATATGGAGATTCGCTACTGCGCGCGCCTGTTCGAGAAATTCGGCATCAACACGGCCCCGGTCGCCGAGAACGGCGAGGTCGTCGGCATGGTGAGCTACTACAGGCTGGTGCTCCACGGGCTTCCCGACCTGGACTAGAGCAACGTGATATCCCTGCTTACCGTTGCCGCGCTGGCCGCGGCAGACGGCTCCGTAGTGCCGGATTCGGGCGAGGCGGCGATCGATGAGATTGTCGTCACCTCGCGTTTTCGTGCGGAAAACCTCTCCGACGTGCCGGATTCGATCACGGCGTTCACGCCGGCCGACATCGAGCGGCATCGCATCGAGCGCATCAACCGCGTCGCGTCGCTGACGCCCAACCTGAGGTTCTCTGACGACCAGGAAGTCGGCGTCAGCACGCTCGTGATCCGCGGCGTGCGCCAGAACCGCGGTACAGGGCAGCCGCCCGTGTCGTTGCGTATCGACGGCGTGAGCGCGACCAACAATCTCCTGACGACGCAGGAACTGTTCGATGTCGAGACTATCGACGTGTTGCGCGGGCCCCAGGGCGCGCTGTACGGGCGCAACGCGATCGGCGGCGCCGTGCTCGTCACGACGCGCAGGCCGACTTCGTCGCCCGAGTTCGGGCTGCGTCTGAAAGGCGCCGAGGGCAGCGACTTCACGCTCGCGGGTAGCGCCTCGGGACCGCTCGCGGGCGCAGACGTGCTCGGCCGTTTCTCGTTTCGACTGCAGGACCGGGAAGGGCAGTTGCGTAACGAGTACCTCGGCGGCGAGTACGTCGATTACAAGGAGTCGTCGGCCTTGCGCGGCCGATTGATCTTCACGCCGGGCGAGCGGTGGTCCGTCGACCTGCGCGCGCATTATCTCGACCAGGACGGCGGCTCGGGCTATTTCATGCCGGGCAGCGATTTCTTTCTGCCGCTGCCGCCGCCGAACGCGCCCATTATCGTCGACGTGCCCGAGTACGAGATCCAGTCGAACAGGATCGGCGAATCGTTCGTCGAGTCGCTCGAAGTGTCGGCCAAAGTCGACTATACGTTCGACTGGGGAACGCTGACCTCGATCACCTCGTTCACCGACGTCGATTCCGGTAACGACCAGGACCTCGACCAGACGCTCGTCGAGGCCATCGACATCGTCGTCATCGACGACTCGGAGACGATCGCGCAGGAATTCCGGCTCGTGTCGAGCGACGAGCGCGCATTTCGCTGGGTCGCCGGACTGTCCTACTTCAGCCAGGACCGCTTCCGCTCGCTGGCGACGACCTTCCTCGGCTCCCCCGTGCCGGCCGCTGCGCAGGACCTCAAGCTCGAGGACCTGGCGCTCTTTGGCAATTTCAGCTACGACCTTAGCGATGCGCTCGAACTGACGCTGGCGTTTCGCTGGGACGAGGAGACGCCCGAAGACGTGACGCAAGGTCGCAGCGCGACATTCAGGGAGCTGCAGCCGAAGGCAAGCCTGGCGTACCGGTTCCGCGAGGGCCTGCTCGGCTACGTGACCGTCGGCAAGGGATTCCGGGCCGGCGGCTTCAACAATCTCGCGCCCGGCAGCAACTTCCAGCCAGGCTTCGACAAGGAGTCGCTCGTCAGCTACGAAACGGGCCTCAAGGGCAGCGGTTTCGACGGCCGCCTGCGGGCGGGTCTGTCGCTGTTCTTCATCGACTACAGCGATCAGCAATTCTTCCTCTTCGACCAGACGGGCACGCAGGCCAACATCAACATCAACAAGAGCGAGATCGCGGGCGGCGAACTCGAGCTGACGGCCCTGCCAAGCGACAACCTGCTCTTGAACCTCGGCATCGGCTTTACCGACAGCGAGATCGTCGATTACGAGGACATCCCCGGCGTGCTCGTGCCGGCGAGCGAGATCGTGGGCCGCAACGTGCCGGGCGCGCCCGTCCTGTCGGCGAGCCTGGCGTTGCAGCACACGGCCGAACTCGCCGGCGACCTCGATCTCGTCAGCCGCATCGATGTCGAGTATCGCGGCAAGACCTACTGGACGCTCGACAACGTCGATACCCAAGAAGCCTACAATCTCGTCAACGTCAGCGTCGGGCTCGAGAAAGAGCGCTGGGGTGCGCGGCTGTACGTCGACAACGCCTTCGACGAGGAATACATCGAGTGGTTTTTCGGGGCGCGCTTCATCGGCCTGCCGGCCGACATCGCGTGGCCGTCGAAGCCGCGCCAGGCCGGCATCGAGTTCTCCCTCCGTTATTAAATGGGGTCAGACCTTTTTAATATTTGCGCTGAGCCGTGATGTCCCCCGCTTTCGCACTTTTTCGGTCTGCCTGGTTTGCCGCCCGCCACCCGACGACCGAGGGTCGATTCAATCTTCGCCAAGAAACGGTCATTGCCAATGTAGCTGCACGCGTTTGTGCGTGTTCGAATGATCTTCAGTTGTTCGTCGGTAAGGTAGTCTCTAAATAGCTCTCGATATGCTCTCGGGCGCGCGGCTGCGTCGCTATGGAGCGATGTATAGCACGGATGCGGCTCGACCAGCTTGTCGGCGGACCCGTACGCATTGTGCGCAAAGCTGGAATAAGGGTATTCGCCTGGGGTCGAGACCATGCCCGCGCGGACCGGGTTTAGCTCGACATAGCGTTGGCACGTCAGAAAATACAGATCGTTCTGCACGAGGCAAGCGCGGTATCGACCCTCCCACAACGTGCCCGTGCGCCCGTGCCGCAAATTCAGCCGCCTGACGTATTTGCGGCCGTGGGCCTGAATCGTCAGAGCCAGTGAGCGTGCGTGTCCCGGCGTAACAAGCAGGTGGACGTGATTGGTCATAAGCACGTAGGCATGAATTCGGCAGTCATGTTCCTGCGATGCCTCGTACAACAACTCGCGATACAGACGATAGTCGGCCGGTCCGTAGAAAACGGGCTGACGATCGACGCCGCGCGTTATCACATGCTGGGGGATGTCGGGAACGAAAAGTCGTTGCGGTCGCGGCATCGGGAGATCTTGGCCGCCCGGCTGCAGCCTGTCGATGCCAGTTTCTCGGTAAGTCGAAGCCTAAATGGGCCGAACCGAATCTCGAAATCGAATTGTTAAAAAGGTCTGACCCCTATTTATTCAGGCGCTCCTGGCGGGTCAGCTCGCGCGGATGGCGCGCGCGGCGCCGGCCGTCGAGGTAATGCGCGATGGTCAGGATCGGGTGGCGCAACAGCATGCGCGGCCCGGCGTAGCGCATAATCGCTTTGGCGCGGGCCCGGTAATTCGACTTGTAGCAATGGACCGGGCAGTTGGAGCAGGTCGGCTTGTCTTCGCCGTACGGGCACTTCTCCAGCCGCACCTCGGCGTAATCGAGGAATTTCGCACACTCCTTGCACAGGTCGCCGGCGCGGTGGTGCGCCGCACAGTAGATACCGACCATCTTCTGCATGGTCAGGAATTCGCGTTCGAGGTGCTTCACGATAATCGGGCCTGATCGATTCCGGTCATGTAAAATTATACGGCAATCGCCGCAGCCGAAATGGAGAGAAACCGATATGGCGCGTACGCCTTCACAAATGCTCGAACTGGGCACCGAGGCGCCGGCATTCAGCCTGCCCGACGCCGATGGCGCAATGCACTCGCTCGACGACGCGGCGGGCAGCGAGGCCTATCTCGTAATGTTCATCTGCAATCACTGCCCGTTCGTCAAGCACGTGGCGGACGAACTCGCACGCCTGGCGCGCGATTACGAGCGGCGGGGCGTCGCCGTCTTCGCGATTAACAGCAACGATGTCGAGAAGTACCCGGACGACGGCCCGGCGGCGATGAAAGCCGAGTCGGCGAGCCGCGGCTACACGTTCCCGTACGTGCTCGACGCCGATCAGTCGGTGGCGAAAGCCTACCTGGCCGCGTGCACGCCCGATTTCTACCTGTTCGACGCGAATCGCTTGCTGGTGTACCGCGGGCAGCTCGACGGCAGCCGTCCCGGCAACAACGTACCGGCCGACGGCCGCGACCTGCGCGCGGCGCTCGATACCGTGCTGGCCGGTGAGCCGGTCCCGGAGGACCAGCTCCCGAGCCTCGGCTGCAACATCAAGTGGAAGGCGGGCAACGAGCCTGCTTATTTCGGCTAGCCCGCCAACCCCCGTCAGTTGAACTGGTAGAGAATCCCGACGGACAGCATCGACAGGTCGGCGTCCTCGAGATCGTAGGCCTCGAATTCGCCGCGGATCCTGACGCTGCCGATACCGAAGCTCAGGCCCAGACCGTAGCCGATATCGGAGCCATCGTCGCTGAATTCGTCGCCGAGCCCCGCGATGTCGCTCGATACCTCGACATCCCACATGATGTAGCCGACCTTGGCGTACAGGTCGATCGGCCCCGCATCGATACCTGCGATGCCCCAGAGGTTGACGCCGGTCGGATCGATCTCGATCTGGCCGAGTGACGTGTCGATCTCGGGTGCGCCGAAATCAACGAAGCCGGCCTCGATGCCGAGGTCAAGAACAGGCAGGTCGAATTTGTAGCCGGCGAAGACCTTGAATGCCGTATCGTCCTCGTCGATCGAGGAGGGCAGTTGGGGAATTCCACTGTCGCCGATGTCGGCTTCAAGCGTTGCGCCGCCGGCGGCGCCGCCGATGTAGAAGCCGCTATCGGCGTCGGCCGCGAGGGGCAGACAGCCGAGCGCAAGGATCAGTAGTGATCCGGGGATTTGGTATTTCATAGTCTTCTCCACAGCACATCAAGTAATGGCCACATGCTAATAAGCCCGCTCAGCAAGTGGTGTAACAAAACGTTTCGAGTTACCCGGGGGTATCGAGTAGAATTTTCACTGACGCGGGTGCGGTTCAATGGTAGATCATCAGTTTTCCAAATCTATGACGCAGGTCCGGTTTCGAGTGCTTACTGCGTATTTCCGGCGCCTGGCTGGGTTGATCGCGATCGGCTTCGCTGTTGGCGGACCGGCCGTCGCAGATGCGCCCACGGCTCGACAGGCTTACGACGGCATGCCGGACGGCGAGCAGGACTATGCCGCGCTCGTACAGCTTTGGGACGATTTTCTCTATTGGCAGGACCCGCAAAGCGCCGGCAAGGAAAAGTCGCTGGTCGACGTGGCGGGGCTCGAGACGGACGTGTATCCCGATTACAGCGCGCAGGCAATCGCAGCAAGGTTGCGGGAGCTAAGGGAATTCCAGGGAAAACTCGACGACTTCTCGGTAAGCGACTGGCCGCGTCGTCAGCAGGTCGAGTTCCTCGCGGTGCGGGCAAAAATGGACGAAGAGGAGTTTACGCTCCGGGTTTCCAAGCCATGGTCGCGTGATCCGGGTTTTTACGTCGATCGCATGCTGCGCCTGACGTTCACCGAACTACCGGTATCCGGCGAGGCACTGGCCGAGTTCGAGCGCCAGCTTGATGCCGTTCCCGGGCTGGCAGCGCAGGGTAAGAGCAACCTCACCGAGGTCGCGGCCGACTACGCCGACCTCGCGATATTCAACCTGTCCAACTCCGACGGGGTTGGCCATGGTTTTCCGTACCGGGCGGCGCCACCGCCGGGCGTTCTTGGCTGGTACGAAGATCTGCTCGAGCGCGCACGGGGCCGGCAGCCCGAGCTGGTCGCGCAGATAGAAACGGCCAGGACCGCCGTCGCATCATTTCGCGACTGGCTCATCGACAACCGTTCGGACATGAAGGGCAATGCCGGGGTCGGCAAGGAAGCGTTCGACTGGTACCTGAAACACGTCAAGCTGATGCCCTACACGAGCGACGATATCGTGACGCTCGGGCAACGTGAGCTCGATCGGCTCTGGTCGCTCTATGCGCTCGAGCGCCACAGGAATCGTGATCTCCCGGAAATCCGGATCTCCGGATCGGCAGAGGAGTACCAGTCCCGTATCGATGAGACGGACGCGATCATTCGGCGTTTTCTCGTCGACGAGGAGATCATCACGATCCCGGAGTACATCGGCGAGCTTTCAACTAACGTGCCCTGGATTGTCCGCGACGGCGGACCGAACTTCTGGGAGCAGGTTCAGTATCGCGACCCAACCCCGGATCACCTGCATGCGGTCATCCCGGGGCACCGCTTCGATGCCGTTGTCGAGCGCAACAATCCTCATCCGATACGCGGACGCATCGCGGACGGCGCACGGGTCGAAGGTTGGGCCGTGTATCTCGAGGAGGCGATCATGAACGCAGGCCTCCTTGATGACAAACCTCGCGTGCGCGAGCTCATCTACCTGTTCGGCATCTTCCGTGCGGCGCGCATGCCGGCGGACGTCTGGCTGCAGCTCAATGTAATGAACGCCGAGCAGGTCGCGGATTACTGGATCGAACGCGTTCCCTACCTGGATCGGGATGTCGCTCGCGTCGATGCCGAAATCTACCTGCGCCGTCCACCGGGTTACGGGCTGGGCTACACCACGGGCATGCTGCAAATGCAGGGCCTGCTCGCCGCGCGAAAACGCCAGCTCGGCGCGGCGTTTCGCCTGAAGGACTTCCATGATGAATTCATGGCAGCGGGACGACTGCCGCTGTCACTGATTCGCTGGGAGATGACGGGCAGCGACGAGGATATTGCCGCTTTCTGGTCGCGCGAACCGCTGCCCGCAGACTGAGCGCCTTACTTGGCCCCGAGCTGCCTGACGAGATCCCGGATGTACTCGTTGCGCATCGCGATCTCGTCCTCCAGCGCCTGCAGCTCCTCGAGGACTGTGTCGGCCACGCACTCCTTGCACTCTTTCTTCGCAAACAGGTGCTCCAGTTCATCCAGTGCCTTTTTCAACTCGGGATGAGTCTCAAGGACCGGCTGCACCGACTTTTTATCTTTGCCGATCGCCGCCTTCGTCTGCACCCGAGGAAACTTGTAGGTGCGGGTCGAGGGCAGGAACGAATCCTTTCCGCGCTCGTAAATCACGCGTAAGACGTCGTAGTTGGAAATACTGTTGACCTGGTACCGCTCGATCTGCAGTGGATGTTCTATTCCCATCTCGGCTAGCTGAGGATAGTCGTTCTTGGTCATGGTTTCTGTCGTCCTGAGGTCTGACGGAATCTGCCTGGCCGGAGCCAGGCGCCGCGCTTCGTTACATATTCTTGAGGCCGAATCTATACGAAAGAGCGTAACAGGAGCAAATGCCGCTGGAGGCCCGGAGACTTTCCGTGGGTATCGAACCAGCGGTCTCACGACCTGATTTTGGACCGCCGCACGCCGACGTCGTGTCATCGGCTTCCCAAGCTGAAAATGACGGTTCCCTTCACCCGCTCCGCAGACCTGTCGCTATTTGTAACAATATGACTGTTTATGTCATATGGCGCACAGATTCGTTCAGGAAATGCGCATACTGCGTTGAGAACTAAAAAGTTCGCCCGGACGCGGGAGTATAAGAAGAACAACGAATCTGATCTCAGCCGTCCACCTTTGAGGGTGTCCCCGACTGCAGCTCTTCATTGTCGATAGCATTCCCTGTCCCTCGGCCAGCGCGAGATCATGCATCGCGGCGCGCGAGAAAAAATAATAACAACATAAATAATAACAAGAAGGAGAACGCATGAAGATTCTAATCCAATTAGGCGTATTGGCCGTCGCCCTGATGTTCGGGCAGACAGCGATCGCCGGAGACGACAGCGACACGGGAGACGGCATGCAGCCGCCACCCTTGCCCTTCCCCTTCCCGGAGATGGAGCCACAGGAACCGCCGAAGCGTCCCAATATCATAGTGATAATGGCTGACGACTACGGCAAGGACGTGGCCAATCTCTACAACACCGCGACCGAGGCCGATGTGTTCCCCGACACGGCACCCACGCCGGCGCTCGAGAGCCTCGCCGACAGCGGTGTCCTGTTCACCAACGCCTGGGCGCAGCCCGCCTGCACCACGACCCGCGGCGCGCGATCGACAGGCAAGTTGCCGTCGACAACGGGTATATCATTCCCGCTCGGTCGCCAGACACCTCGTGTCGGTGCGCCCGGCTCGCGCTTCGAGGGGGTCGAATTCCCGCCAACGATGATCAACCCG